>JAJYLC010000121.1 GCA_021787935.1 Chloroflexota bacterium | reverse complement strand
AAACGGGGATGCCTTGCGCCCTATCCGCAACAGGTGTATTATTGGCCTATCCAGAAGGACTACCTATTGGAAGAGCGTGAAGGCATGAGTCAGCCATCGCAGAACCAGATCATTGATGCAATCGAACAGGGCATGAAGAAAGCGCAGCGCGATTCGATCAAGTACTCCAATCGCTTCGCGTTTCAGGCTCCAGAGTACCTGTCGTCTGTCTACGTATACCAACGGCTGGGCAAACTGTACTCCCAAGACTGGCTGTCCTTTGAAACCAAGAGCAAAGATGTCGACGCCCTGAGAATACTACGACCACCGGGACGAAAACCAAATGCGGTAAAGGGAAACGGTCGTTGCGACTTGGTGCTATGGAATACCAGAACCAATAGGCCAAGAGCAGTCGTTGAATTCAAGAAGAGAACTGCAAATGCAAGTAACGATCTAAAGCGGCTGTCTTTCCTTGTCGGAGAAGGTGGGTTAGACTTTGCGATTTCGGCTTCATTCGGCTACGAACGCGTGGCAGCCCGGGGCACGAAACAGTTGCCTATTAGAGAACAGACCAACAACGTTGTTAGCGACTTGAAGAAGACCCGACCCAGAGTGTCGGCGACACCCATGCTCCCTCCGTCCATCTCACAGCGTATTGACCCTGAGGGCAACGGGAAAGTCCAGCAATGGATGTGGTGCCCCGTTTGTATCCTTCTCAAATAAGGTAGTTTCACAATGGGCTCTACTTGGGCAATTCCATTGTTTGCCAGTAGGCCGTCAAGGAGACGCTGGGATGAAGATGAAGCGGAGATTCGGAGATCGTTTATACCATTATCAGTTCGGTTATGCTGTTTTCTCGGGTGGCGGCGAAAAAGAGAGGGCGAAGGCGCACAAGTTAGCTGCCTCCATTCGCGGGCGCGGCGTACGTACCAGGATCACATTGGAGAGGATGGGGGGGACTAAGATGTATGTCGTTTGGTCCTGGGCTCCTGGGCCCAATCCCGGCAGAGATCAGGTCTACTGAAAAAGGATATTCGCCCTGATTGTCATTGTCAGGATAGCGCAGAGCCCCAGTTAAGGGCGAGTTCTGCTCCTAATTCAAGACCTTATATTATAGCAAGAGCAAGTTCAATTATAAGCGTACCAAATAGGCTGTTTCACTGTACTTCAAGGCGGATAAAGCGGCCACAAGTGAATATGCGTTCGCCACTCCGATAAGCTGCATCCTCCTCCGAGCTTAACCCCACCATACCAAGCTTTGAACAACCAGACCTGCAACAGCGTACGGCTTGATTAGGGGACTGTACAGGTATCTTCCACGAGAAGCTGTACTTACCATGGTAATCTTTAAGGTGATAATCGCAATAAATACCTGCCATTATCCCTCCTAATCTGATAGAGCCGAGAACGTAGGATAGGCGTTGCAGGCCACTGAAAACCTGCCACCGCTCAATAAGAAGACTCCGCTGCCATACTTATTTTTGATTCTTTCGTGTTTATTTCGATATTTCAATTTTTGACTTTAATTATCGCCTTTTATTTTTTTGTATATGTCTGCCGCAGTTTCAGCTGCCTTTATTCCTATATATAACGCAGGATGTGTTGCACCCATAATGATTTCTCCACCTAACTTAAGCGCCTCATCATTGTCATCTCGGGACTGGTTTGGACTAGGTTTATGCCCATCTAATGGCTTTTTTTTATGACGCCAGTAACCATCGCCTAGATATATGATTGGTTTTCTGCATTCAGAACAAAAATAAATCTTTTTAGCCATCTATTTGTCCTTTCCTATTATTTTTTCAATTGTTTAAGGTATCCGTAATATTTCGCTCAGAAGGAAGCCCTTTTGATTAGGCTAATTCTACATAAATTGTAGCTACGGCGCAAGGAATTCTCATTGTGAGCTGGAATTGCACTTGTTTTTTGACCGAATTTGTTGTATGCTTGTAAGAAGTTGAATAAGGAACCGCTAGGGGTGCTCACAAGCTGAGAATCCCGACTGATTCGGGATAACCCTTAGAACCTGATCTCGGTAATACGAGCGGAGGAAAAGGCGGTTTTCAGACCAGGAACTCCCGCAAATCAGGTTCTTGGTTTTTTGTTTTTCAAGGGGGTTAAAATGACCCAGTTAGAATTGGCGCGAAAAGCTATCTTATCGCCGGCAATGCAGGCTGTCGCCGATAAAGAAGGGCTCGACGCGGAGTTGGTGCGCCAGGGTGTGGCTGAAGGCTTAATCGTAATACCTGCTAACGTCAACCACCGTGGAGTTGAGCCCTGTGGCATAGGGAAAGGGCTACGCACCAAGGTCAATGCCAACATCGGCACATCCTCCGATTACGCCGATGTCAATGTCGAGCTGGAAAAGCTGCAATCTGCCATAGATGCTCAGACGGACACGGTCATGGACCTGAGCACCGGCGGCGACATCTCAGCCACTCGCCGCACCATTTTAGCCGCAACATCGCTGCCGCTGGGCACAGTTCCCCTCTATCAAGCCAGCATCGAAGCTATCAATAGATATGGCTCAATTGTAGCTATGCCTGTCGAACACCTTTTCGTTGCCATCCAGGAGCAAGCGGAAGATGGCGTCGATTTCATGACCGTGCACTGCGGCATAACCCTGAAGGCGATAGACCGCCTGCGGAAGGCTAAGAGAGTGACCGATGTTGTCTCTCGTGGGGGCGCTTTCACCATCGGCTGGATGCTGCATAACGGTAAGGAAAACCCCCTCTATGAGTACTTCGACCGCCTGCTTGAGATTGCACATAAATATGACATCACGCTCAGCTTGGGCGACGGACTCCGTCCCGGGAGCCTGGCCGATGCCTCCGACCGCGCCCAGATAGAGGAGTTGCTCACCATCGGAGAGCTGGTCGAGCACAGCCGCGCCGCCGGAGTGCAGGTAATGGTGGAGGGACCGGGGCACATGCCGCTGGACCAGATCGCAGCCAACGTACAAATGGAGAAGCTGGTCTGCAAGGGAGCGCCATTCTATGTGCTGGGCCCGCTAGTAACAGACATTGCCGCTGGCTACGACCATATCACCGCTGCCATTGGTGGCACCGTTGCTGCCGCAGCAGGTGCAGATTACCTCTGCTACGTTACGCCTTCGGAGCACCTCTCACTTCCCGATCCTGATGATGTAAGGGAAGGAGTTATCGGCGCACGCATAGCCGCCCATGCCGGAGACATTATAAAGGGCGTGAAGGGCGCTATGGACTGGGACAGGAAGATGTCGGTAGCCCGCAAGAACCTCAACTGGGATGAGCAGGTGAAACTCTCCATAGACCCGCCCAGAGCCAGAAAGGCTCGCGGCCAGCATGGTACCACAGGAGCGGGGTGCAGCATGTGCGGCCAGTACTGTGCCATGGATTTAGTCGCTAAATACCTCGGTACCACCTCAGTGCGTTGCTAATTATGGCATTAAAATATCAAATGGAATAGAAAGGAGACCAGAAATGCCAATTTTTCACTCAGTATCGGAAAAAGACGTTACAAAGGCTATCGTTGGTGGCTTCCTGCGCCAGTTTGAGCAGTATGCTGACAGTGATGTTATCATTGTCGGAGCTGGGCCCAGCGGGCTTATGGCAGGAAAAGAGCTAGCCAAAAAAAGGCTCAAGGTGCTTATTGTCGAGAGAAACAACTACCTTGGTGGTGGCTTCTGGATCGGCGGCTATCTGATGAACAAGGTTACCCTGAGAGCTCCAGCCCAGGAAGTACTGGAGGAACTGGAGGTGCCGTATGAACTGGCGACAGAGGGACTCTATACTGCCGACGGTCCACACGCTTGTTCCAAGCTTATTGCTGCTGCCTGCGACGCGGGGGTTAAGTTCGCCAACCTGAGCATCTTCGATGACGTGGTACTCAGGGAGGGCAATCGCGTTGCCGGAGTTGTAATTAACTGGACGCCGGTCTCCGCGATGCCCAGAGAAATCACTTGCGTCGACCCCGTAGCACTAGAATGCAAAGTGGTTATCGATGCAACCGGACATGATGCCTGCGTGTGTAAGAAGCTGGAACAAAGAGGCCTGATTCAAACTGTGGGCTATGGAGCAATGTGGGTGGAAAGATCGGAGGACTTAGTTGTAGAGCACACCGGCGAAGTCCATCCAGGGCTCATCGTTGCTGGCATGGCAACAAGCACCGTATATGGCCTTCCTCGCATGGGGCCAACATTCGGCGCCATGCTTCTCTCAGGGAAGAAAGCTAGCGAAGCAACTCTGAGGGTGCTGAAGAAAGTGGCAGCCCACTAGTTAGGCTAGCCTTGAAGCAACAAATCTATGTCTATTTATACTCCGAGCCTACGGCTGCTTCTCTTGACCTTGCCCAACTGTGCGATTATGTCAAGAAAGTCTTGCCCCCGCTCGAGGTTCTCCTCAGAGACAGCTTCATCAAGTTTCATCTAGGGACCCTGTCAGAGGAAAGTCTATCGAGCTTGTCTCAAGATTTCGCCCGGGCCAAAGTGCGAAATCCTTTAAGGCGGGGGCAAAACTTTTCGCCACTGCCAGGCGAGGTAGAATATGAGCGGAGAAGGCTCACCAATCCTGGCAAAAATATCTGGGGTATTCTCTACGACGGCTACAAACTTGTGGGCATCTTGCAGCAGCTAATACCCCGCCCTGAGTGCAACCTCTCTCATATCCACGTTGTGTTCACCAACCAGCTCTTCGGCACTTGGGATAAAGATGATCAGCGCTATCATGCCCGGGTAAGCATCTACGGTTTCCCCTCAGTCATATCTACTACCGGCATAGTGGAAGCACCGGCCAAGCCCAAGGAATACTACCTTCTCAAACAGCAATACACCATGCTGGGAATGCCTGATGCCACTGCAACAAAACTCGACACCCAATTTAGAGGACAGTTTATCGACCACGCGGACGAAAGGCTCACTGAAATAATGAAGGGCTACGTGATGCAGGCGGTTCTTTACCACCTGTGGGGCGATCCCTTTTGCCAGGATAAGGGCTGTCGGCTCTACAATGCCCACTGGCAACAGGAGGTGATAGAAGCCCAGCTAGAAAGCGAATATGACTTCTGTCCTCTCCATCAAGGTAAACTTCAAGAATTGATTCAAAGGATATGATGAATTGAAAGCTGAAATCATATCCACCGGCACCGAGCTACTTCTGGGACAGATAACTGACACCAACTCGCCCTATCTTGCCGCCGAGCTGCCGACGCTGGGCATAGACCTCTACTGGATAACACATGTAGGCGATAACCAGTCCCGCATAGTAGAGGCCTTGAAACGAGCCTGGGAACGCTCAGACATCATCATAACCACCGGAGGATTGGGACCCACAGAAGGTGACATCACCCGTGAGGCCATCGCTGAATTAATGGGAGAGCCGCTGGAAGTAGACCGTGAAATTCTGGATGGACTCAAGAGCATGTTCCGTAAGCTCGGCATCGAGATGCCCCAGCGCAATATCAAGCAGGCGAACATCATCCCCTCAGCTTGCGCCATTCCCAACGCGGTAGGCACAGCCCCGGGGTGGTGGGTAGAGCGTAAAGGCAAAATAATCCTGGCGCTGCCTGGCCCGCCCTGGGAGATGCAGCGCATGTGGTTGAATGAGATAAAACCCAAACTTGAGCAAAAGTCGGGTGGCGAGGTGATTATCTCGCGCATCATCAAGACCGCAGGTATACCCGAAGCCAAACTGGATGAGATGGTGAGCCCCCTCCTCTCCTCAGCCAACCCTACTCTGGCGCTCTACGCCAAGATGGATGGTATCCAGCTTCGCCTCACTGCCAAGTCGCACGAACGCGCCAAAGCAGAAGAAATGATTGCCCAGGCTGAATCCAGGCTGAAGGCCATCCTGGGTCAGGCTATCTGGGGATTCGATGAAGATGCCCTGGAGGTCCTAACAGGCGACATGCTCAGAGAAAAGAAGCTGAGCCTGGCGACTATGGAGTCCTGCACCGGCGGTCTTCTGGCAAGCACTATAACCGATGTCCCGGGAAGCTCAGACTACTTCAAGGGAGGGCTTGTAGCCTACTCAGCCCGGGCCAAGGCTGCCTTTGGTGTAGATAAAGACCTGCTGGCTCAAAAAGGCACTGTAGACCCTGAGGTGGCTGCAGCTATGGCTGTAGCAGCACGTCTCAGGCTGGAGGCTGATATCGGCATTGGCGTCACCGGAGTGGCTGGCCCTGCTGAGATCGAAGGTAAGCCTGTGGGCACCGTTTATATAGCCATTGATGGGGGGAATGGTAAGAAAATCGCATTCTCTGCCCGCTACCCGCCTCGCCGCAACTTAGTGAAACGCCAAGCTGTAATATCTGCTTTGTTTAAGCTGCGCCAGCTTTTGCTGAACTGGTAAGTACTTGGGTAAACTGCTCAAACAAAAACCAGGTCTAGAAGCTGCCTCAATATCCTGGCGGTTATGCCGGTGATTTTGTGATTGCTATAGACAAAATGACCCCAGCCATAGCTTCGTCCTGCCTCGTCCTGGGTCTCAGAGTAATAGCATGATGGGTCTAAAAGCGCTGATACCGGTGCCTCGATCAACTCTTCGACCTCTCTACTGCTAACCCTGAACTTATAAGGGTAAGGAATAGCGCCCACAAAAGGCGTGATTATAAACATACTGGTATAAGTCGCCTGGTCATCTAAACTGCCCAGTAGCTCCACATCGTCGGGTCGAACTCCGATCTCTTCAAAAGCTTCCCTAAGAGCTGTGGCTGCCAGGTCGCAGTCACCCTTATCGTAAGCCCCTCCGGGAAAGGATACCTGTCCTTTATGATACATTAAATTCTGCGTTCTCTTGGTAAGGACGATGTAATACTCTCCATCCTTCTCATAGATGGGAATGAGCACTGCAGACGGCCTCAAGCCTTGCCTGACAACAATCTCCCTCTGCCTTGAGGCCAGTGACTGCTTAATTTTTTGTCTCCAGGCTTTCTCTTTAATCAACATGAGCGCTCGCCCGGTTTATTTTTTGAGAGCGAAGCTGCTGCCAGAGCCCTTCGACTCTCTTCCTGAGAGTATTCATATCTGAATCGTTCTCTATCACCACATCGGCTTTCTTTGCCCTCTGCGCTATAGGGGTCTGGGACTTGATGCGGGCCCTGGCATGCTGTTCTGTAAATCCCTTCCGGCCCAGGCGATTGACTACCTCAGCCTCCGGCGTTATGGTAACCCACACCTGGTCTACAAGGTCGGTCCATTTAGCCTCGACGAGTAATGTAGCTTCCAGAACCACTACCTCGACACCCTCACGGCGCAAGCCTTCGATTTTCTGCCTTACAATCTCATGCATCAACGGATGCATAATACTGTTGAGCCTCTTCAGCGCTTTGGGGTCATCGAATACAAGCTGAGCCAGCCTGCCGCGGTCTATCTCATCGTTACGCCCCAGGATTCCTTCGCCAAAGGCGGCCACTACTTTGCGCCACGCCTCGGTGTGAGGGCAGAACGTTTCATGTCCCACCTTATCGGCATCGATCACTACCGCTCCCAGTTCCGAGAGCATCCGGGCCACAGTGCTCTTGCCGCTAGCTATCCCGCCGGTAAGGCCGATGACTATCATATTCATAACCTTAAGAAGAGCCCAAGCCTGCA
>JAJYLC010000120.1 GCA_021787935.1 Chloroflexota bacterium | reverse complement strand
ATTAATAATACCCAGAAAAGACCGATGCCGCCGTAGATCACCGGAGTAATCCACTCTCGTACCGGCTGTAAACCTGAGGATTCTGGAGTATACTGAGATACCGGCCCCGAATATGTAACCGTTTTAGTAATCTGGATATGGGGGTAGGTTCCATCACCTCTAAAATGGGCGGTAAAGTCATACGTGCCATCCTGTGCGGGCTGGTAGACAATAGTTGCTGTGCCAGTAATATCAGTTTGGACCGTGCCTAAATTGACCTGTTGCTCACCGAAAAAGTTGGCGGCCACATTAAATTCCACGGGTTCATTTGCTAATGGCTTACCAGCGTCGGTTAATTGAGCCGAAACGGATATACCTTCACTATTGCTTTGACTAACCTGATTGGTCGTCAAGACTATTCTCGTCGTTCCTGAACTAGAGGGAACAGATGGTGGAACAGCTGCCAATGCCCAACTTCCCAGAAAAATTGTCACGGCCAACGCTAGAAGAAGAGCTACTCCAATCAAAGATAGCTTTCGAACATAGTTCATCGTCTATACCCTCCTTTTAAGCTTGCTCTAAGCCGGAGGCAAGCTCAGGTTGCCGTTCGGATCGTTTCACTTCGACCTCTTCCACTTCATGTACAGATATCACAGGAAAGACCCGGAACATAAGCATTAGAATTAAAGGTATGGCAGCCAGGGCTCCTATGAGGATGGCCCACTCGATGAAATTTCCGGTATAAGACTGGGTTGAAACAGGAAACAACGCTTGTCTCAGAGTGGGAACAACAATGAGAAATCTTTTCAACCACATGGTCGAAACCACCAGAGCTGAGGCTACCACCAGCCCGGTGACCGTCCTCGTTTTTGGGATGGCTACTAGTAAAACTGGGATGACGCCTCCACCAATCGCAAAGAGCCAGAAAAAAGGCCCATAGTTACCATAAAGCAGAGCTGCCAAAACAGGGACTGAAGTCGTCTCTAAAGTGTAGCCTTCTGTGAAAAGCTCGGAGAAGGTAAAGTACAAGTACATTACACCGAGGATCAGCATTAAATAGCTTAAGTAACGAATTTGCTTTTCTCCGATGAAATTTTCCAGATGATAGGCCCTGCGAAAGCCTGCTACCACTAAAACAACCATCGCAACGCCGGAGAATAAAGCGGCAACCACGAAGTAAGGGGCGAAAATTGTGCTATGCCAGCCGGGACGGGAGGTTACAGCAAAAAGCCAGGCTAGGACGGAATGCACTGATACCGCCAACGGGATAATGATTATGGACATTATCTTGATGCCCCAATTTAAATACTTTTCCTGCCGGGGCAGACCTTTCCAGCCCAAAGATAAGACCGTATAAATCTTCTTACGCCATCGTCCTACTTTATCTCCCAGGGAATCACGGCAAATCGCCAGGTCCGGAATAAGAGGGAAATAGAAAAAGAGCACGGTTGCGATTAAATATGTCAGGATAGCTATGATATCCCAGAGTATCGGTGAACCGGGATTGGGCGATACAAAAAGCCTCCAGATATGACTGGGATGACCGAGATCAATAATCGGAAATAGTGCTCCTATAATAAGAGTCACCAGCGCCGTAGCTTCAGCTAACCTGGTAATAGGAGCACGCCAGGCTGCACCGGCGAGCCTTAGAATCGCAGATACTACTGCTCCTCCATAGCTCATCCCGATAATGTCCACTAAACTGATGATGTAAATGCCCCAGAAAACATCGTTGTTCAGACCGGTTACCCCGAGGCCGTGCATTAACTGGTATATGTAAGCCCCGGCTCCCACCGCAACAATGATTGCCAGGATTAAGGCGATTAAGCGAAACCGCCGACCGCCGTGGAGGATCGGCCGGACCGCGGCCTCCTGAAGTTTGGCTCTGTCTTTGTAAACATTATCCATTGCATTACGCCTCTAGAAGTTCAAATCCTGCCCGTGCCCGAGTATATAGTAGACCCTGGGTTGGGTATTAAGCTCTTCTTTAAGCCTTACGGCATCATTGCTTTCGATTAGGGTGGAGAGCTTATACGCTTCACGGCCGTTGGTGGCCAGGTCCGTTACCAGATCGCCGTAGTAGATAGCTTGCATCGGGCATCCGGTTACACAGGCAGGCAATTTCCCCACCCGTGTATCATGTATGCAGAAAACGCACTTACCGACCGTGCCCCTGATCTGCGGTACCGGCCATTCGGGTGACGGCTTAGGCAGGGTATTCGGGACCGGAGGTGGGTCCTTAAAATTGAAATAACGCGCTGCATAGGGACAGGCGCCCATGCACAGCCGGCAGCCGATGCAGATATTCTGATCAACGACGATGACACCATCAGGAGTTTTGTACGTTGCGTGCACCGGGCAGACTCTAAGGCAGGGCGCGTTCTCACATTGCATACATGGGCGGGGTAAATAATACTTTTGCCCCAGGGAGCCAGTAAGCTCGTAAACTTTGATCCAGGTAATTCCCGGAGTCAAATAGTGCTCCTTGCTGCAGGCTTCAGTGCAGCCTCCGCAACCATCGCAGAGCCGCAAATCGATGACCATCGCCCACTGGTGTTGGCTCAAGACTTGATTCGATGAAGTGCTATTGTCTTCAGCTTGAACATCGTTTTTGATGAACCCGAGCTTGGCAATAGAACCTCCTGCCACGGCAGCTAATGCCGCTATACCGGCGAACTTGAGGAACTGCCGCCTGTCCAGGCCCCTCGGGCTGTTGTTTTCATCCTTAACAACTTTGTTACTTATGACTAGCCCCCTATTTCTACGCAAGTAATTACACTTACGGATTGTGCTTTAAGGATATGGGGAATTTCCTGACTCAGCGTTTCCCACTTGTAATGGTTTCTCCTACTTATATTTATTCGATATGATTAAATATTAGAGCAAAGACCGCTATCTGTAATGTCGGCGGAAGTCTGATTGTTTTGTAGGATTTTGGCGAATTACCTTATCAGTATTTGTCCTACAAACAAGTGATACTACGGGGGCACAAGAAAGTTAAGATAAGAAAGTTAAGGAGGTGATAAGGAACAAGCCGGGGTTTACATAGAGCTATGGCTTTCGTCACAATGAAAGCCGGGGTGTCGAATCCGTATCTGTTTCTAGTGTATCAGGCTATTATTTATAGCGTATCGGGTCAATTCGGCGTTATTCTTCATTTTCATTTTCTCAAGGACACGTGAGCGATAGGTGCTGATGGTCTTGACGCTCAGCGACATTTCCTTGGCAATCTCGGTAACTTTTTTCCCTGAGCCGATCATACACATAACTTGATATTCACGAGCGGACAGAGTCTCATGGGGCAATTCTTCACCCCTCATGTGCACGAGAGAAGCTAATCTTTCGGCTAAGAAAGAGCTGACGTACTTACCTCCAGTCGACGCTTTCCGAATCGCTTGTATCAATTCATCCGGTGCGCTCTCCTTTGTCAGATACCCCGAGGCGCCTTCCTTTAAGGCCCGCATAGCGTATTGTTCTTCTGGATGCATGCTAAGCATTAGAACGGGGAGTTTTGGTTTTTCCTTTTTCAGTTGAACCAAAACGTCAATGCCATTCTTGGAAGGCATGGAAATATCTAAAAGGACGACGTCGCAGCAACCCGCCCTTGCCTTCTTCAGCGCTTCCCATCCGTTTGTGGCTTCCTCAGTTACGACCATGTCCGGAGTTTCGGCGATTATCTGCTTCAGCCCCTGCCGAAAAACTGGATGGTCATCAGCAATTAGTATTCTCAGCATCTGAATTACCCCCCCATAAGCGGTATACTTACAGCAACTGTCGTCCCCTTGCCTAGGGTACCAGTTATTTTAACCTCACCCCCAAAAAAACTGGCACGCTCTCTCATGCCAATTAGCCCGAAGGCTTTGAGACTGGAGAGCTGTTTTTCTTCAATTCCCTTACCATTGTCGAAAATTCTCAACATGATTCTACCAGGTTCTTTTTTCAAGAGTATTTTGACCTTAGTTGCGTTGGCGTGGCGGATGACATTGGTCAGTGCTTCCTGACAGATACGGAAAATCGCTGTAGAACGGTCACGATCCAGGGTGATTTCTTTAGGACTTGACTTGAATTCGAACCTGAGTTCGGTGTGCCTTTCCAATTCTTGTGCCTGCCATTCAATCGCAGCTGAGAGACCCAGATCATCCAATACTCCCGGTCTTAGTTCGCTGGAAATCCTCTGCACTGTTCGGATAGCCTCATCAATCAGTTCCTCCATGGACTTTATCTTGGGAAGCAGGGGGCCTTGCTCTTTGTCAGCTCTTTTGGCTAACCAGGACACATTGATTTTCAGCCCTGTCAGTAGTGATCCCAGTTCATCATGAATCTCTCGTGCCTGTTTCGTTCTCTCCTCTTCTCTGATCGATTCCAGGTACATTGAGAGGTAGCGCAGCTGTTCACGCAAGGCTATCAATTGCTCTTCGGCCTGTTTGCGCTCTGTGATATCGCTGACCATGTGGAAGAATATCTTCTTTCCGTCTCGGGTCAGTCTTTTTGTCGGATAGATTGCCGATCTGATCCACCGTCCCGATTTCTGGTCAAGCGCCTCCCGTTCGATGGCTCGGTCTTTCTGAACAGCTTCCTCCAGCGGGCAGGCATACCAAGGCTGGTCGAGCCCGTGTATTGCCTGAGGACAGTACTTGCCGATGATGTCTTTGGGTTTGACCCCCAGTTGTGCTTGCACCGCCCTGTTCGCCTGAAGAATGCGATGTGCTTCATCTATCAACAGAACATACAAGGGAAGGGCGTCCAGGATATCCGAAACATTCAGCCGGTTGTCGGTGCTGTCAGATTCTTTCTTCTTAGCAACTTGCTGAAGTTTTTGCGGACTCTCTGTGTAGCGAGATGTCCCTGCTTTAGCAGGTTGTATCTTTGTATTGTGCCCCATACTATCTTGCCTCGTTCCCAGAGATCCGATATAAAATCATTATACCGCATTAACCTCAACTGGCGAAACCAGAGTATTACAACGCCGCATCAAAATTTATCCACTGCAAGCCTGCATAACGCCGGGCCACTGGCCGAATATTACTTGGTAAACACTAGAATGAACCTGTCTTCAGCCTCCTGCTCAAAATTAGGTTTTATGCTCCTGGTCTTTAGCTCCTGGGCCACGCTCTTAAGGGACTCGCTGTCTCCCAGTATTATTCTAACCATCTCGCCGGACTTCAGTTTATCCACCAATTCCGCTGCCTTGATCCTGGATAACGGGCAAACCAGGGCACTCAGGTCGTGCTCTGTTCTTCTAGCTTCGGTTTCTTCTGTGTGCGCATCGAGAAACTCTCTATAAAAGCTGATGTATTTGAAAGCGTCGTCGGGTGATATGACCACAGCTAAGCCGGTACTTGATTTAGCATAACGCAGAGCAGCATAAAGCATCGCTCCTGTCGTTGGGCCGACCAGAATCCCATCTTCTCTGGCCAGTTTTATTGCGGTTCGATACGCATCCTCATCGGTCACGTCGACCCAATGGTCGATTACAGCCTCATCTAGGATTTTTGGCACGTACTGCTTATCGAGCCCGCTGATTCTCTTCAGGCCGGGTAATTTATGGTCTTGAGAGGATGGCTCCACTGCGATGACTTGTATTCCCCGGTTCTGTTCCTTGAGGTATCTGCCGACACCGCTTATTGTACCGCAGGTACCAAAACCAGCAAAGAAGTGGGTAATCTTTCCCTGCGTCTGCTGCCATATTTCCGGCCCGGTTGCCCGGTAATGGGCTTGAACATTTAGCCCGTTCTCATACTGGTTAGGGCTAATATAGCTATCTCTGGTGGCCGGACTCCTCACCAGGGAATCTACTATACCTCTTGCTCCCTCGGAGGGAAACCGGGGGCATAGGGCATCATCGGCTTCCCAGACCTTCTTCGCCCCTAAGAATCTCAGCAATACCTTCTTTTCTTCAGGAATGTTCTCAGGGACAGCTACTTCTACCGGTATTCCCAAACTGTTAGCTACGCAGAGTAAGGCGATTCCCGTATTGCCCGATGACGCCTCAACCACTGTTTTGTCCTGCACTTCCATAGCCTTCAACATTTCATACACGATTCTATCTTTAATCGAACCAAAAGGGTTATACCTTTCCAGCTTTAGATAGATTTGGAGGCTGCTATTAGGATTGATTCTGTTTAACCTAACCAGCGGCGTCGGATTCTGTGGGCTGGCTATTAATTGGGTAATATCAGAGTAAACCCTTAATTTATGGTCTGGATGAGTGTTGCGTAGCTTATTATTCTTTGTAGACTTATTCCGATAAAGATGACTCATGTCTTTCCTTGCTAACCCGGTGGTGTTTTGCGAAGGCGCAGGTACTTTTTCGGTCTTCCCAGTTATCCGGTAGCTCACTCATTTCAGTTCACCTGTGTTTATTTTTGCTTGCTTTCTGCCAGCAGCATCTTCCTGAACTCTTTTATGCCTACTTCGTCGATAATAGTAGCGATGTTGACCTGTCTCTCCTTGACCAACTTTAGGCACTCTTCGGTAACCTTGAGGGCTTCCTCTTCAGAGAGGAACTCGGCGAAAATGTCTCCCAATCTGGCATGTTCGCCCTCCTGGCCGCCAAGCAGCACAGCGAATCCTCTTTTCGTTTCGACTATGGCGTCGAAGGGGCACACGGTCAAACACTGACCGCAGTGCCTACATTTTTCTTCGTCGATTACTGCTACGCCTTCTCTTATTTTTATCGCCTTTCTTTTACACACCGGAATACACAACTCACAGCCCGTGCAGCTAGTGGTAACAATCTCTGGCTTAACCACTCCATAAAAACCAATATCGTTTAGATGCGCGATTGCGCAGGAATTGGGACAGCCACAAGCCGATATTTTTATATCCAGGTTATTCAAGCCCAGCCCTTGAACCAGTTGCTCGATCTTCCTTAACAGGGACTGGGGGTCAGCGTTATTCTCAGTGCAATAGCTACCGAAGCAGCTCTGGAGATTATCGATTCCTCGATCCAGTATTTCCATGCCAACTTCTCGGAGCTCTTGTCTAATATATTCAAGATTGCCTCTTTCTACGCAGGGTATCTCCGGAGCGCCACGCACGGTAAAATGGACAAACCCACGCCCGTATTGTTCAGAAACGTCAGCAATTTTTCTAAGTTGATTCGATGTAACTTCGCCGCAGGTAGCCCGTAATCGCAGAATCATCTTCCAGCTTTCATTCTCGCTCACCTTAGTTGTGCACTCAATTGGTCTTAAGTTAGAGCCTTCTTGAAGATTTTGATTCAGCCTGCCTTTCACCACTTCCAGTCCCAATCTGTTTATCAGGTCGGCGCCCCTCTCCTCCTTCTTGCCTTCGTTCTTCAGTAAATCAAAGTAGTTCTGGACAAATCGCTGGCTCTCTGCTTCAGAAAGACATTCAGCCATCCTCACTCCCAGAAAGGGATTCAGCCCCAGCCTCCCGCCGACAAACACATCGTATCCCTTTCGGCCATCTTTCTTGACAGCGATAAAAGCAAGGTCGGTCAAAGCGCGCGATATAATGCAGTCTCTCTTACATCCGGCGACACCGATTTTCACCTTGTGGGGCATGGGAACATAGAAGTAGTTGTCCAGCTTCTGTGCAAGGGACAACGGATTGGTGACTGCCTCCGGGCAAATCCTGTTGTCGTAGAATACATTTACGTTACGGACTGTAGGGC
>JAJYLC010000119.1 GCA_021787935.1 Chloroflexota bacterium | reverse complement strand
ATCTGACGGTGTAGTCCATCACCACCGGGGCCGCCAGATGCACGCTGGCTTCCAGCATGGCCAGGTCAATATACTGCCCCTTGCCGGTGCGGCGGCGGAAGTCGAGAGCCGCCATCAGGGCAATGAGGACATACCAGGGTGCGATGAAGTCGGTATAAGCGGCAACGGGCAATGAAGGCGGCCGGTCAGGCCAGCCCAGGAGTTGCACGAAGCCGTTGGTGGCCTGCAGGACCTGGCCGAAGGAGGGCTGCTGAGAATGGGGCCCGTACTGGCCGACCATGGTCATGCTGAGCATGATGATGTCCGGCTTCACCTGCTTCAGCACATCGTAGTCTAGTTGCAGCTTGGTCATGACGCCGGGGCCGAAGGTCTCCAGGACAATATCGGCGCGCTGCACCAGTTTCTTCACTACCTCTTTACCGCGCGCCTCGCGCAGGTTTATATTGATACTGTACTTGCTAGAGTTATAGTTAGCGAAAACGCCGCTGGCATTTAGTCCCATGGCTCCCGGCTTAAACGGCGTCATCAGGCGGGTGCCGTCGGGCCTGGTGGCTGATTCAATTTTAATGACCTCGGCGCCGTGGTCGCCGAGATACTTGGTTACAATAGGACCGGTGAAAACCCAGGAGAAGTCTACAACCTTGAGTCCCTCTAAAGCGTATTTACTCTTCATCTCATATCACCTTTCGCTCAGATAACATTCTCTTTCTTCAGGATGGCGAGCTGTTCTCTGGTGAATTTAAGTTCCTTGAGATAAATCTGCTCATTGTGCTCACCGATGAGGGGAGCCCTTTTGCCCTTCTGCCACATCGTTTCGGTTGACTTGAAGTAAGGGCCGGGGTAGGTTATGGAAGTCCTCAGCTCGGGGTGTCTTATCTGAACCCAGAAGTCTCTGGCGGCGAGCTGAGGTGATTCGTAGAGGTCTTTAGCGTTATTGACAGGCTGTATCACATTCCTCTGTCTTATGGCTTCCTCGTGCAGTTCACGCTTGGTATGATTCATAAAATACTTGCCGATCTCGGCTTCCCATTCGTTAATTTGCTCCTGGGGTACCTCGGTGAAGCTGAGGGTGGTCCAGCTTATGCCCTTCATTTTCTCGCCCAGCCCCTCTTTATTCATGGAAGCTATAAGATCGTTCATCACCTCCGCCCCCGGCTGTGCCATAAGCAAGCGATAGCAGACATAGCCATCCTTGCAGGGCCAGATGAGGCGATAAGTAACGCCGAGCCGCCTCCAGAAGCCGCCCTCTCTGGTATGGAGTATCTGCTTGAGCAGATACCAGTCGTGCGGGGCGTAGCAGAGCGTCCAGATCATGGATTCCTGCATGGAGACATCCACGTACTGTCCCTCGCCGGAAAGCTCTCTATAGTAGTGGGCGATCAGTGTGCCCACTGTTGCCTGCAGGCTGGACTGGAGATAAGACTGGTCGCTGCTGAAGCGCACCGGAGGGCGGTCGGAATCGCCGCAGATGAAGGTGTACCCGGCCATTGACATAGTGACAAGGTCGGGGGAGTTGTAGGTGCTGTAAGGCCCCGTTTGTCCAAAAGGTGTGATGGAAGTCATGATGAGCCTGGGATTGATCTTGCTCAGGGCGGCATAGCCGAGGCCCAGCTTATCCAGGTAGCCTGGCTTGAAGGACTCGATGACAAAATCTGCCTTCCGGGACAGCTTTTTGAAGATCTCCTGGCCGTCAGTGGTCTCGATATTGAGGGTTATCCCTCTCTTATTCTGGTTGAAGGCAAACCAGGAAAGGCTCTTCTCGGGGTCAGGTATGTCATGGTAGAACGGCCCCACATTCCTCGAAGGGTCGCCGCCCGGTCTTTCCACCTTTACCACATCAGCGCCAAGCTCGGCCATTATTTTGCCGCAAAATGCGCCTCTATCATCGGTCAAATCCAAGACACGGTAGCGAGCCAGCATCGCTGGCTTTTCTTTTTGCTTAGCCATTAACGAAAACTCCTTTCGAGTTGAAAATACTAAGTAATTATCCCTTAAACACAAGTAACATAAAAGACAAATAGTTTGGCTTCACGGCTCAATCCGAGATAATTCCCTCAAACCATGCGCAGTTATGCGATATACTCCTGTTCTGCCTTTCCCAAGGTGGTCTACGAAACCACGTTTCTTTAAGCTACTCATCGTGCTTCGAACAACATGTGTGTAGTTTGGACGCTCTCTCCATTTGCCGTCGACTCTGTACAATTGCGGGTCAATATAGCCGCTCGCTTTCAGTGTTTCGATAGCGGCATATATATCTTTCAAATGCCAAGGCTCACCATCCCTAAGTGCTCCTAAAACCCAAAAATCCCACGGTTCCTTGTCAACCATCTATCTCCCTTCCGCGCAACTTGGACTAGCTTCAGATGTTGCTTGCTTCGTACATTTATATGGCACTTCATGGCGGGGCAAGAGTGGTGCCCGCTGCCTGATGTTGGGTTGCCTGGATTCCCGCGCAAGCGGGAATGACATAAAAAGAGCCTATTTTCTACGTAAATTTCTAGATCAAATTTTGGGGTTTGGAATTTATTCGTGAGTTGGCTTCCTCCCTAATTGTGATTTAGCTAGGCGAGCTCAGGCTCGATCAGGCCATAATTTCCATCGCCCCGGCGGTACAATACGCTGAATTTATTGCTTTCGGGATTGAAAAAGATGAAGAAGTCATGCGACAGAAGCTCCATCTGCTCCGCGGCTTCCTCCGGCGTCATCGGCTTAACCGGAAAACGTTTGACCTTTACTATTTTGCTCTCTTTCTCCTCGACTACTTCTTCCTGCAACTCTTCGTTGGCTTCCTCCCTGCGGAACGGCGTAACCCTTCTCCTGCTGCGGTAGAGTTTAGCCTTGAAGCGCTCGATCTGGCGGTTCAGCACATCGACTACGACATCTATGGCAGCATAGATGTTTCCTGCCCTCTCCTCTCCACGCAGGAGCGTTCCATGACTGTTGATGGTCACCTGTACTACGAAGCGGTTCTCTGCTGACTTGGTCATTTCCTGGACGACCTCGACCTTGACCTCAGTGATGTCGGGGAGATGGCGCTCCAGTCTGTTGAGTTTGCTCTTGATATAATCCTGCGCCGCTTTCTCGACTTCCATATTCTTGCCTTTGATGACCAGTTCCATTCCCATTACCCCCTAAATGCAAAAAATACTAACTACGTCGCTGCGCGCGAAAAATGGCTTTCTAAAATCGATTTATTTTATGCTATTATCACCTGTGTTTTCAAGACAAATGCAGGGGCAGTTTTCAAACTCAGCCTACATCTTTACTTCGGCGATAGGGCGAACATCTCCCGGGCTACGGTCAAACCCCAAACGGAGCTTGCGCCTGCTCCTTTAAGCGCTGTGGCGCAGACGTCCAGTGTGGCGCCCGTAGTGCAGACATCATCCACCAGCAAAATTTGCTTTCCCTCAAGCCCTCGATGGCAGCTAAAGGCGTCCTGCACATTGCGGCGGCGCTCTATGGCGCTTCCGGTCCTGGCCTGGGGAACAGCGTCCTTGACACGGATCAGGGTATCTTCCAGCACGGGCAATCCAACGAGCGTACTCAGTTCCTTAGCCAGCAGAGAGGCCTGATTATAGCCGCGCTCTCGTAAACGTTTGGGGTGCAGAGGCACCGGTATAATTATCTCACCTTTCAAGGGATGCGAACCCAGGTACTCGGCCAGAAGCTGACTTAAAGGAGCAGCTACAGCTTTGAGGTGTCTGTACTTGAGATGGAGGACGGCCTGGCGAACGGTGCCCTGGAACAGGAATGCGGAGCGGATGCCGTCGATAGTGAGTGGATAGTTTACGCAGCTATGGCACAGGTTGCCCTCGTTAGAGGTGGCTCCACAGCGCTGGCAGAGGGGCAGCTTTATTATGGGCAGTGACTGGCGGCACGAGGGGCAGATTAAATCGCCTTCACGTCCGCAGCCGAGGCACTTGAGCGGAAGCAGGAGGTCGAGGAAGGCTCTTTTGACTTGCTGTAATGATATCTGTGAACTCAAAGGGCAGCCCCGATTAGCTCCGTAAGATTGCGGATGCCCTCCTTTTTCATAAAGCGCTCGATGCCCTCCAGGATGTCCAGCGGTGTACAGGGGTTGGTGAATATAGCTGTACCCACCTGGACAGCGCTGGCACCGGCCATGATGAACTCCAGGGCGTCGCTGGCGGTGGCGATTCCCCCGCAGCCAATAATCGGCACTTTAACTGCCCGGGCTACCTGATAGACCATGTACAGAGCTACTGGCTTGATGGCAGGCCCGGATAATCCGCCGCAGACATTGCCCAGAACGGGTTTGCGGCTCTTAGTATCTATCGCCATGCCCCTAAGTGTGTTTATCAGCGATATGGCATCGGCGCCTGCGGCTTCGACGGCGCAGGCGATCTCGGTAATGTCGGTGACGTTGGGCGACAGCTTGACGATGACAGGCAGGGTGGTCTTTGCCTTAACTGCAGCGGTAACCTCTGCGGCTGATTTAGGGTTGGCCCCGAACTCCATACCGCCCGCCGATACGTTGGGGCAACTGATGTTCACCTCGATGCCGCTGACCCCCGATGCTTTGTCAAGCCGCTTTGCCAGTTTGCCATAATCTTCGATGCTCTCGCCCAGGATATTGACGATTACCGGCACTTTCCATCCGGCCCAGAGGGGCGCCTTTTCTCTGATTAGGGCATCTATGCCGATGTTCTCCATGCCGATGGAGTTGAGCACTCCGCCTGCCGTCTCCCAGAGGCGGGGCTGGGGGTTGCCGGGGCGAGGCTTCAGGGTAGTCCCTTTGCATATAATGGCACCCAATCTCTGGATATCTACGACCTCAGCATACTCGGTGCCATAGCCGAAGGTGCCCGAGGCAGCCATCACGGGATTCGATAGAAGCAGTCCTTTTTTATTATGAGGGGCGAGTTGGACCGATAAAGCGGGTGATTTCATAGCTTCCTGTATGTTTGCTGCAGGAGCTGGGCATCCTTTTCCAGGTTGGGACTCTCACAAATAACGTTTCCCCCGACCTTGTAATCCTTCAACGCCCTGAGCAGCTCCTCGTATTTGAAATCCGACTCGACCATGTCGAGATGTTTGTTCTCGCCTCTGGGCCCGTAGCTTATGCCGGACACGTGTATATGCATATTATCAAGGGCTTTTCTGCCCAGCTTGCTCTCGACTTTCCTCAAGATAGCTATGAATTCGTCGTAGGAGTTAGCCTTTCCTGTCCGCGCATGCCAGTGAGCAAAATCAAGGGTTGGGGCCACGCCCTCTATCTCAGCGCTGAGCTGCAGAATTTCCTCAAGTGTGCCGAACTGGCTCCCTTTGCCCATGACCTCAGGGCGAATCCAGACCCGGTTCCCTTCTGCCCTGAGCTTTGCCACTATCTGCTCCAGGTTTTTCCTCACCGTGGTGTAAACCTTAGAAGGCTCGTCTTTAAGGTAGAAGGCAGGATGGAAAACGACGCTGTCGCCGCCGAAGAGGGAGGTAATGCGTGCGGTCTGGACGATGCGCTCCTGGCTGGCAGCCATTTTGTCCAACTCCTGAGCATTGAGGTTTATAAAGTAAGGGGCGTGGGCACTCAGCCTTATCCCGTTTCTCGCCGCTACGTTGCCCACATCGCGAGCGCTTTGCGGGCTCATCCTCACGCCCTGCACGAACTCGACCTCCATGCAGCCCATCTCAAGTTCGTGGATGCGCTCAATTCCGGACTGCGTGGTCAAAGCTTTGGAAGACCGTGGAATACCGGCGGTGCCGAAAAGCAGCCCTTCTTTATTTTTCAACCTTATCTCCAGCTTTTGCGGATAGCTTACGCTGCACGGAGGAAGCCACGGGTGCAAGCTGCGTCATTAGCTGCTGGAAGCTTTCGAAGGTCAGCGACTGCGCACCATCCTTGAGCGCCTGGTCAGGGTTGGGGTGCACCTCGATCATAAGTCCATCCGCCCCTGCCGCTACTGAAGCAAGTGCCAGCGGAGTCACTAGATACCATTTGCCGGTGCCGTGGCTGGGGTCGGCGATGACGGGGAGGTGGCTCAGCTTCTTGACCACAGGTATAGCGCTTATGTCCAGGGTATTGCGGGTATAGGTCTCGAAGGTGCGGATGCCCCGCTCGCACAGCATCACCTGGCGGTTGCCCTGAGACAGTATGTATTCTGCGGAGAGCAGCCACTCCTGGATGGTAGCCGACATGCCTCGTTTAAGCATGACGGGCTTCTTCGTTTTGCCCACTTCATCGAGGAGGGTGAAGTTCTGCATATTGCGTGCGCCTATCTGGAGGATGTCGGCATATCTTGCCACCAGTTCAACGTCGTTGGGGGTAAGCACCTCTGTAATCAGGGGCAGACCCGTTTCGGCCCGTGCTTTGGCCAGTATCTCCAGGCCTTCTTTGCCCAGACCGCGGAACTGGTATGGCGAGGTGCTGGGCTTAAAGGCGCCGCCGCGCAGGATGCTGGCGCCGGCCTCTTTGACCAGTTTCGCCGTAGAAATCACCTGGTTTTCTGTCTCCACAGCACAGGGGCCAGCGATTACGATAAGCTCATCGCCTCCGATGACGACGTCTCCCACTTTGATCTTCGTATTCTCGCGCTGAAACTCCCGGCTGGAGAGCTTGTAAGGCTTGGAGATGGGGATGACTTCCTCGACCCCGGGCAGGAATTCGAGTATGTCCCGTAGCTCAGGGTAAGTTTGGCCGACCACGCCGATCACAGTGCGTTCCACGCCCTGTGACACATGGCCGTTAAGTCCTGATTGGGTGATTTTATGCATGACTCCTGCTAAGTCTTCTTTGGTAGAGCCCTTTTTCATAACCACTAACATTTTCGATACTCCATGTTGTCAGCCATAGGCTTTAGTTGTTCGTCATTCAGTTTCGCCGCTCGTTTCGTCTGACGGCTCGAGGTTGGTGGGATCCGATAACCCCATTAACGATTCGAGCTGCGTAACCGCAACCTTTCGACGTGACCAAAACTCAATGCTTATTTCTTTTGTGCCGTAGCTCCTTTTAAGGCAATGGCGCCTTTGATATAGACATGAACAATCTCATCGGCGTTCTTCTCGGTATTATACAGTATCAAAATGCGGAGGCATTTTTGCAAACTGCCAGGGACATTCATTTCCTGAGCGCACAGCAGAGCGGTATGAGACCAGCCCAGTTGGCGGGCCGCGGCGGCCGGAAACTCTGCATTCAGGTCCGGGGTCGTGGTGAGTATAGCACAGGCAACGTTCTCGGGCACGATCCCGTTAGCATCGATCATCTTCTGTAATAGCTCTTTGCCTGCGTTTAAGATGTCCTCTTTTGTGTTGTTTTCCACCGTAGTTGCGCCCCGGATACCACGACACCACATTTTGTTTCCCTTCTAAACATTATATGTAACTGTAAAGTATACCATAGCTGCGAGGATTTGGCACGTCCGAAGAAATCCGGTAGTGTATCATTTTGAAGATGCCGATTTGAGGAAAAATAAGAAATCATGCGAAAACATATTGACAATGTAATGGTTTGTTATAAAATGAGGAAAAGTGTTTAAGTAGAACAGGTGTGCGAATCAGGCCTGAGGTTTATATAATTGAGTATTAAAAGGCGAATCATAGTAGGTATGACAGGGCCATTTGGAGCGGGGTGCTCTACCCTGGCCAAAGAACTTGAAAACTATCATCATTTTAGGAAGTATTCATTATCTGATGCAATGCGTGAATTGGCAC
>JAJYLC010000118.1 GCA_021787935.1 Chloroflexota bacterium | reverse complement strand
TTCCGATCTGCTGGCTGGATGCTGATAGCAGACAAAGGGTTGGGGGTTGAATACGTCGTCCTGGCTGGATTTTTAGGCGCTGTGGGTAATGTCATCGGCTCTGTGGTTGCCTACGAGGTCGGGGCCTGGGGCGGCCGCCCCTTCCTTTACCGTTGGGGGAAATACCTCCTCATCACACCCCACGATATCGAGCGTGCTGATCGCTGGTTCGACAGATATGGTGACCGAATAACATTTCTCTCAAGGCTGCTCCCGGTGGTGCGCACATTCATCAGCCTCCCCGCAGGGATAGCCAGGATGAAGATGTGGAAATTCGTGCTTTACTGCTTCCTCGGCGCCTTCCCCTGGTCCACCGGCCTGGCCTACGGTGGCTATGTCCTAGGGCAACACTGGGACAAGATCCGAGAAGCGATACGGCCCTTCGATTACCCTATCGTGGCGGTATTCCTGGTCGTGGTGGCCTTCTTTGTCTGGCGGAGGCTCAGGGCGCTCCGCTCTACACCCAAAGCCGGGGTATCCCCAGGCAACGATAGCACCCACAACGAATAAAAAAACAGCCAATCGAGAAAAGTAGGGGCGTTCAATTGAACGCCCCTACTGATTTAATCCCCTGTTCAAACACTAGCCTTTAAGCAGCTCTTTGACCTTATTTATAAATGGAGGCATCACCTTCTTGTAATCGCCCACCACGCCGTAGCGTGCTACCTTGAAGATATTTGCCTCGGCATCCTTGTTTATGGCTATAATGTTCTTCGCTCCTGAGCAGCCCGACAGGTGCTGACTAGCTCCCGATACTGCTACAGCGATATACAAGGTGGGAGAGACAATCTTGCCTGTGAGCCCTATCTGGAGAGTGGCCGGCACCCATCCGTTGTCGCAGGGTGGTCGGCTTGCGCCCAGAGCACCACCCAACATGGTAGCCAGCTCTTTGAGCATAGCGAAGTTATCAGGCCCACCCATTCCCCTGCCGCCGCAGACAATCACATTGGCATCCTCCAGCTTTACACCCTCTACTTTTTCCTTCACCCTCTCCACAAACTTGGCTCTTATCTTTGAGGCATCGAGTTTGGGATCAAAGCTAACGACTTCACCTTTCCTCGAATCGTCGCGCGGTAGTGGCTCCATAGTCTTCGGCCTGACAGTCGCCATCTGAGGACGGGTCTTTTCGCAGACTATCTCAGCCAGGGCGTTGCCGCCATACACCGGCTTGGTCTGTACCATCAACTTGCTTTGCGGTTCAATCTTCAGGTCAAGGCAGTCCAGTGTCACACCTGTGCCCAATCTGAATGCCAGCCTGGGCGCCAGGTCGCGTCCCATTGGGGTCTGCCCTATGAGCAAGATATTGGGCTTTACCTCCTGACATAGTTTCTCCATTGCGTTCACGTAGGAATCGGTCACATAATCTTTGAGCAGAGGACTCTCCACAACATAGACTTTATCTGCCCCGAAGGCGATAACATCCTTAGCAGCATCGCCGACCTTGTCCGCGAGCAGCACCGCCATTAGCGGTTCACCCAGGCTATCAGCGAGTTTCCTGCCGACACCCAGAAGCTCGTAGGTTATGGCAACCGGAGCACATTCCACGCACTCACCGATTATCATGACGCCTTTACTATCAGCCATACGATTTACCTCCTTATCATCTGGAACTAGCTTTCTAAATAAGTTTGACCTCCCTGAGCTTGAGGGCCAGCTTGTTCGCCGTATCCTCCTCGTTTTCGCCGGCAATAAGCTCGACCTTAGACTCACGAACCGGGATAAACAGCTTCAACATGCTAGTATGCCGCCCGGTGCAGCCGATTTTCGAGGCGTCGGCGCCAATTTCCTGCGCGTTCCATACCGGAACCTTCTTCTTAGCAGCGGCCATAATACCTTTCAGAGGGGCATATCTGGGCTCACCAAGCTCATTGCTGACTGTTATCAGTGCCGGCATCGAAACTTCTACTACCTCATAGCCATCAGGGAATGCTCGTTCCACCCTCACTTTGCCATCCTGGGGCTCAATCTTCTTGCCTAAAGTAACACTTGGTATCCCCAGAAGCTCTGCAACACCTGAGCCCACTTGCCCCATATCGAAGTCGCCAGCCTGCCTTCCGCAGAAAACGAAGTCGAATTGCCCTATCTTTTTTATTGCCTGGGTCAGGACATAAGCCGTGGAAAAACTGTCGGAATCTTCAAACTCCGGAGCACTAAGCAACACTGCCTCATCAGCACCCATAGCTAACGTATGTTTCAATATCTTCTCAGCCGTTGGGCCCCCCATGCTGATGACAGTTACCTTACCACCCTTGGCATCTTTTATGCGCAGAGCAGCTTCAACGGCCTGTTCATCGAAGGGACTTATCACTGGAGGCTTGTCTTTAGCGGGAATTGCTCGCTTTGCTATGGGGTCGATAGCGAAAGCCGAGGCAGGGGTTTCGGGGTCGGGAATCTCTTTGACACAAACAATCGAGTGCACCTTCTTCCCTCCTTCTAAGCATAAAAATAGCTTTTACTCTAGAGACTAGATCAAAGCTGTATCAAACCGTCTAACATAATAACCTACACACTTTTTAGTGTCAAGAAAAGTCGACTATTCCCAGTAATACAGATTTGCATAATGTAATCGTTGTGTTAAGATAAGACACCATGAACTGGCTGGATGGGCTCGTAATTGTCTTTCTGGGCATCTGTGCGTTCATCGGTTCCCGAAGGGGGCTGATAAGGACCTTCTTCCCTCTCGCATTAGTCGTTCTAGCTATCTTTGTGGCAGGACATTATTACTCTTCCGGTGCAAAATATGCAGGCTCCTGGATGAGTAGCCCCAATCAAGCCAAGATAGTAGCTTTCATCATCATTTTCATCCTGGTGATAGTAGCAGCACTGCTATTCTTTTTGCTGCTGCGCAAGGTTTATGACTTGATGCTAAAAGGCAAAGCCGAGATGACGAATAGCGTTATCCCGCTTATGGGCATCATGATTGGCATTGCCATGGCCGGATACTTCTATGGGTCTGTGGCAGACTGGCTGTCCCACTGGCTTAGCAGCACCACTCAGGCTGCGGTAGTTGCCTTTGTTATCCTATTTATCCTGGCTACAGCCGTAACGACCAGAGTCCTGCTATGGCTAGCATCCCTGATAGAAAAATCTTCCGATAACCCACTTGTGAAACGATTCGATGAAATAGGCGGGGGAATCCTGGGCTTAGCAATTGGCGGATTGCTCTGCGGAGCTCTTATCACCATAATTGCCGATTTCTACTACGCAAGCGTAGAAACAACAGTACGAAACTCTAGCCTTTCTTCATTTCTCCTAAATAACTTCCCCTTCGTGCTTCGCATCCTTCCTAAAGAGTTTGACGTAGTACGCCAGTTATTTAGCTGAAAAAAGCTGCAGTGGTACTATCGTACGACTTGCATGAAACCTTCGATATGTTAAAATGAGATTCAAAGCCAATTAAGAGACAGGGAGGCAAGCAATGAATTGGCTTGATGTTGTTATTATCGTCTTCCTGGTCATCACCACCTTCACCGGCTTAAGCAAGGGATTTATAAAGTCTATAATTCCCCTACTGGGTATTATCCTTGGTGTAGTCCTGGCAGGACGGTTTTACGGCTCTGTAGCAGACTGGTTATCGACCTGGCTCCATAGCTCCAGCCAGGCTAACATTGCCGGATTCGTCATCATCTTCGCAGCGGTTGTGATAGTATCGCTCATAGTAGCCTCACTGCTCAGCAAATTCCTCAGCTTGTTGTTCCTGGGCTTCATTGATAAATTAGGAGGAGCGGCCCTAGGTTTTGTCATAGGCGGTTTTATCTGTGGCGCTCTTCTCACATTGATCACCAAGTATAATTTCACAGGTATGGAAGGAAGTATTCACAACTCCGCCCTTGCCTCCTTTTTCGTCAACCGCTTCAACATGGTGCTGCCTTTCCTCCCCAAGGAGTTCGATTCGGCACGCCAGTTTTTCGACTGAAACAGTTGCCATCTCCCTCGCAGAAGATTACAATGGGAGCGCAGAATACACGCAGCTTATGCATACCTTGTCTTGTTATATTCCTGCTAAATTTACAATGGGGAACATTCAGTGAAAGCACGGCATTTACATAGCTGGCAGATGACACCGGACCAAGCTAAAAAGGTGCAGCGAGAGCTAGCTGTGATGGTCTCCAGAAGGAACGAGCTGGAAACTGTTCGCTTAGTAGCCGGTGTAGATATCTCAGCACCCAATGCCGAAGGATTAGCCCGGGCAGCAGTTGTTGTTCTCAGCTATCCTGAGCTTGCGCCTGTAGAGACAAAAGTAATAACTGAAAGAGTGACGTTTCCCTACGTGCCCGGCCTTCTCTCGTTCAGGGAATCGCCCCTGATTCTGGCTGTCTGCGAGGAGTTGGAAGGCACCCCCGACCTGATTCTTGTGGATGGCCAGGGGATTGCCCACCCTAGAAGGCTGGGGCTAGCCTCGCATCTGGGCCTGCTCTGGGATAAACCGACTATTGGCTGCGCAAAATCACGGCTCTGCGGCGAGCATAAGATAGTGCCAGCCGAGCCAGGCTCTTACGTTGAAATGACCGATAATGGCGAAGTGATAGGAGCAGTGCTCCGCACCAGGGCCGGCGCTGCCCCGCTATATATATCGATCGGACACAAAGTAGACCTTGAAACAGCCGTATCCTGGGTTCTTCGATGCTGCTGCGGCCAGAGGCTGCCAGAGCCGACCAGGTTGGCACATACTGCCGCCAGCGGTCATCCCACAGCTCCAAAGCCTGCAGACAAACACTTACAAATGAAGCTAGAGTTATAAAGGTTAAATCATATTCAGGAAGGTGTGAAAATGGAGGAACAAAAGCTGAAATTGGAAGAGTTAAAGGGGCGCATCTCTAATATACTGGTGCGTCTTTGACATAGCAGCTAAAGAAAATCAAATCACCCTGCTTGAGCAGGAGACCGCCCGGGCTGATTTCTGGCAGGACCAGAAGAAGGCCCAGGAAACAATGCGCCACATCTCGCAATTGAAGGAAGTTGTGGCCACCTGGCGCAATCTAGAAAAAGGTGTTGCCGACCTCGAAACACTGGTGGACTTGTCTGTCAGTGAGGGTGACCGTTCTCTGGAAGAGGAGACCCTCGCCGAGATAGAGAGAATAGAGCATCGTCTCGAAGAGCTCGAATTCGAACTGCAGCTTGGCGGCGAGTATGACCGCAGAGGGGCAATGCTGGCAATACACGCTGGCGCTGGCGGCACTGAATCACAAGATTGGGCACAGATGCTGCTCAGGATGTACCTGCGATGGGCAGAGAAACGGCGTTATCAGGCCGAAGTTATCGATCTCTCCCCAGGTGAGGAGGCAGGGGTCAAAAGCGTTCTTGTCGAGATTATAGGTGACTATGCTTATGGATACCTCAAGGGAGAGCGGGGGGTGCATCGATTGGTGCGTATCTCGCCTTTTGATGCTTCCCACAGCCGTCACACCTCTTTTGCCCTAGTGGAGGTCATGCCTGTCGTGGAGAGCAGCGTGGATATTAATATAGAGCCGGATGACGTCAGGGTAGATGTCTTCCGTTCCAGCGGCCCTGGAGGACAGCATATGCAGAAAACAAGCAGCGCCGTCCGCATAACTCATCTTCCTACCGGCCTCGTGGTAACGTGTCAAAACGAGCGTTCACAGTTCAGAAATAAGGACACCGCGATGAGAGTCCTTCGTTCGCGCTTGCTGGAACTCGAGCTGGAGAAAAAAGCCAAAGAGCAAATGAAGCTAAAGGGAGAGCACGTGACCGCAGAATGGGGCAACCAGATACGCAGCTACGTACTCCATCCCTATAAAATGGTCAAGGACCACCGTACAGGATATGAGACCAGTAATCCCACTGCTGTCCTAGATGGCGATATCGATGAACTGCTCAAGGCATATTTGAGGTCGACTGTGGAAAGTCGATAAAAAGATTTGCCCTCATTTCCCCCCGCTCTGCCGCCATACATGATAGATACGCTGCAAGGCAGTGAAATTGGAGAGCACCGCTATTATCCACAGGATCACTATCATCTGGTTAGCGATAAGCCCGATAGCCAGCAGGACTATCCTCTCAGTGCGGGTGAAAAGCCCCACTTCACCCTTAACCCCCAGCGCCTCAGCTCTCGCCCTGGTATAGCTGGTTGCCAGTGAGCCCGTCAGAGCAGCGCCTATCAGCACTATCTGGTAATACGATGAACCCTTGCTAGCATAATAGGCCAGCAAGCCCAGAAACAGCGCTGCATCAGAATAACGGTCGAGGCTGGAATCAAGGAAAGCTCCGAATTTAGTGCTGCGCCCGGTGGCGCGGGCCAGCGCCCCATCGAGGAAGTCAAGCGACGCCGTAAGGAGCACCAGGAAGCCACCTAAAAGAAAGCGGCCTGTAGATAATACCCAGGCCACAACCAGTATCGTGGCAAAGCCAAAAATAGTTAAAGCATTCGGGCTTATCCCGGTTTTGACCAGTAACGTTGTTGGGAATTTGCTAATACGCAGCGCCAGGGCATGACGGACCTTGGCAAGCAAATTTATTCTCCTTAATTTACTGCCCTGGTGCGGCTTTGTAACAGCTTCTGATAATAATCCATCACCTTACGGGCGATTACTTCCCAGCTATAATCCTTAGATTTGACCTTACCTTTCTCCCCCATCCTCTCCCGCATCGACTTATCCCGAAGCAAGCTCATAAGAGCGCTGGCTAGTGCTCTTTCATCTTGAGGCTTTACCAGCAGCCCCTCGACGCCGTGGCTTATAAGTCCGGCATAACCCGGGATATCCGTAGCAACAATTGGCTTACCGGTAGCCATCGCCTCCATCAAAACCATGCCGAAGCTCTCCCAGCCCGTGGCTGGCGAACAGAAGATATCAGCGGTGCAGTAATAACGGGGCAAGTCTTCGAACGATACGTAACCAGCAAAAACTACATCCTTCAAATTGCGTTTGACGGCAGCCTTTTCATACTTCTTAGATAAGCGGCCCGCAGGGCTCACCACGATGAGACGACACTGCGGGAATTCTTTCTTCACACGCTCGTAAGCGCCGAGCAAGTATTTGAATCCCTTCCTTTTCTCCAGCCTGCCCACAAACAAAATATTCAGCTTATCATCGCGGTACTTTTCTATGGGAGGCGCCTTATCATTAAAACGCTCAAGGTCTATGCCATTAGGAATTACCACATAGTCTCCGGGGAAATATCTGCTGACGAACTCCATCGCCGCCTTGGAGACTGCTATCTTGCCATCGAGCTTGTTCATCCATCTTTTGAGCAGTGGCTTCCATATGCTATAGCCAAAACTGTTGGTGCGAGAAGCATGAAAAGTGCCGACAATAAGCATTCCCTCTGCGTGGTGCAAGACAGAGACCGCCAGAGCTGGCATCATGGGCTCGTGGATGTGCACCACATCGAACTTCTCCTGCTCCAGCATCCTTTTAATACGATCGGAGAACATTAACATCGGCGATATAGGTGCACGAACTATAGAGCCGCTGGCGCGAATAGGGACAGGTTTCCCTATGACTATAGCATTCCCATTCTGTCCCGCATTCTTAGGTTTTGAGGATGGTGCAATTATCTTTACTTCATGTCCCATGCGGGTGAAATGTTCATCAAGAGAAGCTATATGGTTATTCACCCCGCCGGGGTAGGCATAATCATAGGGAGAAACCAGAGCTATCTTCATGGTTCCCTTACTTCTGTTTTCTCTGCCTTCTCGCCTTGCCGCCAG
>JAJYLC010000117.1 GCA_021787935.1 Chloroflexota bacterium | reverse complement strand
GTTTAAACCGACGGTGTAATTTCTTTGGGCCCAATCCCCTGGGCCTGGAGATTCTGAAGAAGTCTTCCAGTGTTTGGGTCCATTCCATCCGCACCGGTATCCACCAGCACCTTATGCTTGCCTGCATTGACTATCAAGCAAATATACGGGCTTACCCACGCTGTCCACTGCTCCGGCTGTATGCTGTGTTCGCTAAGCACCTTATCGAGTTTTCCTTTCGGAGCGTTAGCGAAAAGGAAAGTAACGGGCGGAGGGAAGATTGGTGGTCCGTATGTATAAGTGCCATCGTTGACGGCCATACATTCAAAATCACCCACCTTGAAACGATAGACCTCGGTATTCATAGTGGTACCTCCTTCTTTGGAGAGTATACAAATCCAGCCGAAGTATAGCATAAGAGAAACCGAAGGAAAACCAGCTAAAAAACTGTGATTGTGAATCACCGCCACGACTGCGTTACCCACATGTGTTACCACCTATTCGAGGGAAAAGACTGGTTTCAATAACGTCTGTCTTACTCACAGAAGATCGGTTGTCTGAGATCTCCATAGCCCTCGGTTCGCAACTGGCGGAAAGATGAAACACAAAATTAACATGTGCGTAATACTACGGAAATAATTTGATGCTAAGCTGAACACATCGAATCATTAAGGAGCTAGCCAATGGTTAATGCTGGAGATACGGCCTGGTTACTCACCTCTGCTGCTTTGGTTCTGATTATGACTCCTGCTCTTGGCTTCTTTTACGGGGGTATGGTAAGACGGAAGAACGTAGCTGCTACGGTAATGCAGTGTTTCATTATAGTGGCTGTGATCAGTGTCCAATGGGTGCTCTGGGGCTATAGCTTGGCCTTTGGCCCTGACAAGGGCGGCTTTATCGGGTCGCTAGCCTGGGTAGGTTTGAGGAATGTGGGCCTTACACCGGATCCAACCTACGCAGCCACTGTGCCTGCTCAAGCTTATATGATCTTCCAGGCGATGTTTGCTGTTATCACTCCAGCACTGATCATCGGGGCTTTCGCTGAGAGAGTCAACTTTAAAGCTTTCTTAATCTTCATCGTTCTTTGGACAACCATTGTCTACGACCCGCTCGCCCACTGGGTGTGGGGCGCAGGAGGCTGGCTACACGTGCGTGGTGCGTTGGACTTCGCCGGCGGTACGGTAGTACACATAAGCTCGGGAGTTGCTGCTCTGGCTGCGGCGCTGGTATTCAAGAAGCGCCAGGGATTTGGTAAGGAGCCTATGGAAGCGGGAAATGTCCCTTATATTGTTCTGGGAGCAGCTCTTCTTTGGTTTGGCTGGTTCGGTTTCAACGCTGGCAGTGCCTTAACTTCCGGGGCTCAGGCAACCAGCGCCTTTGTAGTAACTAATACGGCAGCAGCTATGGCAGCTCTGACGTGGATGACCATGAGCTGGCTGCTGGGTGGGAAGCCGAGCATTATTGGCGCAGCCTCCGGAGCAGTAGTCGGCTTGGTGGCAATTACGCCAGCATCAGGGTTCGTTACCCCCATGGCAGCGATAATTATTGGGCTGGGGGCAGGCATATTCTGCTACCTTGCTGTGAGACTGAGGAACCGCACGAAGATAGATGATTCTCTGGACGTTTGGGCGTGTCATGGCGTAGGTGGTACCTGGGGCGCTATAGCCACCGGCCTATTTGCCACTGCAGCCATCGGAGGAGCCAATGGGCTTTTCTATGGACATCCCGGGCAAGTCTGGATCCAATTGGAAGCTGTGGCAGCTAGCTGGGCATGGTCTTTCGGGTTAACGTTTATTCTGCTCAAAGTCATTGATAAGTTTATTCACCTACGTGTCACCGAAGCTGAAGAAAGGACTGGACTCGACGTATCACAGCATGGTGAAAGGGCTTATGAGACTTAAGCAAGGAGACGAAGTTGAACAAGATAGAAGCGATACTCAGGCCTGAGAAACTGGACGCGGTGAAAAATGCTCTAGCTGAGCAGGGTTTTGTAGGTTTGAATGTGGTCCATGTGTTGGGACGAGGAGTGCAGAAGGGCGTGGCCTATGTGGGTAGAGCTGGAGAGAGAACTACCGTGGACATGTTGCCCAAAACGAAACTGGAGGTTGTGGTGCGCGAGGCTGACACTGAGAAGGTGATAGATATCATTATAAATGTTGCCCGCACCGGCAACATAGGAGATGGCAAAATCTTTGTTATTCCTGTCAGTCAGGTTATACGAGTACGCACCGGTGACCGTGGTGAGAAGGCTGTTTAACAGAAAGGAGGAAAAGACCCATGAGTGGTGAATTCATCTTTGCCATAGTGGCCTTCGTGGTTCTGGTCGGCGCTTGGGTAGTGCTCCCGATTCGAGCACCTCGTCCGTAGCGCCGAGGCTAGAGCACATTGGCCGTGGCCGAAAATTTGACTAACGAGTTCCTCTGAGAAAGTGGTATGGGGTCAATCCAACGATATGCCTTGAAAGAAGGCTGTAGGTTGAGTATGACAAAGAAGAGGACAACGTAACATAGACCGCGGGCTATTACTTTTGGGGACTAGACGCTGTGCGGATTCTGGTGGTGAGCAAGAGTCAACAGGAAGCGAATAGCCTCATGTTACTCATGACTGAACAGGGTTATACTGCTGACAAGGTTCAGAGTGGGAAAGAGGCTCTAGCCATGATTGAGCGGTACGGCCCGGATGCCGTGATAGTCGATGTCAAGCAGTGCGGTGATCAGGAATTGCGCCACCTGCACGATGTAATCAATTCTTCAAGAAGCGCACAGTTCCTCGGCCTGATGAATAGAGAGACCGCAATTGACTGTGAGTCGACGCTAGGCCTGGATGATTTCGTACTAGAACCTTACGAGCCAGCGGAGCTGATCACTCGCCTGGAGCGGCTCGTCAGGCATCGGGATGAAGCCGCCAAGAGCGAATTGATCAAATGTGGTGACTTGGTTATAGACCCTGGTAAATACGAGGTAAGGCTGGCAGGCAAGTTGATACCACTTACCTTGAAAGAATACAATCTGCTCTGCTTTCTAGCCAGCAAGCGGGGCCTGGTATTTTCCCGGAAAGTCTTGCTTTCCAAAATCTGGGGCTATGACTATTTCGGAGGGGCCAGAACTGTGGACATACACATTAGAAGGCTCAGGAGCAAAATAGAGGACAGCCGCCATTCCTTCATCGAGACGGTGAGGGGCGCAGGCTACAAGTTTAAAGAATAGGTTTTCCAACATTCTAACTCAAGCTCAATTTGGCTGTAATTTCAGAGCAACGAAAATTTGCTAAATTGCAGAATATTAAGCGGCTCCCGCAGGCACTTCAGCGGATAGCCGCACACAGGAGAAAAGTATGAAGGAGAAAAGCATGACGCCAGAACAAATCCTCGAATTCGTAAAGAAGAACAAGATTGAAATCATAGACTTAAAGTTCAACGACCTACCTGGGCTATGGCAGCACTTCTCAATACCGGCGAGTGAGCTTACAGATATCGATGACCCGACGCGGGGCATCTGGGCCGACGGCATCGGCTTTGATGGCTCAAGTATCCGTGGCTTTCAGGCAATCCAGGCGAGCGACATGATACTCATGCTAGACCCTGGAACTGCTGTCATTGACCCTATCTGCGAAGTACCCACTCTTAGCATAATTTGCGATATCTATGACCCTCTGACCAAACAGCCTTACACACGCGACCCCAGATACATTGCCAAAAAGGCAGAGGAATACCTTATCTCCACAGGGATCGCTGATACCAGCTACTGGGGCCCTGAAATGGAGTTCTTCATCTTTGACGATGTCAGGTTTGATCAGAATCAACATTGCGGTTTCTACTATGTAGACTCGATTGAGGCAGCCTGGAATACAGGAAGGGAAGAGAATCCTAACTTAGGCTATAAACCAAGGTACAAAGAGGGCTACTTCCCGGTACCACCTCATGATTCTCTCCAGGACCTCAGATCAAAGATCATCTTGACTATGATAAAGACCGGCATTCCCATCGAAGTGCACCATCATGAGGTAGCTACCGCTGGTCAGGTAGAAATTGACATGAAGTTTGATTCCCTGACGCGAATGGGCGACAAAATGATGTGGTACAAGTATATCGCTAAGAATGTCTGTAAAAAACACAATAAGGTAGCCACATTTATGCCCAAGCCAATTTTTGAGGACAATGGCTCGGGTATGCACGTGCACCAGTCGCTTTTTAAGAACAACAAAAACGTCTTCTTTGACCCCAAAGGCTATGCTCTCATCAGCAAGACAGCTAAATATTATATTGGGGGTCTGCTGAAACATGCCTACTCGCTCTCGGCGTTAGTTGCTCCGACCACCAACTCTTATCGTAGATTGGTGCCTGGATATGAAGCCCCAGTAAATCTAGTCTACTCTGCCCGAAATCGCAGTGCCTGTGTCCGTATCCCGATGTACACCGACAATCCCCGGGCAAAGAGGATCGAATACCGCCCACCGGACAATTCCTGTAACGGCTATCTGGCTTTGGCGGCAATGTTGATGGCTGGGCTTGATGGCATTCAGCACAAAATTGACCCAGGCGAACCTCTGGACAAGGATTCCTATCACCTGAGTCCAAAAGAAGCCGCCGCTATAAAGACAGTTCCCTCCTCGCTTAACGAAGCCTTAGACGCTCTAGAAAAGGACCATGATTACCTTCTCAAAGGCGGAGTATTTACCAAAGATGCGCTTGAGGTGTGGCTTGAGTACAAAAGAAGCAAGGAAGTCGATGCTATAAGGCTGAGACCGCACCCTTATGAATTCAACCTTTACTTTGATATTTAACTAAGTGGGAAGCTATGCTCTGTTGACTTCAGTTCCGATTTGGACAGGTCACAGGTTCCGTAGGGAGGTAACGAGTCTGTTATCGCAGGGCGCTGTCTGCTCCATCTCGCACTTCTTCTATGTATGAGGAAGGAAACAAACTCCGGCGTGTGATGCAGGTTAGCATCCATTCTACTAAAGAGATGATATTATCAGTATGGTGACACGAGGACACCATTTAGAGAGAGCTCAGGATTTGATGCGCTTTGCAATTTCATCCCTGAAGTTTCGTAGATGCTCGGTCCTAGTATAACAGATGTCAAAAAGCTTGCAGCCATTTCCTGATAACATCGAAGTTCCACCAACTTGGTGAATAAACCGCTGCTACCAACATAGACGCAGTTAACAGCAGCCAAAAGAGGGTAACCGCTCTGCTTCGCTCCCTCTTCGGGATTAAAGGCACAGGAAATAGAAATAGGGGATACCATACCTGGAAAAAGGGCGTTAGTAAAAAGAATAGTACAGCAACAAAAATAGTTGATGCCGTCAGTAGTTCATCTGCCCTGATCAGGTAGAGTATTACTAGGCATGTTATCGCCAAGACAGGGATAGCCCAGGCGGGCGAGAAGGAGCCTGGATTGAGAGGATTATGAGCAATTCCCCCCGAAGACAAGTAGACTTCATTTATTATCCTTTCGTAAGGGAATTTAATAAAGGATAGATAGGCAGTATAGATTGTTAGGCCAGCAACTATTATTGTAGAGCCATATATCGCTCTGGTGGAAGTGCTTGCCCTCAGCAGAGAGGCCAGCGACAGCCTCCCTTCCCTATACAGATTAATTAATGCATAGATTCCCAGCGGGAAGAGATAGAGAGCTCTATAATGCATGAATACAGACATTGCATAGCATAGCAAGCTGGCAGTGTTTCTGCTCTCCCGGAGGAATCGAATGGCAAGTATTATGAATAAGATGGATATTGTATCCGAAAAGCCGTTAGCAGACCAATACATCAGTAGCAGGTAGAAGATAGCGGACAGCGTCGTGTTTATTGCCAAAGCAGCATGTCGCTTCCTTAGCTCATCTACGAAGTAGTACACGGTTATATGAGCTATGATGACCAGGAGGCAAACCATCAGCTTATTTACTACCGATTCAGGGAGGAGGCCGAGGTTGTTTATCGCCCCAAAGGGCATGAAAACTATGAGATTACCCAGTGTTTTATCGTAAGGCAGCGCCGCCCAAGTTACATGCGGACGCAACGCATGGCTAATCTCAGCGAGTTCCCCCATGGGAACGCGGAATACATCGAACCCCCTTTGCAGGAAAAACCAGGCTTCGGTTTCGAAGTTCAGATGGTCGGTGTAGCTTCCGGATAAAGCCGCGGTGGGGAATGGATTAATAGAGACTACGGCTATCCAGATTAAAAGTGATACCAGTAGAAAGAGCAATAGAGGATTGTTTTTGATTATTCTCATTGAGAAAGTTGAACTAGTTGTAGCAAATCATCAAATCTTAAATAGAGGATACACCAACAATAGGAGAGCCCTAACGCCAATAGCATTAACATGTTGGGGGATGTTTTCGTAGTGCCTCTCTGCCTATACACATATGTATAAGGGATTTGCTCTATTCTGCGGAAGACTTTCCTTGCCTGAAACAAAAAAACCATGAAATACTCCCCGTAACCTGTTCCCAGAGGGACTATCTTCACTTTCTCAAGTACCTCCCTTTTCACCGCAATGAACCCGCTTGTCCAGTCAAGGTAGGGACGACCTAGCACGACGTTAGCCAAAACGTTAACCAGTCTAGCTGTCCATACTCGAAGGGATGAAGCCTGTGAACCTCCTCCTTTGACATAGCGCGAGGCTAGAGCGATAGGGCAGGATTCCAGGGCATTGACTAATTGAGGGATAAGGGCGGGCGGGTGAGAGAAATCGCTATCCATCCAGATGATGATATCGCCACGGGAGTTGGCAAGCCCTTCGGCTACCGCCGTGGCCAGACCTCTTTCCTTTGTTCTCCTTATTAGTTTGACGTTCGGGTGTTCAGCTTGTACCTTTAAGACGACCTCCCAGGTCTGATCCGGTGAATCGTCATCCACCACAATAATCTCCGGTGCTGGCTCAACATACTTCAGAATAGCTAATATCAGCTCATTTATATTCTGGCTTTCATCATAAGTTGGCAGTATCACCGATACTTGAGGCTTCATTCCCAAAACCCTACCTATTTTACTTAAGCCACTGTCCCGATCCGCTTCCGTAGCCACATTTCGTTGGCTATTTCTACGATTTTTTGAGCTATCCTAGTCCCTCCTAAGAACGATACTTTACCTTTTTCAGGGAGCAGAAGCAAGCCCGAGTGTATCAACTCAATTCAGCCACTAAATATATTGTGGTACTGCTCGGGTATGAATGAATAGGCTTGCGGGAGCAAAGCATACTCTTGCCCACTTCACCCCAGGGCCGCATATCTAGCTTTCCTTATGCTTCAATAGCAATACCCCTTATTGAGAACGGTGTTATAATTGTTTCATGCTCTCAGGCGAACCATGCCATAGAACTAGATAGCGGGGAAATCCAGCATAAGCTGACCGTACCTTAATTTGGCTACTCAAAGGTCAAATAATTATCCAGGGAGGAAATGCTGGTCCATCAGACTATTTCTTGACATTCTTTCTGCGGACCCGCCTGTTCGGTAAGACCATGAGGTCTCTCCCGAATCTATTTCCCCTTATCTTTGCCACGAGCTATGAGGTCTAACCCCCATTTCCCTTTCCAATGGAGGGACTGAGGTTAACAAAACTCAGTAATGCTCAACTCTCGGTTCTTATAGCTAAACTTACCACCTGTGCTTCATATGTTCCAGGCGCCACCGAGCCTCTTAAAGAGTTAGCATCAAACCTCTCGCGACTGCTGCCTCGCTCTCTCAAGCTCTTCCTCCAACTCCTCCAATTCCTGGAGCATAGCTGGTGGGATTGAGTGGGGCGGTATCCGTCGCCTCAGTTCCGTTAT
>JAJYLC010000016.1 GCA_021787935.1 Chloroflexota bacterium | reverse complement strand
CCCCGCAGGTTGAAAAGATTAAACGGTACTGGAATGTTGACCAGTTGTCCATCGCCTACGGCTTTCGCCCTCGACTTAGGCCCGACTAACCCTACGCGGATTAACCTTCCGTAGGAAACCTCAGGCATCCGGTGGGCGTGTTTCACACACGCCTTACGCTACTCATGCCGACATTCTCACTTCCCTACGCTCCACCACGGCTCACGCCGCAGCTTCGATGCGAAGGGAACGCTCCCCTACAGCCCTTCTTGCGAAGGACCCATAGCTTCGGTGGTAGGCTTGAGCCCCGCTGGGTTGTCGGCGCAGATTCACTCGACCAGTGAGCTGTTACGCACTCTTTAAATGGTGGCTGCCTCTAAGCCAACATCCTGGCTGTCTATGCGCTTCTACATCCTTTACCACTTAGCCTACACTTGGGGACCTTAGCTGATGGTCTGGGCTGTTTCCCTCTCGACGATGAAGCTTATCCCCCACCGTCTCACTCCCGGGCTTTCTAGTTACGCCATTTGCGGTTTGGTTGAGTTTGGTAAGCTTACTTGCCCCCTAGCCCATCCAGTGCCCTACCTGCGCAACTCAACACCCGAGGCTGTACCTCAATACATTTCGGGGAGAACGAGCTATCTCCGGTTTCGGTTGGCATTTCACCCCTACCCACAGCTCATCCTGTAGTTTTGCCTCACTAATAGGTTCGGACCTCCAGTCGCTATTAGGCGACCTTCACCCTGGCCATGGGTAGCTCACCCGGCTTCGCGTCTAATCCATGCAACTAATCGCCCTATTCGGACTCGCTTTCGCTACGGCTCCGTCGCTGAGCGACTTAACCTCGCTACATAGATTAACTCGTCGGCTCATTCTTCAATAGGCACGCCATTATCCCGATTGCTCGGGACTCTGACTGCTTGTAGGCACACGGTTTCAGATCTTTTCACTCCCCTCCCGGGGTTCTTTTCACCTTTCCCTCACGGTACTTGTTCACTATCGGTCGCCAAGAGTATTTAGCCTTGGAGTGTGGTCACCCCGGCTTCCCACAGGATTCCACGTGTCCCGTGGTACTCAAGAACATGGCTAAGAGCCTCACCCTTTAGCCTACGGGACTATCACCCGCTGCGGCGGCTCGTTCCAGAAACCTTTGGCTAGGGATATGGTTTGTAACTCTCAGGAAGGTTTCGAGCCCTTCCTCCGCCATGCCTTACAACCCCTTGACGACATAGGCCTCGAATCCACTGAGTCGTCAAGGTTTAGGCTGTTCCCCGTTCGTTCGCCACTACTAGGAGAATGTCTATCTTTTCCTCGGGGTACTTAGATGTTTCAGTTCCCCCACTTACCTCTCCTGGTCTATGTGTTCAACCAGGAGTATCCCGATTTTATCGGGATGGGTTGCCCCATTCGGGAATCCCCGGCTAAGCTTGCCCGACAGCAAGCCGAGGCTTTTCGCAGTCTCGCCGCGCCCTTCATCGGCTCTTGGCGCCAAGGCATCCCCCGTGCGCCCTTAGTAGCTTGACCTACATTAAACCACAACTAGGACCTTGTTCAGTATTCAGTTGTTAATGTACTTTTTTCAACATTAAGTGCGGTCTGATGTCACTCAGACCGCACTTTAGTAGACACCAGCCAATAAGATTTTGTATTAAGTTGTGTTGTTTTTCATCATCATGGGCATTCGAGGTAAGTATACTACTTGTCGGAGCGGCTTGTCAAGTAGCTTTTTAAGGCATTTTTTCAAAGCTGCTGAATGATTGTCCAGAGTGTGCGTTTAGCTTTCCGCTATGAATTTAACGGTCGGGGACAGAATGAAGCACGAGATGGCAGGATTGGGCAAATAAGGTTGACTAAAGTCAGGTGCGCAGGGTTTTGTTTAACTGGCCGTGCTCAGTCCTGACTTGCTGGGAGTCAACTACTTTGTCATATACCGACTTTTTGAGGAAGTCGAGCGCTTCTTTTTCGTCACGGTCAACTATAATCTGCCCCAGTTCGAGCAGCTCTTCTTCCTCAAAGGCTATGGCTGTTTTTCGGATTTCTATCATGTCTGTCTCCCGATCCTATCTCTCCGGCCGTATTCTACTGCGAAGTCTTCGGAACATCAAGGATGCTGGATAGAGATTAATCTTCTTTCAATCCCTATATTCTCCATTCTTGGGGGACTATTAGGGGCACAGTGCACTGTGCCCCTACAGGGATATCCCAGGCAGGAAGAATCTCGCACCCTCTTCTTGTGCTTCCTTGACATTTTGGAGTCCCCTTTGTTAAAGTAAGGATGCGTTCGGTGCATTCGGCAGATTTAATACCAGACTAATGACAGAAAAGACTCAGGCATCTTCTTCTAAGAAAGGGCTTGTGGAGGTCTTTACCGGCAGTGGCAAGGGCAAGACCTCGGCGGCTTTAGGCGTGGTGCTCCGGGCTCTGGGCCATGACCTCAGGGTTTGCATTATCCACTTTATGAAAGGCAGCTATCCCTACGGTGAGCAGAAGAGCCTCGGCTGCCTTCCCAATGTGACCATCAAGACCTTTGGTTCCCTCGGCTTTGTCGATCCACGCAACGTCAAGGAGGAGGATAAGGCTGAGGCAAAGAAGGCGCTGGAGGTGGGCAGGGAAGCAGTGATGAGCGGGAATTATGATTTGGTGGTCCTGGATGAGATAAATGTAGCTGCTGCCTGGAGGCTTCTGGATATTGAAGAAGTTATCGAGTTGATAAAAAATAAACCTGAGCCGGTGGAGCTGATACTGACCGGTCGTTACGCTGATCCCAGGATAGTGAAGATTGCTGACCTGGTAACAGAGATGGTAGCGATAAAACACCCTTACGATGAGGGGGTTCAGGCTCGGGCCGGATTCGAATACTAAGAAAATGTTAAAGGAAGTTAGAGGCACTCCGATGCCCGTGGGAAAATATCTTATCCCCGGGGAAAATGTCCTGGCCATAGCAGGCGATTTCTACGCTACTAATAAAAGGCTGCTCAGATACCGGAAGCATTTTCACGGGGAGGAGTTGGACGATATCGCTTATTCACATATTTCGTCTATAACTTACATCAATGGTTCACGAGGGCTCGTTACCGATATAGGCATCGTTCTGGCATTGCTGGGAATAATCGGGATCGTTGTGAATATATTTACTGATGTAAGCTTGGTTACCCCGCTTTGCGGCGTTGCTACTTTCGTGGGCATCGTGTTTACAGGCTACGGCATATTTTCTAAAGTTACCTATGTGCAGTTTAGAGGAGCGGGGATAAGCGATGCCGCCGGGGAGAGGCTGAGGATGACTAATGTCCACGCTGAGGATACCAAAAAGTTTATCTCTCTGGTTAGAGAGCATATGAAATAACCAGTTAAGTTTCTATTATTTATTCTTAATTACAAAGTGGAGGTTCATAGTAATCATGAAAATCACTCTGAGCGTAATCAAGGCTGATATAGGCGGGTATGTAGGGCATTCCAGCTCCCATCCTGATATTCTGGCCGATGCCCAAAAGTCTCTGGAGAAGGCTAAAAAGTCAGGATTGCTCATTGATTTTCACGTAACACGCTGTGGCGATGACCTGCAACTCATCATGACCCACGAGCAAGGGGTGGAGAATGAGCGTGTCCATAAGCTGTGCTGGGACACCTTCGTGTCAGGCACCGAGGTGGCTAAAAAGCACGGACTTTATGGCGCTGGTCAGGACCTGCTTTCCGATGCCTTTTCGGGCAACGTAAAGGGGATGGGCCCGGGGGTGGCGGAGATGGAGTTCGAGGAGAGGAAGTCCGAGCCGGTAATTGTCTTCATGGCAGACAAAACGTCGGCGGGGGCATGGAATATGCCCCTTTACAGGATGTTCGCCGACCCGTTCACTACTATAGGCCTGGTCATAGCCCCCAATATGCACTCAGGTTTCTCTTTTGAGGTGCACGATGTCAAAGAGACCAAGAAGGTAACCTTCAGTGCGCCCGAAGAGATATATGATATGCTGGTCTTCATTGGCGCTCCTTCTCGCTATATAGTGAAGTCAGTCCATAGCCGGGAGGGTGGCAATATTGCTGCTGTCACCTCTACACAGAAACTGTCCCTGATCGCTGGCAGGTATGTGGGCAAGGATGATCCGGTCTGCATCGTGCGCTGCCAGGGCGAGTTCCCCGCGGTGGGTGAGGTGCTCGAGCCGTTCGCCCTTCCCCATCTGGTGGAGGGATGGATGCGCGGTTCACATCATGGCCCTTTGATGCCGGTATCCATACCCCAGAGCAACCCTTCGCGGTTCGACGGACCTCCCAGGGTGGTTGCTGCGGGCTTTCAGTTAGTAGGTGGCAGGCTGGTAGGACCTCGCGACATGTTCGATGACCCCAGCTTCGACGAAGCCCGACGCCAGGCCAATAAAATTGCCGAATACATGCGACGGCACGGGCCTTTCGAACCGCACCGGCTCCCTCTCGAAGAGATGGAATATACAACCATGCCCCAGGTGTCGAAAAAATTAAAGGGAAGATTCGTTAAGCTTGATTAGGCCAGCCAGGCTCCTGGTTGCTACTAATAACCGGGGCAAGTTGCGGGAATACGCTGAGCTTCTTGGAGGGATGCCATTTGAGCTGACCACCCTCTTGGAGCAGGGGATTACAGAGGAGGTCGAGGAGACCGGCTCGAGCCTGAAGCAGAACGCAATACGCAAAGCCACTGCCTACGCTAAGCTGAGCGGGCTTACCGCCATGGCCGATGACTCAGGGCTGGAGGTGGATGCCCTAGGTGGCGGGCCCGGGCCTCTTTCTCACCGCTACGCCGGGGATAACGTATCGGACAAAGAGAGAAACGACTACCTTCTGGCGAAGCTTCGCAATATCCCCTGGGATAAAAGGACGGCCCGCTTCCGGGCAGTTATCGCAATTGCCACTCCCGATGGCAAGGTGAAAACCACAGAGGGTATTTGCGAAGGTATAATAGCTTTCGATTCCAGGGGTGAGGGCGGCTTTGGCTACGATCCAATCTTTTATCTCCCGGAGTTGGACAAAAGGATGGCGGAGCTGTCACTCGCTGAGAAGAACAGGATTAGCCATCGTGCCAAAGCAGCGCAAAAGGCAAGGCGGATACTGGCGCGATTGGCAAAGCAGTAAAGACTTGGTTTACAATTAATAGAAGGAAACTCTAAGCTCTAAATCCGAAATCCTAAACAAATTCAAATTTAAAAATAAGAAGTTTGAACTATTCGAATTTGAAACTGAAAAGAGTTTGTAGACCCTCCGAGAAGCGATTATGACGAAACTCTGCGATTCTTACCAGCGCCCCATAAATTACCTGCGAATCTCAGTCACTGACCGCTGCAACCTGAGATGCATTTATTGTATGCCTCCAGAGGGTATCCCCCTGATGTCCCACGACGATATTCTGAGGTACGAGGAGATCTGGCTTGTTGCCAGGGCAGCGGCCGAGCTCGGAATCACCAAAATAAGGCTCACCGGAGGAGAGCCTCTGGTGAGGGCAGGGCTGACAGACCTTGTGGCAATGCTGGCGGGAATAGAAGGGGTTGACGACATATCTATGACCACTAACGGTGTGCTGCTGGAGCGGCACGCTGCCGAGTTAAAGAAGGCAGGGCTGCACCGCGTCAATATCAGCCTCGACTCGCTTCGCCCCGAAAGGTTCCATAAAATCACCCGCATGGGAAAGCTCGACGATGTGCTCAGGGGCATGGAGGCTGCCAAGCAGGTAGGGCTTAATCCGGTGAAGGTCAATATGGTGGTTATCCGCGATACCAACGACGACGAGATACCCCACTTTGCCCTGCTGACGGTCAGCGATGCGTGGCACGTACGGTTCATCGAGTTTATGCCCTTCATGGAAAAGGGCAAAAAGAATCACTCTCTGGTGCCTGTATCTGAGATAATGGAGCGCATCGAGGACCTGGGCAAGCTAGAGCCTTCTGCTCCCAACGGCATCGGACCTGCCAAGTACTATCGCTTCCCCGGCGCAAAAGGGACCATCGGCTTCATTAGCCCGGTCACGCGGTGTTTCTGCCAGCAGTGCAACAGGCTGCGCCTCACTGCTGATGGTAAGCTGCGTCCCTGCCTTTTCTCGGATGCAGAAATCGACCTGCGGGGTCCGTTGCGTCAGGGTGCGGCTGTTGAGGATATAAAGCAACTGATACGGCAGGCAGTTGTGTCGAAGCCGGAAAGACATAAACTTGTAGCGGGGGTTACCTGCGAGCGCTTCATGTCGCAGATCGGAGGCTGATGTGATGCATATCTACACCGATGGCGCATGCGTGGGCAACCCGGGGCCCGGGGGATGGGCTGCTGTTATTGTGGACGGCGAGAAGAGGCGGGAACTGAAAGGTCGCGAGGAGGACACCACTAGCAACAGAATGGAGATTCTGGCTGCGGTCAAAGCACTGGAGCAAACTCCGGTCGGCTCTAAAGTGACTGTACACAGCGATAGCCAGTATCTCATTCGCACTATGACCGAGAATTGGAAGCGCAGCGCTAACCTCGATTTATGGCATGAGCTGGACAGGTTAGCGGCAGAGCGCAGCGTGGATTGGGTCTGGATTAAGGGCCATAATCACCATTTCGAGAACGAAAGGGCGAACAGACTGGCCAACGAGATGGCGTGTAACGTAGAGGCGGCTCAAGAATCATCTCTGCCGACCCATTTTAACTCCGAAGGCAAGGTGCACATGGTTGACATCTCGGCGAAGCCCGCAACAGAACGCACAGCGATAGCTAAAGGCGTGGTTGTGATGAAGCCCGACACTCTAGCAATGATAAAAAAGGGCGAGGCTGTCAAGGGAGATGTCCTGGCTGTGGCCCAGATGGCGGGCATCATGGCGGCTAAGCAGACCTCCCACCTGATTCCACTATGTCATCCACTTCCTATTAGCCACGTATCTGTCGAGTTCAAGCTCGATGGGGAACGCTCCACAGTGAATATAACGGCAACGGTGAAGACCGCGGCGCAGACCGGTGTAGAGATGGAGGCGCTCACAGCGGTAGCGGTGACTGCTCTCACCATCTACGATATGTGCAAGGCTGTGGACAGAGGCATGCGCATCGAGAGCATACGCCTGGCGCGCAAAAGCGGCGGCAAAAGCGGCGATATTGTGCTGGAGTAACTAGTAGCCGCAGAACCACAGATATATATCTGAAAATTGCGAGAGGGAATGATGGAGAAGAGGCTTTATCGCAGCAGGGATGAAAGAATAATCTGGGGCGTTTGCGGCGGTATTGCCAGATACTTTGACGTCGATCCCACTATCATCAGGCTCATCGCAGTGCTGACACTGTTCTTCGCTTTCACGGGCATTTTGATTTACATAATCCTGGCAATTATCATGCCTCTGGAACCATAAAACCCCTAACGCTGCAGTTGTTGTAACCACTTTTCGCGCCTCACAAATGTCATAACTCCTTAACTATTTCTCCAAGGATGTTATGATTTTTTCATATCTTTCTTAGTAGAATGGAATATACATTCGGCAGCAAAAAGCAGGCTTAGAAGGTTATTGTGGGGTGGTGTTGCTGGTTCGCTACCTGCTGGTAGCGAACCAGCAATGGTGGTGAAGTGAGGCTGGGATTAATTAGAGACCCTCGGTTGATCTCAGAAAAAGCAGAACCCGAAATCCACAAAAATTCTGAAGGCTCGTTTTTTTGCGGGTTCATAGCTATTCATACTAGTATCTGGGGAACATAGGGAAGGGGGGATGGGTGTGATGTGATTCCAGTATATAGGCCGTGGGTGCGCCAGTGTCAAGAATTCACTTGAGAAATCACGTAAAACTTTAATAATCAAAGGAGGACGGTAAAATGAAGTTTTTAATGAAAGTGGAATTTGACGGAGAAGCCGGCAATAAAGCCCTCAGGGACCCTAAGTTTGGAGAAAAGATGGGGGGACTGCTGAAAGAGATGAAAGCGGAGGCCGCTTACTTTACTACGATAAAAGGCAATCGAGGGGGATACGTTGTCATTAACATGGATGACCCCTCTCAGATGGTGGCGATGGCGGAGCCCTTCTTCTTCGGGTTTAAGGCCAAAGTGAAATTCATGCCGGTCATGACTCCCCAAGACCTGGCCAAAGGAATGCCTGCTGCGGCCAAGGCAGTCAAGGAATGGGGCTAGCTTATTAGGTTAAAAGGCAATGGCACTTAGAGTTCATATGAGCGCAAAGGGCCTTGCCACTGCTGTGGCAAGGCCCCTGCTGGGTCGTCTGTAGAAGGCTTCCTAATGAAGTTGACCATAACACCTGTCCCGCCGTACGACTTTGACCTGAGCAACAGGATTTTCCATGATGGCGACAGGCAGATTCGCATATATGAAAACGGGAAATATCGGCAGGTTATCAGGGCAAACAACAAGCTGATTCTCATTACGGTAGAGTCCTCGGGAAGTGTGGATGCCCCGGTGCTGTCAGCGGAACTCAGGTCCAACCAGAAAATCTCTGAAAATGACCGGAGAGCGGCTGAAGAGGCCATCAGCTATATTCTGAATCTGGGGCTTAACCTGGACACCTTCTACTGGGCTGTGAAAAACGACAGGATTATGGCTGAGATAGCTGAGAAGCTTAGAGGCCTGAAAAATCCCACCACTCCCACTGTTTTTGAGTCTTTGATAAGCTCCATAATAGAACAGCAGATCTCTCTAATTGTGGCGCACAGCATGGAAAGGAAGGTGGTCAAAGCCTTCGGCGATGCGTTAAGGATAGATGAAATGGATTATTATATATTTCCCACGCCGCAAAGACTGGCCACCGCAACTATAGAGGAATTGCGCCAGTGCGGGTTGAGCGAGAAGAAGGCCGAGTATATCAGGGATGTATCGAAATCTATTGTAGAGGGGAAGCTGGACCTGGAGGGGCTCAAGGAGCTTGAGGATACAAACACAGTCATTGATAGGCTCTTAAATATACGGGGCATAGGTCGCTGGACGGCGGAGATGGCTGTGCTCAGAGGCATGCGCAGGCTGGAGGAAATGCCTGCCGACGATATAGGTTTGAGAAGGTGCATGGCGCATTACTACAGCAATGGCCGGAGAATCTCGACCGACGAGGCACGCCAGATTGCTCAAAAATGGGGAAAATGGAAAGGCCTGGCCGGCTTCTATCTGATAATTGCTGAACACCTGGGCATCGAGGTGTAAATTTTCAGTGCCAGATTATCGAGGGCTTGTTCCTCAAAGGGATGCAGCGGAACTCATGCTTAGGATATCCCACCATCATGGCCCCGAAGCATTTGTGTCCGCCGGGCAGCGCCAGAGCGTTGATCAGAGCGGGGAAAGACGAGGCTGCTGCCATGAGATAACCCGCCCAGCAGGTTCCCAACCCCTGGGAGTAGGCCGCCAGCTCCAGATAGGTAAGCGCTATAGCACAGTTCTCCTGTGCCATTGCGGTATCCTTGGGCGCATGAGCCACTATGATGTGGGGCGCACCGCGCAGGACCCTGTCCTCTCCTCGCTCCCAGGCACTGACGAACTTGTCGAAGTGGAACTGCTCGACAAGCCGCGGCGATTTTTTGACGAGCAGGTTCATCCATTGGATGACAAGCTCGGCCAGTTTCCTCACTTCCGCAGGATCCTCCACGATAAGCCATTGCACCGGCTGCGAGTTATGCGCTGATGGCGCATAGCGGGCGATGTCTATGAGCTTGACCAACACCGTGTGGGGCACCGTTTTTTCTTTGTACACGCGGATGGAGCGGCGGGACCTGAGGAAGTGCTCCATCTGCTCTGCAGTGGGCAGCAGCTCCTTGTTCACCGGAGCGCAGTCCACCGGCATCATGGTATCCAGGCTGATAGCTTCGAAGGGGCACACGGCGACGCAGTGTCCGCAGACAATACAGCGTTCCCTCTGGTCCGGGATTACGGTGGGCAATGCCTTGGGCTCCACCATTTCGATGATGCGCGGCGGACATTCTTTAATACAGATGCCGCAGCGGTTACATTTGGCGTCATCAACAATTAACCGACTCATAGTGACTCCTCCAGATGAGGGCGGTTCGCGAACTACCCCCTACAAGGCTCTGCTTCGGGCAAATCCGAAATCCTGAGCACGAAACCCTAAACCCTGGCCTGAGCTCGTGCCGAAGGCAAATTCAAAATTCGAGGAGAAAATTCAAAAGCGTTTAAGGGTTTGTGTTTTGAGCATTAGATATTGTTTAGGATTTTATCTCACTCTTTGTGGTGCCTGGCAACGTTGTCTTGATACTCGCCCCATTCACGGCCTATGCTGTTAACCCATTCCTGACGGTAACTCAGTATGAAGTCCCAGGGGAAGTCGGCGTAAGTTCCGTGGTCCTTGACGTACTCGATGTGCGGTTTTCCTGTGGCATTGAACGCTGAATCGCGGGCGTCGTGTATGCCGTCGAACTCTACAGGGACAAAGCCCATCTTGTTGCAGGTGGCCAGGTCGTAGGCAGGGCTGGCATGTACCCACCTGCCATCTATGTACAGCTCGGTATAGCCATGCTGGATGAGCAGGTTATCGCCGCCTATCATGGCGCGGAACTTTTTGGACAGGAGATGGTCGCGAACATCGGCATAGCCCAGGCGGGAAGGTATACCCGCGGCGCGGGCCAGGGCAGCCAGGAGCAGGGCCTTGTGCTGGCAGTAGCCGTTACCTTTTTGCAGGATAGCGCTGGCCCTGAAGTCCTCGGGCGAGGCGCCCTCGGCGTAGGGATTGTGCCTGATGCTGTCCCTGACGAAGTAGTAGACGGCGATAGCCTTCTCTCTGTTTGTCTTCAGCCCTTTGGTCAGCTCCGCTGCTTTTTTCTTGACCGACTCGGTCTCCCAGTCAATGTATTCGGTGGACTCTAAATATTTGTTCATATTAAAAGATGATAGGGGGCTTGAGTTAGGATGTCAAGGGTAGGGCATAGCACGGCCCTGGTTTTATGTCGCATGAATTATTCAATTTTCGGGTCGCCGGACGCCGGGATTTCGCGGGCCGTGATCAGCTTCAGCCGAACGCAGCGGGAACCGCCCGGGTAAAAAACGTCCCTGTGTCAAGGAGCAATTTCCCCAAAACAAATCCCACGAACGAAACCCCACATATTCAATTTTCCAGGGCTTTCCAAGAGCCCGATGCAACCAGCTATTGGCTTAAAGCCATCAGCCCACAATCGTGAGGCTCTTTAGATGCTGTTTGCTGCTCTTGAATTGGGTCGGGATGCTGTGTACATTCAGTCCCGATGATATGGCGTCATTTTAGAACAACAGTTCTCATTTGTCAAGGGGAAGATGTCGCGCAGGGCGGACGGCACGGAGCGGAGCGGAGAGCCGCCTTCCCAGCGAAGGGCAACCAGGAAGACAAGGAAAAAGACTGGATGAGCTTCAACAAACCGGTGAATAGAGCTCGACGCCCGTGAGAGGACGAGGGGGAAACGATAGTATAATAAGAGGAAGGTTTCTTAGAGGAGGATAGCATGAGTGATGCGGGAAAAGTGCAACCTGCTGACGGAGCGAAGGGGTTAATGGATGAACTGAACTCTATCAAGATGTGTAATGAAGACATACGTAATAAGCTCAAGCAGATGGAGGAAAAAAGTAATGAGAGGTGGATTCGATCATATGGGATAGCAGGCAGTAGTCTGTTCGGTGGTGCTGGGTTGGGAGCGATAATAGCGGGAGCAGGTGGAAATAGGACTGCCCTGTCATGGGTTAGCATTATATTCTTTATTGGAGTTGCCTTTTGGGCGTGGTATTGTTTGAGGGACCTTAAGAAGTCCAAGCAGCAATAATGACAGCATCGGAGAAGTTGCTCGGGTCAATGAAAAGAATGGCGACGTTGCGGCCGGCGACCATGTCGGCGCTGGCGATCGCCCTCGAGGTGGGGATGTTGTCGAGCCAGACGCTCAGGCTGCCCGCGATTTGGACGGTGGCTAGATAAGTGCCACTGTCGAAAGATTTCAGGATTCCTTTTTTAATCATTGTTTCACCCTCACCTTCAATGATTTCAGGACAAGCCTAGCCTCTCCGTTCGGCTGAGCTCACGGCGAAGCCCGTCAAGGGAGAGGAATTTCTGTAATCCCTCTGGCCTGCTTTGCAAAAGGGGGGATTCCTCTCTATATCATTGCAAGGCCATCCGAAGGAGGCCGCGGCAATCTCCCCGTGCTACTTCGTAACAACAGGTGCGAGAGATTGCTTCACTACGCTCGCAATGACATGATTATCCTCGCTCCTATATTTCCTTATAACGAGCTATGAACATTCCGTAGGGGCGAGGTCGCCTCGCCCAGGGCGCGGAAACCGCGCCCGTACAGGTTTTTAATTTTCCTGGCTGCCTTTCCCAGAGAAGGACTCTTCTATATGTCGTTGCGAGGCCATCGAAGGAGCCGCGGCAATCTCACCGTGCCCTTTCCCTACTTACGAGCACCAGAGATTGCGGAGCCTGCTCCGAGCGCAAGCGAGGAGTCATCCCGATAAATCGGGACTCGCAATGACATGGGATATTAGACTCCTCCCTTCAGGGTGAACCCAGACCTATCTTCAAGTTGTAAATGCCTTTCCGGGTATCATAGGTATGATGGAGCGAAAGGACACGCCTCTTGGCTGCGCTCAGGCCGGCGAGGGCGTCTGTTATATCAATGACGTCGTACAACTCCTGGCCGCAGTTCATGGGCACTACTATGCGGCCATCCATTGAGTTGATGGCGGCGTGCCTGAGCATAGCCTCGCCCCGCGCGTGAGCTTCCGCTGCGGTGTCCAGGTTTATGTCGTGTACCTGCGCCAGCCGGTCGTACACCAGGTCGATCTCTTCCCAGTCCCAATCCTCGGTGATGGTGACGGAGGATGGGAGACCGAAGACCTGCACACGGTTAGCTTCCCCGGCGCGTTGGGTGTACTCTGCTTCCAGTATGGCGTGGTCGCTGCCATAGGAGTAGACGCTGGAGTCAGACGCCTGCGGGTTGATGATGTAGCCGCAGTAGCCTCTGAAGAACAGGAGGTCGGGCACTTGGGACAGAAGACGCAGCACGGCAGACCTGCCGGATTCTCCGGGATTCATAGTGAAGGCGGGGTGAAAGTTTACCAGGGCATCGCTGTGACTGAACGAGGAGAACTCCAGGCCAGCGCGCGCCAGAATAAAGTTGAGCAACTGAAAGATGCTGACACTGCCGGATGCCCAGGCGAACTGACGCCTGGCTTTCCATCTCTCCAGTAAGCTCCAGGCATCGGAGGCGTGGAGAATGAGGGAGTGACAGCCGGGGGCGGCTGTCCTACCTATGGACAGGTATGTCCAGCCCTCTATCCAGTAAGCAGGGCCGCTGGATACTTCCGTGCCTGAGGCGGTACAGTATCCCGGGCTGACCAGCACTTCTGAGCCCAGCTTGATAGGAGACGGGGGGCTGGAGTAGCGGTCGTCGTCGTTTCTGAGTTCGATTTGAATCTTGCCTGAGGAAGGGTTGGTCTGGGCGCTCAGCGCGATAATATCATCGGTAACATCTACGGAGGAGGGCAGGAGAGCAGCGCGCCATACTCCTGATGGCGCGGACAGCCAGGCATATGACCCGCTGTGCACCATAGCCAGGCCGCAGCTTGAGACTAAGTTAAAGGGCACCGGCTCGCGCCACAGGTTGGAGGTAAATTCGGCTGTGGTCAATGAGTGAGACCAGTAGGGGCGGCTGTAAGAGGCTGTGCCGCTGTATTTCTCCACGAAGAAGATACGGAAGATGCCAGCGAAGTTGACATAAGGACAACGGAACTCAATATTTGAGCTGGGGCTGGCTATAGTAAGCTCTGCCAGGTCCGACCAGGTGCCGGGGCTCTGGGAGTAGCCATCGCCGTAAACGCAGGTCCAGACCTTGTAGTTACCGGCGCTGTCCTGTCCGCAGATAACGAGATCCCAGTCACCCTGGTAAACACAGCCAATGCCTGTAATGGCGGCAGCGCTGTTAGTCCAGGCGGAGGGCGAACCCCAGCTTCCGCCTGTCCTTTTTATGCTATAAACCGTGCCGTTTACCGAGTAGAAAAGGCAGACCACGTCGCTGTTGTTGATGGCTGCAGCAAGCCAGCCTACTGTCGAGGCAGCGGTGGTTATTGATGTGGGGCTGCCGAAGGTAGCGCCATAGTCGGTGCTCTCTCTGAGTAAGATTGTCCTCTGGTCTGTGTCGACATAGAACAGGAGCACCCTGAAGCCGCGGCTGGTCAGGACGATGCCGGAAACACTGGACACGGTGCATACCCCTGTCCAGGGGCTGAAGTCGCTGCCGGGACCTGGGCTGGCAACGCGCTGACGGTAGAGCTGGTAGCCGGAGGGGTCTACTCTGGCTCGAATCAGGGAGCCGTCGCCGGGCATGGTAACGCCGTGATGGAAATCGGGCTCGCTGCCGCTGTAGAGCCTGGTCCAGTTGAGACGGGTTATGCTTGCCACCCTGTCCAGTATTTCTACCTTGACGTAAGGCAGGCGTGCGCTGGATTTTTGAGCTGCGAGAAGTGTTGGCGAGAGCATTCTCATGTTAAATTCCTCTTGGGGCGAGGCATTGCCTCGCCCCTACATGTCTGTAGCAGATGCTCCAGACTACCCATAGATCATCGTGGGGCGATTTATGAATTGCCCCTGCTTTTGCGTTTTCGGACAACGCTTTGAGATGCCTTGCGGAAGTAGTGCTGCATAATCAGGCCGAACTGCAAGATGGTGGCGCCGATGACCTCGTTGGGCAGGCTGAGCCACCTGTGAGCCAGCCACAGCGCTACTATCACTAATACGGTTATGAATGCCAGCCTGTCGTTAAATGTTTTCCAACCCATCTTCAACCCCCTGTGTCCCCCAATCTTGGGGGGAATTAGAAATTTGGGGGACATCCTTCGACAATCCTTCGGCGAGCTCAGGACAGGGCTCAGGACAGGCCCCAGGAAGAGGGGTGAATCCCCTCTGCACTCCCCCATTTATAAATCGTTTGCATTTTATGCCTAAAAAACGGGGTAAAGCTGGCGTACCCGCACGGTATTCTTCTTACTGTGCTGGGCCAGACCTTTCATGAAGGCAGCCAGCCTGTCCTGTCCCCAGGTGAGATAGCTGCGCCAGACCTCAGAGCCCCCCACATTAACGCGATTGGCAGCAAAGCTGGCCCACTCGATAGCGGCATAGGCGGCTGCGCCCAGCGCCACCAGGTCTTCAAGCCCGGCGGGTATGGTGGAACTGCTGGCGTCCAGGACATGCAGCTTGCCGTAGTAGATATAAACATCCTCGCTCTCACCGGGCAGGCTGTCTATAAGCAGGGTCAGAGTATCTGCCCAGGTGCTGAAGCGGACATAGGATGGTGGATAGTTGCTCACCGGATATTCCACAGCCTCGACCTCCACCAGGTCGCTGAGGGATGAGAGTGACAGGTCACGGCTCTCAGCGGTAGTGCTGAGCGTTGCTTTGGCCTCGAGTGGGCAGGACAGGCTCAGCTCGCGCAGGGCGTGGTCGATGTGACGTTCCAGCTCGCTGTCCGTCCATCTGTAGTTTTGAGAGTCCTCGTCGTGGAGGTCTTTACGGATTTGAGACCTCATATCATTGAGGTTCATAGTTCCCTCCTCTGGGTAGGTTGGAGCACCCGCTCCAACCTGAGGGCGAGGTAACCTCGCCCCTACGTAATCCCCCTGTATCCCCCTTTAGAAAAGGGGGAATTTTGGAAGGTCCAGGGGCGTTCAGTTGAACGCCCCTACTGTTTTCCTTAGCTGCGGACGCCGGTAAGCTTGGCCAGCTTCAGGGTATTGAACAGGGCCAGCGCTACATACCACTTGACCCTGGTGCGGCTGGCGTCTTTAGTCTCCAGACTGCCCACTTTCTCCACCTGCAAGCCGCCGGGTGCGGTCAGACCTGCCACCGAACCCTCGCCGAAGCTGAGTGTGTAGATAGTGGAGCAGTCGGTGGATACGCCCACAGTCTTGCTGTCGGAAATCCAGTCGTTGACGCCTATGGGGATGCCGCTGTAATACTGCACCATCTGCCCGAACTGGTTGCGGTCGAACTCCATGATGCCGCTGCCGGAGCCCCTGCTCAAAGCAGTGAGCTTGCGCCGGCTGCGTTTGCTCATGAGCAGCATATCGGGCTTGCCGGTCTTTATCTTGTCGATCAGCTCGTCGAGTTTCTCCAGGGTAAGTATGCCTCCATCTGCGCCCATGCTGAGCGTCTGTCCAGCGGCGCATAATTTGTCAATGCCATTGAAGGACTTGGCATCGACGGCGGTATCGCCGTTGATGAAGGTGTCGTCGAACTTCTGCTGCACCGCTTTGGCCTTGAGCTGCACAATAGCAGCTTCCAGGTCCTGGATGTTGCTGCGGGTTTTAGCCAGGAAGTTGTCTACGTCGGCGTCGCCGCCCAGGATTTTGAGAGTGGCGGTCTGCTGGGTGAAGGTGGGCGTGGACTCTGCCCAGGTATCGCCCACATCGTAGAAGGCCACGGTGGGGGCCTGGTTCTCCTGGTTGTAGGTGAGGCCGTTGCCCACAATCTCGATGAAGGGCAGCACCTGAAGCACCGGGCTATCATAGATAATGGTCTCGATGACGCCCATTAACAGGACGTCGTTGGAAAGTTTGGCTGCTTCTGCTAGTGTTAGTGCCATGTTCTTTCTCTCCTTTTTAATATTGGGCGAGACACTGCCTCGCCCCTACAGTTGAATTCCTAATCCCCCTTACCCCCTTTAGAAAAGGGGGAACTCAGTGCGCTCCTACAATTGAGTTCCTCACGCCTGAGCGCCGATAGACTTTCACCCTCACCTAGCCTCTCCCGTCAAGGGAGAGGAATGAAACAAGGGCGCTCTACATTCTCAGGGATTTCTTCAGGGCGTAGGCTATCTTTTCTGCCGGGGACAGCGCCGAGAGATCCTGCGGCATACGAGGCGGTGCGCCTGTGGGCACCTTGTTAGCCTCAGCCTCTGCCTCGAGCTGCTGCCTGACCTTGCTTACTATGCCCCGAGCCTGTTCCAGAGAGGCGTCTATCTCATCTATTGACTCTCCCTTGACCAGTTCCTCGGGCATGCCGGGCACGCTGGCAAGGACAGCAGCGCGGTATTTTGCCACTGCGCCGGACAGCAACTGCTTGGCAGCAGTCAACTCGCCATCTTTAGAGGCGATGCCTTGTTCGAGCTGCGTTATGCGCGCTTGCAGATTATCCTTGTCCTGCGTCTCCGTATCTCTGGTCTCCTCCGCCATGTTTCACCTCCTCTCATTAATTAGAGCAAGGCAATAGTAGAACATAAGTTCTTATTTTGTCAAGAGGAAAATGTCGCACTAAAATGTCATAAGTTTTCAACTTTTTATCCCCCTGGCTTTATGACTTTTTAACATCGTCTATGTTATAAAGGTGATAATCCTTTTCCCTTGTTTTGGATCTTGGGGTATCCTCCCTTTGAGTGTTATCGCGGCGTAGAATGACAGGGAATGGAAAAGGAGAGAGTGTGGGCATACTGAGAGAACGATGTTCTGAAACCCGGGGGATACCCCAAGGCAATTAAACAAGAGACATTTCTAATTTATTTAGCTGAATTGAGGAGGTGTCCAATGGCAATCGATCCGGTATGCAAGATGGAAGTAGATGAGAAGAAACCAGCCGCCACTTCTGAGTACAAGGGCAAAAAGTATTACTTCTGCGCTCCGGGCTGTAAGAAGGCTTTTGACCAGAACCCTGAAAAGTACGTAGCTGGGAAGAAGAAGTAGGTCGGCTAACAAATACCCAGAGTTGGTGAACTGTAGAGGTTGAGGACACCTCCATTGATAAGGCTCTCGACCGGGGATTTAAGCGAGATTGAGAAGCGCAGGATACTTTCTGTCGGAGAACCGGAGGTGCCCTTAGTGAGTCTATGTAACTGGCAGTTAACACCGTCAGGAGGGTAAAAATGTGGTACATGCACGATGGCTGGGGTTGGTGGATGGTGTTCGGCGGGATATGGATGCTGCTGTTCTGGATAGCGATTATCTGGCTGGTAGTCTGGGGGATCAGGTCGATAGTGAGGCATAGAGAACCCAGAGGTGACAATTTGGAGAAGCGCAATCCTTTGGAAATAGCCAGAGAACGCTATGCCAAAGGCCAGATATCCAAGGAAGAGTTCGACCAGATTAGGAAAGACCTGTCTTGACGTTAATGCGCGATCCAAAGATGTCGCCTGAAGGCAAAGCTACAGAGACCGTTAGAAAGAGGTACAATCGGATTGCACCTCTATACGACTGTATGGAGGGCCTTGTTGAGAGGTCCCGCTACAGCAAGTGGCGGGACCTTTTATGGAGCAAAGCAGAAGGCACCCGCATCCTCGAGGTGGGGGTCGGCACTGGTAAGAATTTCCCATATTATCCCGCTGACGCTGATATAACTGCCATTGATTTCAGCGAGGAGATGCTGGAACGAGCTAGACGTAAAGCTAACAAGCAAAAGATAAAGGTGCTTTTACAGCAAATGGATGTGCAGAAGCTCGATTTCCCGAACAGTTCCTTCGATAGCATAGTAGGCTCATTTGTCTTCTGCTCTGTTCCCGACCCAGTTCGCGGTCTAAAGGAGATTGAGCGTGTATGTAAGGCAGGCGGCAGGGTGGTTTTGATAGAGCATGTCCTCAGCGCCAATCGAGTTTTAGGCTGGCTTATGAACCTTGCTAACCCTCTGTCTGTGTGGACGGCGGGCGCTAACATCAACCGCAGAACGGTGGATAATGTACGCAAAAGCGGCCTCGAAGTTGAACACGTCACCGACCTTGCCTTCGGGATCTTCAAGTTGATTGAGGCGACGAAGAAGGCATAGCGTTGCGTACAACCACCTAAGTGAAATTGTCAACTTGACAAAACACTGCTTATTGCTTAGAGTATTTTCAATGCTAAATAGCGCAGTTCCGCTATATCGGGAGTTACCATGGCAACAACATTCATAATACTTATAGTGATAGGTTATTTAATCGGGAGTATCCCCACTTCATACCTCTCCATGCGTCTCTTCACCGGCAAGGATATCCGCACCATGGGCACGGGCAACGCCACGGTGACGGCTGTGCTCCTGCATGGCGGGAAACGCCCGGCTCTGCTGGCCTTCCTGGTTGAGATGGCAAAGGCGGGGATTTGCATACTTATCGCCTACTTCATGGTGGGTGAGCTCTGGGCCAGCTTTACAATTGTGGTAGCGGCTGTCATTGGCTGCAACTGGCCCATTTGGCTGAGACGCGGGGGCGGTCAGGGGATGACTATTGGGGTCTCAGGCCTGGTCCTGATAAATGTTTTGGCGGTGCTCATCATGGCAGCCTGGTATATATTACCTATGGTAGTCACCAGGCGGCATGTGCTGAGCAATAGGCTCTTCCGCATCTCTATGCCCATAGTGCTGGGGCTATGGTATGATTCCTGGCAATATGCCCTGGCCGGATGCTTAATCGTGATGCCCTCACTGGTCAAAGAACTGGTAACAGGTGACGATGTAGTTGAGGCCAGAAAGGCGCGCGTTGGCTAAGGCACCGCCGGAGCTTTACAGATGCTTTACCAACAGATAGTCTCTATTGTGCTGGCTGCGATTCTGCTCAATCTTCTGTTGAATCTAAAAGCCCTAAGAAAACCCAAGTCAAACATCGACCTGCCTGAGCCCGCGCCTTTAATCTCCGTTCTCATCCCTGCAAGGAACGAAGAGGCTAACATCGGAGTCTGCCTCGATTCCTTGCGCCAACAGGACTACCCCAATTTTGAGGTACTTGTGCTGGATGACTCCTCGACTGACGGGACAGGCGATATTGTATCTCGGATTGCTGCCGAAGACGGCCGGGTCAGACTGCTGCATGGAAAACCTTTGCCCGAGGGTTGGGCGGGCAAACCGTTTGCCTGTCACCAGCTTGCCCAGGAGGCTAGAGGTTCCTGGCTGCTGTTTACCGATGCCGATACCGTTCATGCCCCCTCGATGCTGCGTAGAATTCTGGGGGTTGCCCTTGTCTCACGGGCCGCGCTAATCTCAGGCTTCCCCTATCAGCGGACAACCTCGCTCTGGCAGAAGACGGCCCTTCCTATCATGTTTTACTTTATACTCCTTTGCGGGCTGCCGTTTTGGTGGCTGCAGCGCTCGCGGGGCACTATGCCCTCGGTGGCCATCGGGCAGTTCCTGTTTTTCTCGGCCAATGAATATCGCAGCATCGGCGGACATGAAGCGGTGAAATCTCGTATAGTAGAGGATGTCTGGCTGGGCAGAGAGGTGTCGCGGCATCACTACAAACAGTTGACGCTGGATCTGTCGTCGCTGGTCTCCTGCCAGATGTACCGCGAGTTCGGCACGATGTGGGATGGCATCACCCGGTGGTTCTACACAGTAGCTTCGTTATCGATTGTCACTATGGTAGGGTTGATAGCCGCGGCAGTGCTTCTGTTTCTGGCGCCCTTTTTATGGCTGCTTTACGGTTTGCTGCTCGCGCAGCCTGCCATGGCATGGGAGATACTGGTCATGCTCCAGGTGGCTATACTGTTCTTAGCGCGCTTTTTAGCAGGCCGACGCTTTTCCCAGCCAAAGACATTCATTATTCTGCATCCTATCGGTATGGCCTTCCTGGTGCTTATCAGTTTCTATGCCAGCTACCAGTACCTTACCGGCGCCGGTGTCAAGTGGAAGGGGCGGGTGTACGGTGAAGAGTCCCAGATAACGTAGCAGAATCACTTTTTTCAGTCGGCGGCTGCTAGTCTAATCTGTCCCCAGAGCCCCATATTATCACCTTTTATGATAGCTACACCCCTAAGGTCTTTTATACTCTGGGCAAATTCGAGTGCATCTGGTATATCTTCGACTATCCTGACCCTGTTGCCTATGGCGGTGGCTGCGGCGTCGGCCAGGGCTGTATAAGGCGAGAAGACTATGACTGCATCGGCGTATCCGAAGCTGAGGGAATGTCCCACTGTTCCGGAGGAAGTGCAAACGCCCAGGGGCGTTTCCTTGGGCTTAATGGAGAAGGCAATTTTCTTAGTGAATTTGGATTCTCCGGCATAGACACCTATGAGCCTTTCTTTCGAAGTCTTCAGGAAGATGTCACCGCCGTTTTCCACGATGACCTCTTCAGAATAGGGAAGAAGCTCTTTGCCCACCCTCTCGGCTATAGCACCTGCAACCGCCGCCATAGGTCCCACGCCTACTTCCCGGGCGGCATCAGCCATCTCCTTAACGATAGGTGGAGCATCCGGTTCGACTTCGAAAGGTTTGAGAGTGGTCAGGAAGACAGGGTGCGATTTTATATATGTCTCCAGGTCAGCGCGGTAGCGTTGGGTTGCCGAGAGCGCCTTGGGTGTAAGGTCGCGCCTGGCTCTGATGCGGAGGTCGGTTTCTTTGACTACTACCGAAAAGGAGACCAGGTCCTTATCGCTGACCCAGTCTCTGTAGGTTCTTGGCTCATACATCCCTTATAGACGCACTTCCATCGCTCTCACAGGGCATGGCTTGATGCAAAGCCCGCAGGCGATGCACTTGCTCTCCAGAAAATCGACCTGTCTCGTTTGGGTGTTGACGACAAGAGCGCCCACAGGGCACATAGTTACACATGCGCCGCAATGAGTGCACCTATCCTCCAGGCGAGCTACATCCTTAATCAGTGCCTGTACTTCTACCCCGGCTCCGGCCAGAAAACGGATAGCTTCGTCGTAATCTTTCTTTTTGCCGCTAAGCTCCACTACCAGGATGCCTTCTTCATTGGGCGTAATCGAGGCTTTTAGAATATTGAACTGCAGGTCGTAGTCCTTCACCAGGCGGTATATTATCGGCTGGTCTACGAGCCGTGGCGGGAAACGTAGAACTATCTTTCTGGCAATATTCATGGTCTGACTCCTTTAGCTCAGTCTATCTTCTCAAATGGACGGTCTGGCATGGGCTTGAAGGTTATCCCCGATTCCGGCCCGGGCAGTGGCGCTACAGGCTGTGTCAGCAGGAATTCTCCCTTCTTTATCCAGTCTTTGAGTATGTTAGAGATTTCGACCGCCCTGGCATAGCTTGAAAGCGAGGCGGTGGGCACATCTTTGCCTTGAACCTTAATCTTGCCGCTCTTTAGTTGGGCGTAATCTATTTCCCCGAGGATGTCGGGGCGCCGCTGGGGATAAGCGTCAGAGTAGTCCACGATAGGGGCGAATATCTCCTCATCCTTGACCGTTGTGTACATGAGGATTTCTTCAGACAGTATCGGTATGGGAACTCCTATGCCGACGGTCATGGTGCAGCCATAGCCTATGAAGCTGGTTCCTACCAGCCACCGCGGCTTCATTTGCTTCAGGTCACCTATCACCGCCAGCGTTCCGGCTCCACGCTTGGGCACGCCCTTATCGGTGCGCACTACGTTGGGATTGTGCTGCGTGCCCTGCCAGGCCACGTAGCCGGTGCCGCCTCCGAGGAATATCTTTGTGCCTATGCCGATTGTTTTATAGAGCGGGTCGTTGAACAGCGGCGAAAGCTGGCCCGCGGTGGAGTAGGTGGCGTTACCCAGATGGGGTTTCAACACTCCCATGTAGGTGTAAATTGTCCGGTCGCTGAGATTAACCGCTATATTGTAGTTCTGGTAGGCATTTCGAACGTTGAATAGCACAGCTTCGTTGATGCTCTTCAGGTTGATCAAGGTTTCGACTTTTCGCCTGGGATAGCAGTCAGTGCCATAGGAAGTGGCTACCAACCTGACATCCTTGCCGGCTACCAACTCCTCGATGACATGCCCTCCGCCGTAAGGGAAGTCACCGGGATGAATCTTGTTTCGGGGATCATCATCAGGCATGGCTGTTGCACCGAGGAAAATATCTACGGCAGCGAATCCTGTGTAGGCAGGCACATTGTTCAGGTAAGCTGTGCCCCCGCCGATTTTCATGCGGGGCTTGGCATGCCCCAGGTTGAAATAAGCGCCTGACGAACACATAGGGCCGAACGTACCGGTGGTCACCACGTCTATCTCCTGGGCAGCCCTGGCTACACCCTTCTTTTTTGCGATGTCTATGACCTCTTCGGCGGTCACCACCACAGCCTGGCCCTTGGCGATTTTCTCGTTGATTTCAGCGATGGTTTTGGTCATTTCAGACTCCAAAATTGAGTTTCAGAGATTTATGTATATTACTCCAAATCATGATTATTGACAACCTTGAAGCTGGTTCACAGCAGTAGTAGTGGGCCGAGGTCGGAGTCATCCTCACCCACCCTGAGGACGTGGCAGGTCTGTATAACTACTTTTCGAAACTGTAGGATACTCTACACTAGGACATCTAACGTTGACAGCCGCTCTTTCATATGATAGTCTTATGCCATTCATTGAACGGGATAACCAACGTAGGCAATACTTCAAGTCGAGGTCGACGTTGTTTCAGACTTCAGTTGGCATATTGTATTGATTGGAGTAGGTTGAGAACATGGCAAAACACAAACAAGGATTTCCGTCTTCAGTACATCAACGATTCCAACCTGTGGTAACGTCTTTGTTGGACAAGATGGAGGATGGGCGTGAATTCGAGAGTCTATTGAAGTACAAAGTTGTCAATATGGATGGCGTAGCTGAAATCAGGAAATCGTTGGCGGAAATTAGAGCTGTTAGGAATCGGCCAGCAATATGCTACTTATCAAACTTTGTGAATCAGAATATTAAGAGTTCGATATCAATTGATTATCGGGATGATTTACCGTTTTACGAGATGGTTTCTTCCATCGAAGATGCTGTAAAAGAGATTGACGTTATATTGGCAACTCCCGGCGGATCTGCAGAACAAGTAGCAAAGTTTGTAGATAAGTTGAGACCGCGTTTTGAGAATGTGGCGTTCATAATACCAAGCATGGCAATGAGTGCAGGGACAATATTTGCCTTATCAGGAGATGATATTATTATGGATGCGAGAGCGTATATAGGGCCAATCGACCCACAAGTGCCAAATAAAGAAGGGCGGTATGTCCCAGCTCAGGCAATTCTTACACTGATTGAGGATATACAGAAGCGGGGGACAGATTTGTTGTCAAAAGGGCAGAAGCCGCTCTGGACGGACTTACAGATACTGTCGCAACTGGACGGTAAGGAAATTGGGAACGCAGTAAACGCAAGTAGGTACTCGATCGAGCTGGCGGAGAATTACTTGCGGAATTACAAGTTTAAGACGTGGGATAAGCATAGTAGTGACGGGAGGGTGGTAGAAGGTGCCGAGAAGCAGAAGCGTGCTAAGGAAATAGCTACTACTCTTTGTAGTAATGAACAATGGAAAACACATAGTAGAGGAATAACAAGAGAAATAGCATGGAGCGAGTGCAAGATAAAAATAACGCATTCGGAGAGCATACAAGGTCTGGAAAGGGCGATACGAAGGTTCTGGGCTCTGATTTACTACATGTTTGAGAATTCCAGTACAGCGAAGATATACATATCAGATAAATATTGTGTTTTTAGAGGTGACCCTGCTCAGAAAAGGTAGGACAAATGATGGATAGGAATGCCTTATTGAGAATGTTGGGGTTTACGCAAGAATTTATCTCAGAGCTTGAAGCCTATGAGAATGGTGTGATGCGAATTGTACCTGACAATTTATCAGACAAGGGTGACCTTTACGATGTTGCTGATAGTACAAATATATTTTTGACAGATACTGACATTAATTCGAATACAATAATAATTGTAGATAAAGTGTAACTTCCCACCGCCTATTTGCCCTCTTTTTAAGACACGCTAATTACCTCGAACATCATCTTCACCTTTGCTCGTATCCACTCTTTGAGATAGCCCACCTTGTCTTCTAACTCCCATTTAGGGTTTACCTCGATATCTAAGATGATTCTTTCCCTTCTCACCTTAGCGCTGAGCACGTTGCCCGAAACTTAGTACTCTGATTAACTCAGCTTCGGCGCGTTCGAGGTTATCTTTACCGGTACCGCTAATGGGTTTCATGACAACTTGCATGGCATCTCCTCAGCCATTTTAGTGTGAAGGCCGGTATCTGAACAACAGTTTTTGCAGGATGTGCTATTTATATTACCTTCCCAGGCTTATTTCGAGGATTACCACACTGGGTACAACTGCGTTTTAGTATGTCGTTTGTGTCTATCCCGTCTTGATAATCAGCTTCTATTCCATGTGCGTCGATATGTCCATGCATTTTTTCCATCTGACCGCCTAGGTGCTGAACTACAATCTGGTCATTCCACGAGAGTTTTGCTCTGCGCTGCAAAGCAATATTTGGCGTACTTCTAGATAGGGATTGCTCAAGCTTGCGTTGAAATTCTTCATCTCTATAGTGGACTACTACGATTGTTCCTAGAATAAATAATGCGAAGGCAATAGCTGTCCATACCTGAGTTGGTAAGCCTATGCGTGTCGTCTGATAGATGTCTCTAATATTGAAGCCTATACCAATTGCGCCGGCTATAATCCATATCAAATATCCCAGCCTTTTTCCCATGCTACCCTCCTGCCAGCATTAACAAAAGGATACAGCACTAAGAACTGATTTTCAACTAAATGTAAGGTGTATTTTAATGGGGGAAGGGAGACTATAGGGGGACAGGGGAATGACCAAACCGTGCCCCCGCAAAACCCTTCCGCGTCGCCCCCGTAAATCCGTGCCCCCGGAGAAAAACCGTACCATGGCGCCGCCGTGCCCCGAAACCCCCGCGACCCACCCGGCAACAAAAAATCACATGTCCTTAATGCCTCCCTTTTCATTGACAACGGTCTTTGAGAGACTATTAGCCTTAATCACTGATAATTTGACTCTAAGCCACCTTGCCGGTCTTTGTTTTACCACGCCGCAGACATGGAGTAGAATAGAGTACATTTAGAGAATTTTAATCGAGGCGGGAAATATGGCGGAAAGTAAAGCGGACAAATTGCAGGAAACGCTCAAGATAGTAGAAGAGGTCTTAACTAATAATAAAAAAGACCTCCGCTCTCTACTCTATAAAGACATCATCGTAAATGCGTTGAATTGCAAGCGAGATGAACTCGATATTCTTGACCTTAAGGTCATCAGCCGTGCCATGGCTGAGTTCCGGCACGCTGCATGTGTCTTTAAGCCGTATCGGGCGGTGCGCAAGGTGTCCATGTTCGGGTCGGCCCGAGTAGGCAGGCACAGCAGCTACTATCAGTTAGCGGTGAAGCTCGGGCGATTGTTAGTTGATAATGGATTCATGGTAATCACAGGGGCTGCGGAAGGAATCATGAGGGCCGGCATCGAAGGCGCTGGCCCTCAGAACAGCTTCGGGGTCAACATCTTGCTGCCCTTTGAGAAGGGGCCCACCAGTATAATTCGAGACGATCCTAAGGTGGTTAAATTCAAATATTTTTTCACCCGCAAGATTTTTTTCGTTATGGAAGCCGATGCCATTGCGCTGTTCCCCGGCGGCTTCGGCACACATGATGAAGGGTTCGAGGTACTAACGCTCCTGCAGACAGGGAAGGCGCCGCCCATGCCCGTGGTTCTGATGGAACTCCCCGGGGAACAATATTGGGAAAGCTGGAATCAATTCATCAGGAAGCAGATGCTGGGCCGGCGGTTTATCTCCCAGGAAGACCTTTCATTCTACAAGATTATGCATTCGGCCGAGGAGGCGGCAGACTGGATCAGGTCTTACTATTCAACCTATAATTCCATGCGCCAGGTTGGGAATCAGCTTGTGCTCAGGTTGGAGAAGGAGCTTTCTGATGGCGACATCGGAAAATTGAATGAGTTGTTCAGCGACCTGGTAGAGTCCGGAAAAATCGTTAAAACATCAGCACTTAATGCGGAAAAAGACGAGCCAACTCTTCTGTCAAAACCCAGAATTGCTTTCAAATACAACAGAAAAAGTGCCGGGCGGCTTAATGAGATGGTATTGATGATAAACGAACTGGGTAAAACTATTTGAGTGGGTTGTTTAAAGCCTGGATGCCTCGCACTTTAGAGCTTAGAGCCTGCAAGCGAGGGGCAATAGCTGACTGAGTGGTTCTACGGGGTCAGCCGTTTCTGCAAGATCAACTTGTCATCACTGGGTGCATAAAAGTCCGGGATACGGCAGATCACCTCGTAGCCGTGCGAACGGTAAAACCGCTCTGTCTTCTCATACCCTGGCTTGGATGATGTCTCGATAAAAACCAGTCTACCTCGGGACTCTTTGATCCTAGCTTCGACAGAGAGAAGCAGGGCCGAACCGATGCCCTGTCCTTGTTTCTCCCGGGCGGTAGCAATCCAGTATATATCCCAGGTACCCTCGGTGAGCGGGGTTAGTCCCCAGCAAATGTAACCTCCAACTTCTGAGTTAACCTCAGCCACCAGAATGAAGTAGCCTGATTCAGCGGGGTCGCTTAAATAGGAGTCGATAAGCTCTTCAGCCACAATTACCTCGCCCGGCGTGAACTCCGGTGTGGCTTCAAGAATTCTCATTACGGCTGCCTTGTCCTCAAGGGACATCGGCCTGATATGAGAGCGCTTAGCCATTACTTTCAACCCCCTAAACGTACCACACAGTAGTGGGGGCGGGTTTGAAAAACCCGCCCCCAGTAACCTTCTAACTAAATCAGCAAGCCCCTAAACAAGGTCTTTTATCGGGTTATATGTGCGCTCCTCGAGGGCAAACATTACAATTTTCTCGATGAACTGGTTGTAGGTCATACCCGCCGCCTTGGCCTGGCGGGCCGCACCATAACCCGGAGATATATCTGGATTGGGGTTCACCTCTAAAACATTGGGTATTCCTTCATCATCCAGGCGCATATCTACTCTAGCATAGCCGCGGCAGTCCAGCAGTTTGAAGGCGAACAGGGCAGTTTGGGAAATCAGTTCTCCCTCCCTCTCTCCAATCTCTGCGGGGCAGGTGGCCTTAGTCCCTTTATAATAAATGCTCTCCTCATACCACTTGGCAGCAAAGGTGAGCAGCTTAGGCAGTTCGGGCGGCAGGTAATACACCATTTCAGCTACAGGCAGAGCGATTAGGTCTTTGTTGCCCAGCACTGTAACGTTGAACTCTCGCCCCTGCAGGAACTCTTCGACCAGGACGTCTCCCCGGAAATGCTGGCTCACCTTGTTTACCTGCTTGGTGAGCTGGTCGAAGTTCGCAACTACACTCTCCTCCGACAGACCATGGCTGGCATCCTCTCCCAGAGGCTTGACGATGCAGGGGAAATCAAGATGGAACGGCTGCAGGTTTTCGGGGCTCAAGGCCTGATACCTCGGTGTCCTGATACCCCCAACTTCCAGGACCGCTTTGGCCTTTGCTTTGTTCAGGGCGAGAGAGAGAGTGGAGGGCGGGTTACCGGTGAAGGGTATGCCCAGGTCGGTGAGCATATCGGCCACTATAGCTTCTGTTTCAGGGCGGCCTTCAAAGCCTTCGAAGAGGTTGAACACGAGGTCTGTTTCCAAAGCTCTGAGTTTCTCTTCGGCTAGCTCAAGAGGTGGACGCAGAGGAATTTTAACTACCGAATAGCCCAACTCGGAAAGCGCCCGATGGACTGGCTTTACCTCTTCAAGCACGCTGGCGACCGCCTTGAACTCTCCCATTTCACCATAACGGTCAACGCTCGGCTGATTGAAGATTATCGCTATCTTCAGGTGCACAGTGCTTATCCTACCTTAATAATTTTGCTGTGCTTCATGAGCGCCCCGGTTCCCGGATATCTATTCAGGGCAGCATTAAGCACAGAGCTTATCAGACCCTGATAGTTCCAGCCCATTTTATAAGCCATGATCGGCAGGTCACTCGATTTCGGGTTAAGCCCCGGAAGTGGGTTAATCTCTAAGAAACAGGGCATACCTTTTCGATCGAGCCTGAAGTCCAGCCGGGCGAAATCACGGCATCCCAGGGTATCAAAAGCCCTCAGGCTGAAATCAGCGATTTTTTTAAGAACCTTTGCCTCAAGCTGCGCCGGGCACTCATAATCAACCTGGTTTTGCCAGTCTCTTTTTACCTCCAGCGAATAGACAAAATTAGTGCTCCTTTTCTTGGGCAGAATGCGCATAATTCCCACAATTTGCGGTGGAGAATTGCCTACTATGCCAACAGTCACTTCATCACCCGAAATGAATTCCTCTACCATCACTGGCTGCCGGTATTGCTCAAATATCGTCCCTATAACCATAGCCATTTGATCTCTGTCTTCAACCCTGCATCCAATCCGGATGCCTTTGCTTGAACCCTCAAAGGCCGGCTTTATGAAAGCAGGCAGGGGGAAACTGTCCTGACAAACCTCCTTCATCTCCTGCCTATTGCTGACAATTTCCCACTTCGGGGTGTGGACACCTGCTGACTGTACCAACTTCTTGGTTAGCGGCTTATCCAGAGCGATTGCCAGACACTGGGGATCAGACCCTGAATAGGGTATATCCAGCATCTCCAGGACGGCAGGTATTTGGGCCTCTCTGCCTCTGTAGTTTCCCCTTCCTTCAGAGATGTTGAAAACAAAGTCTACGTCACTCTCCAGAATATTAGCTAGAAACTTCCTGCCACCACTCAGTTTGACAACGGAGTGTCCCAGGGACTCCAAGGCGGCAGCAATGCCGTCTACTGTTTCCAGAGAGTCGTATTCCTCAAGAGCATCATCGGGATGGTCTTGGGCTAGAGCTATTTCGCTTTTAAGATCGTACGACAGCCCTATTTTCATCTCTACTTTTCTCTTCTTCCTTAAACAGTACAAGCTGCGTGAGAACAGGCCGTGTCCTTCGGCAGGTTCGTTGCCCATTCTTTGCGGGGCTTTGTCCTATCAGCCTGGGCTCCCGGTAATGGAAGATACGGCCCTGGTAGTTCCTGAAGGTAAGCGTGTCGCCGGTTTGCGACATGAGGTATTCTGGCTGAAGGGGCACCTTACCTCCGCCTCCAGGCAGGTCCACTACGTAGGTAGGGATCGCTATACCCGAGGTGTATCCTCGCATTCCTTCTATAATCTTTAATCCTGCCTCCACGGTGGTGCGCAGGTGCTCTGTGCCCTGTACCTCGTCGGCCTGGAGGAGGTAGTAGGGCCTCACCTTAATTTTGAGAAGCCCTTGGCACAGCTTCGTCTGAGTCTCAACGGAGTCATTTACCCCCCGCAGCAGCACGGACTGGTTGTTGACGGGTACTCCGCTTCGAAGCAGCTTATCGCAGGCAGCCGCTGACTCAGGCGTTATCTCGTTGGGATGGTTAAAGTGAGTGTTGAGCCATATCGGGCCGTATTTCGAGAGCATAGCGCAAAGCTCATCGTCTATGCGCTGTGGCAATACCACGGGGAAGCGCGTGCCTATGCGTATGATCTCCACATGCTCTATTTGTCTCAACTTTGAGATAATTTCTTCCAGACGGCGTGTGGATAAGGTTAAAGGGTCACCGCCGGAGATGATGACATCTCTAATTATCTTGCGCCTGCGTATCTCCTCGAGCATTGCTTCAATCTCGGCAGCCTTACGCACCCAGCCACCATTTTTCCACTCTCTCTTGCGGGTGCAGTGACGGCAGAACATTGGACATATATCCGTAAGCACCATTAACGCCCTGTCGGGGTAGCGCTGTACTAACCCGGGGACAAGTGAATCTCTCACCTCTTCCAGCGGGTCCTCTTTCCCCATTCCCACCAGACCTATCTCGTCAAAGGATGGTATAGCCTGCTTTCTAACGGGGTCATTGGGGTCATCCACGTTGATCAGGGTGAGATAATAAGGAGTCACCGCAAAGGGGTATTTGGTAGCTACCAATTTAAGCCTTGACTGTTCTTTGCCTGATAGGGGGATGAACTTGGATAATTCGTCGATGGTGGTGATTCGGTTCCGGAATTGCCATCTCCAGTCCTTCCAATTTTCCTCCGCAACATGGCCGAAGAATCTCTTCCGGTTTTCCGAGCCTATTGTGCTTTTACTACTTGGGGGCTCTTCGGTCTCGCTAATGGCAGCGCTTGGAGGTTCCTCATCTGCCGAAGTAAGCGCTTTTTCCTGCATAACAATATTCGATTGTAACACCTTAAAGCCGCCTCCTTGTTACTTAATTATTTTTCCTGCTGTGCGAAACATGCATTTTAGTTCATGAATAGCACAGCACTATATTCTCCCTTTGTATAACAAATATCACTAACAGAGGTCTATGTCAAGAGGTTTTAGTAGCTTTTTTAAAAAATAGTTAAGAAGTACTATATGGATAAATAGTAGGCTGCCTGAAATCTTACTTCAGAACAGGCTGCAAACATAGAGACCAAGTGCAGCGGCGAGGAGCATTATGGGAGCAACCATCAGTCCGAGCTTTAAATATTGCACGGGACGTATGTCGAGTCCTCTCTGTCTCAGAATGACGAGCCACAGCATGGAGGACAGCGAGCCGATGACGGCGATATTAGGTCCCAGATCGGCCCCGACTATGCTTGAATAGATGAGGCCCTGATGGAAGGATGGTAATGAGGTGCTAATATTACCCAAACTGGATACTGATATCAGCATCATCGACCAGTTATTGATGAGATTCGAGCCGATAGCTGTGCCGAAAGAAGTGGCCGTTATTGCCCCCAGAGAGCCTCTGGAGGAAAGGTTAGCCAGCGCTTCTCCAATGGTGTGAGTTACTCCTGCATTATCCAGACCTTTAACCAGCAAGGCCAGGCTGAAAATAAAAAGGAGGATGGACCAGGAAATACCCGAATTAACACGCCTAAGGGTGAGGTGACGGAAGGCAAAGCCGCCTACGAGAAGGAAGGCAGCACCCCCTAGCGCTGGCCAGGAAAGAGGCTTGCCATAGAGGGAAGTGAATATGTAACCCAGGGCAGTTAGAACAAGGCCAACGCAGGTGAAGAGGAAAAACCTGTCGATTTTAACCGAGAGCCCTGTGTTATCGTATTTAAATGAAGTCGAAATAGATTTACGAAAGATGATGGTGAAAAGAGCTATATTTATTAGAATCGCCAGTACGGTAGGCAAAAGGAGAAACCGGAGGTATTCACCCAGGGTGACCCCGAATTTATCCACAGGGAGCAAATTGACCGGGTTTGATATGGGCAGCATCATAGAGGCAGTATTGGCAATAAAAGCGCAGGCAAAAACATAAGGCAAAGGGTTGAGCTTCAACCTGGTAACCAGCACATAAACAATCGGGGTTAATATCAGGGCAGTAGCGTCGTTGGAAAAGAATGTGGTGATCACTACTCCCAGTCCGAACAGGACGAAAAGTAGCCTGCGTCCTTGCCCGTTAGCAAGCCTGATTGCTTTGAGAGCGCTCCACTCAAAAAAACCAGCCCGGTCGGTCACAGCACAGACAATCATCAGCCCCAGAAAAAATAGAAGGATGTTGTCAATGTTTTTGAGCACGTCGTAAACCTGGGAAGGCGACACGGTGCCCACGGCTAACATGAGAATGGCCCCCAACAAGGCTGCTGTAGCCTCGTTCAGGGGCCTGGGCCTGACCATAATCAGTATTAAAGTGAAAACAAAGATACATATAGTGAGTATCATAGAATCCGATTCTCAAAAATACAGAAGAATCGCTCTCCCCAGGAGAGCGACCTCTTCCGCCTTTTCTATGCAGCGATGTTCGCTCTATTTCTTAGTGGTTTTTGCTGTCTTCTTGGTCGTTTTCTTAGCTGCTGATTTGGCCGAGCTACCACAAGGTCTCCTTGTAGAGCATCCTCCTTTTTGTGCCATGTTGTTCACCTCCTTTCTTAACGGCTTCGGCTTTGTAATGTTTTATATTTATAAAAACAAACCAGGGATGTCCTCAAGCGGGCTAGATTATTGTTGGGTAAAATTGTATCCATGTTAGATGAATAGCCGCCTGTTTACATCCCCGGTCAGTTGCTTTTTCAGGCCAGATTTGTCTTACGTCTTATCTGCCGAGGGCTGCCTCTTCCTTCTTCCGAATTGGCCGGCCACCATGGCCATGCTTGACCTTTTTAAATGCTGCTTTATATGCTTGCCTTTGCTGCGCTTTTCTTTCCTTCCTGCCCATTAAAATATCCTCCGTCAGCTTAAATACTTTCCATGAGAATTAACTGCCAATGATTTTATCATTACTTTTAGCGCTGTGTCTATATATTTCAATCGAATTATAGTAATTATTAATAAAAACAAAAAATTTAACAGTGCAGTCGGTTCGATTATTCGGTCGGGGAGACGAGGAACTTATTCCCAGCGGAATAGGCGGCGCGATAGCAAAGATGCTACTACCATAATCCCCATAACAATCAAGAAGAAGGCCCAATTCCAGCCAAAGCCCAGCCATGGGTCCTGAATTAGCACAATTACGTACCGAAGAGGTGTTGCATCCCCGACTCCACGCATGACGGACGTCATCACCTCTCGAGGCGGACCGGCTCCTCCCAGAATCAGCATAATAATGATAAGTATCAAACCTAAGCCCTGTGCCGCACGCGTTGTAGGAAGCAGTGAACCGAGCAGGATACCAAAGGCGACAAAACTTAAAACGCCGGCGATAAATGCACCGATGACGAGACCCGGCGACTCAGGCATGCCGATGTTAAAAGCGAGCTTGGCCGCCACTGTAACTAGGACACCACCTACAGCGGCGATAACAAGGCTTACTAGTACCTGCGAGCCGAAAATAGTCCACAGAGGAATCGGCGAAGCGCGAAATCTTCGCAGCACACCTCGCTCACGGTAGGCGGTGAAGTGCACTGGCAGTCCCACGACTGCAATCGAGCCGATGACAAGGGCGATGTAGGCGGGAGTGTAATAGTCTATAGCTCCTACGCCACGATATACATCCGGATCGGGATTATTTTTGAAGACCCCGCCCATCACGAAAAGAAATATGAGAGGCAGGGCGAAGGTGAAGACCATGGTGATGGGCTCACGCACGAAAAGCTTGAGCTCCACCCAGGTCAGTTTTAATAAAGTTCGCATAATATTTCTCAGTTATGGGCGCCGTGGCCCGTAATGTTCAGAAAGACGTCCTCCAGTGTTGGCTGCTCTGTACGTAGGTCGGAAGGAACAATGCCATGATCGACCAGCGAAGCTGCTACCAGAGCTAGCACCGGTCCGGTTCCTTCCACCTCGACACGCGGGCCATGCCTGGTCACACTGCGTACGTGAGGTATCTGTTTTAGCCAGGGTAAATCAGTATGCTCGGCGGTGAAGACTACTTTGCTCTGGTTAGCATAGGTGGTAATGAGTCCCTGCGGCGTATCGAGAGCAACGAGTTTGCCCTGATCGACAATAGCCAGACGGTCACACAGGTGTTCTGCTTCGTCCATGAAATGGGTAACCAGCACGACCGTGGTGCCTCTTTCTCTGATAGCCCGAATCAAGTCCCAGGCTACGTGACGGGCTGCAGGGTCTAGGCCGGCGGTCATCTCATCGAGAAATACGATTTTAGGGTTATTCACCAGGGCCAGAGCTACCAGCAACCTCTGACGTTGACCACCAGACAAGCTGGAAAATGAGGCGTTACGTTTCTCTGCAAGTCCCCACTGGTTCATCAGTTCACACCAGTTCAGACTATGCGGGAGAAATGAAGAAAAGAGATCAAGCGCTTCCCAGACTTTAATGCGGTCGGGAAGGGCTGACTCCTGGAGCTGAGAACCTATCAGTTGCCTCAGGGCTATTCCATCAGACTTAGGGTCGAGACCGAGTACATGAATAAGGCCTGAATCGAAGGGACGCAGACCCTGTACGCACTCAACGGTAGTAGTCTTACCTGCCCCGTTGGGGCCAAGGATTCCGAAAATCTCGCCTTCTGCTACCGAGAAGGAAACATCATTTACAGCAACAAGGGAGCCATAAGCTTTTCTAAGGTGTTCGACCTCAATGACCTTTTTCATTGCAATATCCAGTTTATATTTACCAAGTATATCATCGTGGTTTATCAACTCACAAGTTTGATAAGCTCAGAACATCAGGGAAGCAACCCGCCTCACGGTCAACTATGTTAAAGGCAGACGCTATCGAATGCACCAATCATCTGGAGGGATTAGTACTAAACTATCGGCTAGTCTTTGTCCTGGTCAGATGGCTAGGTATTTATTTATATAAACCTTAGCTTCCGCCGGGGGATTGGGGTGTCCCTCAATTTCTCCTTTTCCACCGAGAAATAGGAGATACAGGGGCTGAAAAGAAGTTTTTAAAGTTCTTCACTTTAAAGTTGTGTCGCTGCCAGTTTATTGCTAAAATCATTAAATCCGCTTAGCCTGGAATATTTATGTAATAGGCAGGAGAATATAAGTATGGCTGATGTAGAAGAGATGCGCCGGAGGTTCGATACCTCGCCCTATGCCCTGAACATGGGCATGAAGCTGGTGGAGCTGTCCAAGGGATATGCCAGAGTAAAGATGGAGCTGAAAAAAGATTTTCTGAACTGGGAGAACTTGATTCACGGCGGCGTGATTGCCTCATTACTCGACCAGGCCTTCGGCTGCTCACTTAATACGCTGGACTATATCTATGTGGCTGTGCAATTAAACATCAACTATATTGCCGCTGCGCCTGTGGGAGAGACCATCTACGCAGAATCCAAAGTTATTCATGCGGGCAAGAAGCTGGGCATATCGGAGATGACTGTAGCTGACTCTAAAGGGAAGACTATCGCCCGGGCAACAGGCACAACCGTCTCTCTGGGGGAGAGAAAGTAACACTCTGATTTGAGGTGACCTAACATGATTGTGGAAATGAGCAAGGGTGCCACAAGGCAGCAGGTAAACCATGTAGTAAAGAGGGCTCATGCCCTGGGCTTTGAGGTGCAGTTGAACCTGGGCACTGAGAAGACGGTGGTGGCGATACTGGGCAGCGACACCGGCAAGGCATCCACCGATGTTTTTGCCGTTCTGCCCGGTGTGGAGAGCGTATCCCGCGTAATGAAGCCCTACAAGCTCGCCTCGCGGGAATTCCATCCGCAGAACACCATAGTGAATGTCAATGGGATTGAAATAGGAGGTAAAAGGCTGGTTATCATGGCCGGCCCCTGCGCTGTGGAGAGCGAGCACCAGCTCATGGAAACTGCCAAAGCGGTCCAGCGCCTCGGCGCTTCGATAGTTAGAGGTGGCGCCTACAAACCCCGCACTTCGCCTTTCAGCTTCCAGGGCCTGGAGAAGAAGGCTTTGAAGATGCTGGCTAAGGTAAAAACTGACCTCGGCATCCCTGTCGTGACCGAGGTTGTTGATATCCAGAACATAGAGATTATAGCCAAGCACGCCGATATATTGCAGGTAGGCTCTCGCAATATGCAGAACTTTGCCCTTTTGAAAGAGCTGTCCAAGATGAGACATCCCATAATGCTGAAGAGAGGCTATGCTGCCACTATCAAGGAATGGCTCACAGCGGCCGACTATCTTCTGGCCGAAGGCAATCAGCAGGTGATACTGTGTGAGCGCGGCATAAGGACCTTTGAAGACAGCATCCGCTTTTCTATGGACATCAGCTCGATCGGGGTCATCAAACGCTTCAGCCACCTTCCGGTAGTCGTAGACCCCAGCCATGCTGCAGGGCATTTCGCCTACGTGCCCACCATAGCCAAGGCTGCCATAGCGGCAGGTGCAGACGGCCTCCTGGTAGAGGTTCACCTTAATCCGGAGGAAGCGCTGGTCGATGGTTTGCAATCTTTGAACATCCCCAATTTCGAGCGCCTAATGGCAGAACTGAGGCCAATTGCAAAGGCTATAGGCAGGCCTCTTTAGCAGATATAAATATGGGGAGCCTGGAGCATCCGCTCCAGGCATGGTTGGAGCGGGTGCTCCAACCTACCCTAAAGAAATTCAATAATATTTAGAATTTCTTGCGGGGAGCAAGATGATGGCAGTTTCTAAAAAAGTTAAGAAGTACATGACCGAGGGCGGGTGGATCCGAAAGATGTTCGAGGAAGGGATCGCCCTCAAAAAGAAATTCGGTGAAAAGAATGTCTTCGATCTCTCCCTGGGCAACCCGATATTCGAGCCGCCTGATCAGTTCCGGGGAGAGCTGCGCGATTGGGCGAACAAACCTAGGCCGGGGATGCACCGTTATATGCCCAACGCGGGGTATCCTGAGACACGTGCTGCGGTAGCAGCGCACCTTTCAGCCAAGACAGGGCTGCCCTTCACAGCTAATGAAATAGTAATGACCTGCGGCGCTGCTGGGGCGCTGAATACAGCAATAAAAGCTATCTCCGAGCCAGGGGACGAAATAATCATCTTCGCCCCCTATTTCTCTGAGTACATCTATTATGCAGACAACCATCAGGCTGTAGCCAGAATAGTCCCCACTGATAGCAAGTTCATCCCCGACCTTAAGGCTCTGGAAGAAAGCATTACATCGAAGACAAAGGCTGTGCTGGTGAACTCGCCCAATAACCCCACCGGCGTGGTCTACAGCGATAAGGTACTGCAGGGCATCGCCAAG
>JAJYLC010000015.1 GCA_021787935.1 Chloroflexota bacterium | reverse complement strand
AAGCGGTAAGAATCCCGCTATTTCGAAGACCTCTTTCACGTAAGGCTGGAGGCACGTCAGCTTTATATCACCTTGCTGTTTTCTGGCTTTTTTCAAGGATGCCAGAAGGACACGGAGACCTGAACTGCTGATATATTCCAGTTTATCCAGATTAACCACCACACGCACTGGCAGTTTCTCCGTTAGGATGTTTAGTTTTGCATCTGCCTCATTGGCAGCGGACGCGTCCAATCTGCCACCAAAGTACAATACAACAACATCACCCACCACCTTTTCCATTATTTCCATATAACTATCTCCTTAGTAAAATACGCATGCATCATTTTAGTAGCACATTTGAATTAATGCAAGGCAATAGAAAGAACACTATATAATTGATGTTGATCCATGACTAGTATTATCACTAACGTCTAGCCGGATGATAAGGGCTTTTTGTTAACTGAGCTTATCTAATTCGTTTAAAAGCTGTACTGTTACCACGGTTTCAGTATATGATAGATTATGAATCTGGGAAAAGTTGAGGATGAGGAACCTAATGTCTATGTTGAGGAGGCTGATAATGAACATCCTGGAAAAACAAATCGATGATATCCAAATCGTAACTCTAGGTAGCAGAATGGATGCTTATTCTTCAAACGATGTTGAAAGGCAGCTTAATACTTTAATTGAGGCCAATCAGGTCAAAATCATTCGTAATCTTATTGAACACAGGTTTTTCCCCTAGTCTCCAAACCCTAAGCGCACCAACAACATCTTATCGGGATTCCACTCAGAAGTTCTGTGCCAATCTCTTGATATTGAGTAGGTGTGTGTAAGTAATGTTATCGGTTGTTGAAGTCCCGCCAAATGTCCCACAGCCGAGCGTCAATGAGGGCGTCAGACCTGTGCCTATGCCGATACATCCGTGGGATGAAGGCGCGTTGACTAGGATGCGGCTAGCATCGATCTCCTGACCAAACCTCCTCATCAGTTCATGGTTTTCAGTGTATATGACGGCGGTGTGACCACGCCCCTGATTATCCAGAATTTGCTTGCAGAGTTGGATACCATCCGCCTCATCATTGACTGTGGACAGTGAGACAATAGGTGCCAGTTTTTCGTGCCCATACGGACCTTTGAGCTCATCATGTCTTATTGGCACGACAATCAAGCGGATATCTTGGTCTCGATGGATCTTGGTCTGGTTAGCTATGAACTCGGCAGACTTGCCGACCAAAGCTCTTTTCAACGTAGGGGTATCGGACTCAAAAACCTGTGGGGTGAAGCGGTTCTTCTCATCTGCCGTAAGTATGACGGCACCGTTTACCTCCAATTGCTTGATGAATTCATCACGGACTCTGGAAACTACAACCAGATTATTCTCTGAGCCGCAGATAACGCCATTGTCGAACGATTTGCTGCTGACTATACTCTGTGCCGATTTCGAAATAGCAGCATCAGCACAGATCAGTACCGGCGCATTGCCAGAGCCAACCCCTATTGCTGGCTTACCGGAGCTATAGGCAGCCTTTACCATGCTGGTACCGCCGGTGGCCAGAATCAATGAAACCCCTGGGTGTTTCATGAACATAAGCGTCTTTTGCCGACTGCTCCGTCGAAGAACTGGCTGTACCAGGTCTCTTGGCGCACCATGGCGTTCAAGCACACTTCGTATGATGTCACATGACTGCTTACCAACGCCCAGAGCATCACGATGACAACTCAATATAAGTGCATTTCGCCCTTTGAGACAAATAATAGTCTTGAAGACAATTGTCGATACGGGATTTGTTACCGGGATAAGCCCGAAGACAACCCCAACTGGGCAGGCAATTTCCAAAACTCTGCTTTGTTGATCGTCACTGAGAAAACCAGCGGCCGGGCGCCCCGATATTGCTTTATAAACATCGAGGCCGGCGAAACGAATCTTGGTAACTTTGTCGGCCACGATGCCCATCTTCGTTTCAGCCACCGTGGCAGCGGCTAATTCCTCAGCCTTTGTGGCGAAAGTCTCGGCTATTTCTTTCAATAAGGCATCAACACTACCTTCCGTCCATACGCAAAAAATCTGTGTGCCTTTTGAGCTCGGTCCACCATTTCGTTAGTATCCTGATCCATATCCTCTGTAAAAATGTACCCGGCCACTTTCTCATTGGCCTGCCGTAGTTTTTCAATCAAATTTTGGCTAAGAGTCGTGGCTATAGTTAAAGCTATTCTGGGATAATTCTGGCATATTTCATCATAACTCTGCTTAGAGAAATAGCGAGCTTTAACATCTGTATGTGCATAGGCAGTAGCCTCGCGTGGCTTGTCTTCGAGCAGACTGAATTCCCCCACGAACGTGATAGGTTCCAGAAAACCTATTACTCCATCGGTATCTGTTTCTGTATTTCTCACCTCGAGACGGATTGTACCCTCGTCAATTATATAGCATCCTTCTCCCTGGTCTCCTTGCTGCATAATGCAGGCATTTCGCGGAAATTGCACAGGTACTAGATACTTCTCCAGAACGCCACCAAGTTCTTCAGTTCGAAGTATGTCTAGAAATGACATGCTTGTTCTCCTACAAACGACAGTCTCTTCGTTCTCACACTTGTCCCAAACCGGCTAGTTGGCATGCTATATGCTGAGTATAACTCGGTTCCCTGTCACTTTCAAACCTTATCTCTAGCAGCTGATGTCCACTACGGAAAAGAGGAAAGCATCACCGTCAAGAAGAAGAGCGTAAAGCAGAGAACATCACAGGCCAGGAAAGACCACAACTGGAAGCTAGGAGCTTTACACCGCTAACCCAGCCTAATAGAGTGAGCTTTCGGGAGAAAGTATGGTACCGGAGGAGCCGGTTTGTCAAGGTCGAGCGCAGCGAGGCCGAAGGCATGCCTTGAAGACCCGTTGTTCTGAAACCGCCTACGAAGGTCAGGTTTGGATCCCCAATGTTTTGTGAATGAGTCATGTTTACGCCTCCGATGTAGTTTACTCGCACGTATGTTATAGGTCGTCGTGCGAAATTTTGGTTTTGGTGTAGGTTTAAGGGCACTACCAAATCCTTATCCGAGAACACCTGCTATGGCAGCAGAATCGACCGACAATGTTTGGAGTATCGAGGAGATTCTAAGATTAACTGCTAAAATAGTAGGAACTAACTGCCAGTTTGCTCTCGTCTTTGACTCATGGGATTATCTTGAAAAATCAGTGAAACCATACCAGTTTATTTCTTCAGTATTGTGCTTATGAGCAGGTAAGATTAGTGAAGTAAATATAGTATTTGTTACCTTGACAATAGTAAGGTAGAGGTGTAGATTTTATACTCCCCACGAACATCTCTCGCTGACCGCCCTCATGTCCCGAGGCTTGGGGGGTGATAGCTTCAAGAATAATAGAGACAACCACGCCAAGGGTACATCAGAAAATCAATACAAATAAATTTAGGAGGATAAAATGAAAAAGGTACTAGCCGTAGTCCTATTGGTTATAGCTATCTCATCGGTATTTATTGCACCCGCCTTCGCTAAAACCACACATCACGTCGCAGCGATACATGATACGGCTGACGGGACAATTGATAATTTAGGACCAGTGGCTGGATTCTGTACTTACAACCAGAACGGTGCAGGCGACCTCAGATTGACCTTCTACATTACAGGTGGGCGTCCCAATACCACCTACAGCATTGGTTTATTTAATGGGCCAACTTGGACCACTTGGACCATGGCGTATGCCATAGGGATGTTGACTACCGATGCGGCAGGGCGAGGTATCAACCCAAATATCTGGATTCCTGTGTCTACGCTTCAAGAACCTTGGTTGGGTTCTGGGCCGCAAAGTTGCATGTTGGTCGCCAGCAATGTTTATTTTGGTGCTCGGGATATTTTCGACGCTGCACCTTTGAACTTCACGGTACCATAAGCGGGCGAACTGACCATATATCAATAGATGAAAAGGGGCGGTTTGATACTTTCCCCTTTCATTCAACAATGGTATCCGCCTGTTGGGGGAGTTTTGGTCTAACTGACTGAGGCTCACCAATCTATGATTTCAAAATAATACACTACCCAGCATACATTTAACTTGACAAGGTCCACAAAAATTGGTATATTAATATATAGCCTCGGGTGGGCAAACCAGTTAGAATGGCCAATCCGCAGGAGGACCTGAGTAGGAAACCAAAGGGTTCAATGAGAGCGGAGACTTAAGGAGACTGGGGAGATCACCTGAGGTTTTTTATAACTGGTTTACCTCCTAGATAAGCTCCTAGCACTTTTCATATAATCTAGGTTGGAGCAAATCTTGAACAAATCTCAAAGTAGAGTTGATAATTCTTCCCATCGACACCCTGATTAAAAGTCAGGCATACACTCGTTTCGACAAGTCTGCATCTTTGTGCTTTGCGCGGCGCTTGAGCAAGTGATACAGAAGCCATCAGGTATTGAATGATGCTGTAATAAAACCTTCAGAACGCTGAGGTCGGTGGTTCAAATCCACTCGCCCCGATTTTTTTGCCCACATACCACCTTTTCCTGACATTAGCCTGTCATTCCTGCAGCAAAGGAAAATGTAGAAGTGCTTATAACTTCCCTGAACCTTGTGTAGATTGCACAATCGTTTATTTTGTTCAGCCACGGCGATCAGGGATGGCAGTAAATCAGAGATTGGAGCGAAAAAGTAGCCCTTGGGGACAGAAATTACCAGCATGACCTGGCCCTCAGAATAACACCAAAGGGGACGATACCTGCAACCATAGAACTGAAACAGCGGTTTTTGAGGTGCGGACGGTTTTAATTACCTCAGGCGAGACGACAATTATGTGACTAAAGTCGCTGAAAGCATCTGGCTGGCAAGCTAACATTAGTGTGTTATCCTGGAAACTAAACTGAGGAGTCTAATTTAATGGAATCGATGATTGAGGCAATTAATAAGCGGGTCTCAGTGAGATCCTATACAGATGAGCCGATTGAGCAGGAGAAGAAGCAAAAGATAATGGATGTGCTTCAGTCCCCCAACAAGGGTCCCTTCGGCCATCAAGTGCGGTTTGCCCTGATTGATTTCTCGGAGCTAGACAAAAATGAGGCCAGAAGCCTCGGTACCTACGGGTTTGCCAGCGGGGCGAAATCATTCATTGTGAGCGCCATTAAGGACGGCCTCGAGGGAATCCCTAATGGAAGAGCCTTCGTCGATCTCGGACATTGCTTTGAGAAAGTTATACTCACAGCGACGAATCTGGGATTGGGCACCTGCTGGATGGGAGGCACGTTTAAACGGACGAATTTCGCAAAGAGCATAAATGCCTCAGACGATGAGATTGTGCCCGCGATTAGCCCGATTGGTTACGCTCGCGATAGAAGAACTGTGAGAGAGAGGGCAGTCAGGCGTTTTGCCAATTCCGACCATCGAAAACCCTGGGCAGAATTGTTTTTCGATGGAAACGTAAACAACCCTCTGTCTAAAGAATCGGTAGGGGGCTATGCAGTGCCGCTTGAATCCGTGAGGCTGGGACCTTCGGCCTCAAACAATCAGCCTTGGAGGATCGTCTACCAGAAGCAGCAGGGAGCTTTTAATTTTTATTTGAAGAGGACGTTGGGCTATAACAAATTCAATGGGAAGATAGATCTTCAGCTTATAGATATGGGCATTGCGATGTGCCACTTTGAGCTTAGTGCCAGGGAAAGAGGCCTTGCCGGCAAATGGGAAGTAGCGATGCCGGCAAGGGAATTGGGGGATGCTGAATACATAGCGACATGGAAAGCGTTATGATGAAAATTGGTGGCCTAGTGAATCTGACCCTCGTTTGGCGAGTGCATACAGAAGATACCCAATAGGCCTTGTTATGAAAAAAGATCCTTACCGCCGTATTGTCAGGATATATGACCTGGTGGCAGAGCCTCCGGCAGGCATATTACGAAGAATCGGTTTGAGGCTTTATCCTCCTCGAGAGAATATCTACATTCTCGATGCAGGGTGCGGAACAGGGACACAACTAAAATTATTGAGCAGACCCGGCTGCAAATTGTACGGGGTTGACGCCTCACCCGTCATGCTGGATGCTGCACGCCGGAAACTAGGTGACACTGCTGAATTATCGTTACAGGATATCTCACACATGAACTTTCCTGACCGGATGTTTGACTTCATCACCCTGGTGTTAGTACTTCACGAATTGCCTGCCTCATTACGGCCGACTGTTTTGATCGAGTGTAAGCGCGTGCTGAAAGAGGATGGGCGTATCCTCTTGATAGATTACCATTTCGGGCCTTACTCGTTTATTCCGGGCAACCTACTCAGAATTCCGAGAAGGCTTGTGGAAATGGGCGTGGGGCGGGAGCATTACGCGAATTACCGTGTCTATCAAAAACGAGGAGGGCTGGCGCCTCTGCTCTCTGAGACGAAATTGCAGATAGACAAACGCATAGTCGCTCTCGGTGGGGTGGCGGCAGTGAATTTGCTACGCCCTCAATAATTTGCCCTTAACTCTCAGATCCTATCGAAGCAGGTACATCAGAAAACTCTCATATTTCTACAGTAATACCGTCTGTCTCGGCACCATTTGCTCTTACGGCACGGCGGCCTGTTACTATTTCAATGTTGGTCGTGCGCTCAGGACGCTTCATGCTACCTTCTTCATCGGCGATTTTGACGATGACTTTATTACCCTGCTTTTCTGCGCTGTAAGTCGTGAGCAGATATTGGCCGTGTTGATAACCGTAGCCGTCACCGGCATCTTCATATAGTACACCTTTGGCTTTCCCGAGTTCGTCAAGACAGACCAGCAAGGTAAGTGGATTAAGCGATTTCTCGGTAGTATTCTGGATAATTCTCCCCAGCGGTACTATTGACCCACCACGTATTAAAAGATTTGGCTGATATTTGTCGTTGGCGCTGTCTTCACCTACCAATGAAATACTATGCCAGATTCCTTTGGGTAATTTCGGATGCTTAGCCCATTTGGGCACTACCACCAAATCCCCACCGAGTAGAAAAGCCTCTTCTTCCGCACGCAGGTCAGCGTCTTTGGGGTCTGCAAAGAATACTGGCCTCACTACTGGCATCCCGTTTATTGCTGCTTCACGGAATAGTGTATAGATATAGGGAAGCAGACGATAGCGTCTTTCCAGAGCGATTCGGGAGACGGCCTCAACTTTTTTACCGAAAGCCCAGGGTTCCTTATCTTTTGCCATCTTAAATGTGTGAGCTCGTGCGAAAGGATAGAATGCCCCGACGGCCATCCAGTGTGCGAACAATTCAGGATTTGTATCGCCGAAGAATCCGCCGATGTCGGCTCCATTGAAGGGCTGGCCTGATAAACCCAGGTTCAAAGCCATCGGAATTGACATCCTCAGGTGTTTCCAACTCGGTTCATTGTCCCCCGTCCAGGTAGCGGCATAACGATGTCCGCCCAGGAAATTGGAACGAGTGAGTACAAAGGGCCGCTTATCAGGGCAAAACTTGGTGATTCCTTCGCGGGTCGCCCTGGCCATCAACATGCCGTAGATATTGTGATACTGGGCATGGCTGCCCCGTGGGAGTCCACCTCCTCCACGATGAATGTTATCCAGAGGCATTGATTGGTCAGGCCCATTAAAGATATAGGGTTCGTTCATATCAATCCAGACCCCGTCAATGCCTTGTGCCAGGAAATCCTTGTATAGCTCTGCCCACCATTTCCTCGTCTCCGGCCGTGTGAAGTCGGGAAAAACACACATACCGGGCCAGACCATCCCTTTGTATTCTTTGCCATCAGCGCTCTTTACCCAGACGTCATTTTTGCTTCCGAAGTCATAGACCGAGTAACCTTTTTTAATTTTGACGCCAGGGTCGATTATCCAGACTGATTTGAATCCTCTGTCATGCAGATATCTATTAGTGGCTTTAGGGTCAGGAAAGTGCTTGGGGCTGAATGTGAATACACGGTGCTCGTCCATGTAGTCGATATCCAACCAAACGACATCGCAGGGTATCTTTCTTTTGCGGAATTCATCTGCAATCTCACGCACACGTGAGTCGGGGTAATACGACCAGCGACACTGGTGAAACCCGAGAGCCCATATGGGCGGCATTGATATTGTTCCTGTCAATTCCGCCAAACCGTTCATAATTTCCTGTGGCGATTTTCCCTGGATAACGATAACCGGGAACGCAGGGCCGTCTGAGATAAAACGTATCCCGTTTCTCAGGTCGATTTTCAGACGCCAGGTCGTGTCGGCGATAACGCCGAAAGCGCTGCCATCTCTTCGCACGGCCAAAACCCAGGGATGCGATTGCTGGAGCCTTCTGCCGCGGTCTTTTTTAAAGACGAGATTGCCGGAATTCCAGAGAGTTATTTCTTTACCGTTTCTGAGCAGTGGCCCAGCTACTTCGCCGGTTCCGTAGAGGCTTGTTCCTTCTTCTATTTCAATGAAAGCGCAGTTTTTAGTGCCATCGGTATAGAAGTATGGCGCTATAGTCTCAGGTGGTGGATTAGAGGTGATTTCCCAGGCTTCTTTGAGCAGCGCCATAGAGGGTATCGCTTGGTTTTTGTCTAATTCGGGCGGATAAAAAACAGATACACCCTTATTATTCGATGCCTTAATCGAATACTTTATCGGCCTTGTATGAATTTTAGACTCATCTGGCTTCATTTCGAATAGAATTATATAGTAAATAATTACAGAATTAAATAAATAGCACAAGCTCTTTCAAAAGAAGCTCAGCAGACACTAACGAAAATAAACTCTTAGTGATCTTTCCCTCGGCCTTGTCCAATTGGGCGAAATGCGCGATCAATTTAATCAGATCAAGCTCTGCCATGTTTAAGTCACCCATTTGAGATTTATTTTCCCTGTTTTCAACATATATACTTGTCCGTCTTCTCCGTGAATTGTCTGCCAGGCAAGTGGAGTGAGTGATGTACGATGAGATTTTCCGTCGAATCGGGGTATCATCTTTGGGGAAAAAGGGGGAAACACCCCATTAGACCGAAGGCCTGCGCGTATTATTTTCTGCTTTTTTGATTTTGCCCATCGTGAGAGCACCTCGCTATGAGGCTTAAGCAGGTGGTAGCTTGGCAGAGCTACCACCTGCCTTGGGAATACCTATGGAAAAACGGGGACTGTTACACTGCTAGTCGTGAGGTGGGCGATGTGCGTGCCCGTATCGCCGATGTGCCAGACGCCATAGTAGTCGTTCGAGACGCTATCGTTGAGCACCTGTGTGCCGGTGATAGTGCCAAAAGGTGCCTCCGCAAAAATTTCGATGCCGGTCGTGTTCCCAGAGACCACGTAGCCGTTGTCCGATAACACGTTGCCGATTATTTGGGTGCCTGATATCGTGCCGCCAAGCCAACTGTGAACTACAACACCCGCCAGCAGGCCACCGTTTACCACGTTATCGAGGACAATGTTATCCGTTGCCGTCGTGGGTAGAGGAACATCCGGATTGCCCGCGCCCACGACTATGCCGCCGACCCCAATCGTTGTGATCACAACAGCATTCTTTGAGACAATGTTATTAGAGACGGTGCCTCCTGGCGTGTTGGGTGCGACGACTATTCCACAGTCGAACCCGTTGTCCTGGACAAGATTACCTGTTACGACGTTCCCTGTGCCCGCCATTGGAGCGGTTGCGCTGGGGGTTGGAGCGCCGGGGTCAAGAGCCGGGCTATCGGCCTCCACGCCTATACCGCCGTGCATGTTGTCTTTTACAATGTTGTTTTTGACCAGACAGTTTGTAGTTCCTACCAACATTATGGCTTTGTTCTCTATGATGCCAGGAGTAGCATTGCCGCCGTTACCCGATATTGTACTATTTTCGATAACAATGTTCGAAGCATCCTGGACCAGGATTCCTTCATCATTGGCTCCGGTGACGTTGGCTCCCGTCACCAAAACATTGTGGACACCCGGCCCGATGTATATCCCTAGGTCATAACCAGTTGCATCTATGGTCCCAGAGATTATCTGACCCGAAGTTGCAACAATCGCTGCGGTAAGGCCAGTGCCGCCGGCCGTGGCCGCGCTGGCTCCCAATGGAAGGGCTACTAGAGCTATGACTGCGCTTAGAATTGCAGCAGTTCCCATCAGAGCAATAATCTTTTTCATTGGTTCGGCTCTCCTTTCGTAATTTTGTTGTTTACCAGGTAATTTTTACCAACTGTTCTTATAAATTAAGACCCCTTAAACTTTTTCTTTCCCTAGCAACCACCTCCTTTATCTCAATTTGTTTGATTCACTTCAAGCTCTGTGAACCGCGTCGTACTGATACGTAAGACCCTGCCTTTACCTTCTCAAACCGGTATGAGATAACACAGATACCATGTGACTTCTTAACACTTGTGTCTGGCATCACCTCGATTAGCACCTGAGCCTTTGCTGAGGCAGCTACAACTGACAGCTTCACCAGAGTGATAAATAGAGCAATCATCGCTGAGTTTTCGCATTGATATCTTAATTACCGCCTCTTTCCCATAGATTAGGCCGCTACTCGTGGGCCTTGTGTTATAAACTAAAGTTTACTTTATAGCGGAGTTCCCAAACATCTGGGGAAACTCGTGATTTTGGGCAGGAGAAAACACGTCACTCGACACGCGAGCACACTGGTTCTACATCGATAAGTGTGAAGGCATCCACCATAGCCTCGGTAGGTTGTGTTAATTTCAGATAAGTGGAAATACGTCGCCCCGCCACGTGAATACACCCTAGTTGCGAGAAGCCCACACTTTCTAGCCTTATTAGTCGCTGTTAAGCACAATAGCAAGCAAAAACATTAAATGCTGCCATAATGGGAACCTTCGGGACGCTGAGGTCGATGGTTCGATCCACTCGCCCCGATTTTGTTTTTCCCACCCTCTCTTGGTGACATTAACTACCTAATTTACAAGTCACCCCAAGAGGGTTATTATTCATTTGAATTCTCAACTCCGGGGTGAAACTTTTCAGCAAAAGAGGAGGTGAATTCATGGGTAAATTGAATTTACGGGAAACAGACAGACTGGAGGTTACGGTACTTGTGGACAATTACACAGATGTGCTCTTGCTCGAGAGCACAGAAGTGCTGAAGAGACCCATGTTAAACCCCTTAAAACCGGCAATTCTAGCCGAACACGGGTTGTCACTTCTTCTCAACGTCTATGCAGGTTCAGAACAACACGCTGTGATAATGGACTGTGGAGCGACACCGATTGCTCAACTTCACAATGCCGACACGCTGGGTACAGACTTGAGCAAGGTCGAAGCCGTATTCTTGAGTCATGGTCATTTTGACCATTTTACAGGGTTGGTAGCATTGTTAAAAAAAGCTAAGAAAGGCATGCCGCTTATCCTGCATTCGGATGCTTTTCTGGAGCGTCGTGTCAACATCAAAGACTTAGGAGTCATTATAGCCTTCCCTAGCCTAGATGAACTTGCTTTGAAAAAAACGGGGGTGAAAATTCAGCGGAGAAAAGAAGCTTCTACATTTGGTTCAGGCCTGATCTTGGCTACAGGGGAGGTGGAGCGAGTGACGGATTTTGAGAAAGGTCTTCCTTGGGTTGAGGCTAAGGTCAATGGCGACTGGGTTACAGACCCTTTCCGGGATGACCAGGGGCTAGTAGTCAAGGTTAAAGGTAAAGGGTTGGTAATTATCGGCGGATGTTCTCATGCCGGGATCATCAATACAGTAAAATATGCCCAGAAACTAACTCAAACGGACAGAGTACATGCTGTTCTGGGAGGGTTCCATCTCACCGGGCCGATGGTCGAGCCGGTAATCGGACCAACCATCGACGAGATAAAAAAGATAAACCCCGATTTCATTGTCCCTATGCACTGCACAGGCTGGAAAGCCATTAATCAGTTCGCCGCCGAAATGCCGGAGAAGTTCCTTCTCAATACGGTGGGAACGACCTACGTTTTCCAATGACTCTTAAGTATGTTGTTTGTTTAGTTGATTTCGCTATGCATGTCCGCATGGACGCAATGTTATCCTGTCTGAAATAAAGTAAGGCAGAGAGGTGAGAAGATGGCTAAGTCAATAGTAATAATCGGGGCAGGAATTGCAGGTCTATCCGCTGGCTGCTACGCACAAATGAACGGCTACAGCACAAAGATATTCGAAATGCATGATAAACCCGGTGGATTGTGCACGGCATGGCAGCGCAAGGGATACAACATAGATGGCTGCCTTCACTGGTTTGTGGGTTCAGCGCCTGGTTTGGGCCTTTACGATATATGGCGAGAATTAGGAGTATTGCAGGGTCAGAATGTAGTAAACATGGAGCAGTTTTACCGAATCGAGGACTCGAAAGGAAAAGTTTTTAACGTGTTTTGCAATATTGACCGCCTGGAACAACATATGAAGGAACTTGCTCCTGAAGACGACAGATTCATTGGCGAATGCACCGGAGCCATGCGCCGTTTTACACGTTTCTATATGCCTGCCGACAAAGCACCTGAATTATACAGCCCTTTCGACGGTCTGAAGCTACTACTCAAGATGTTTCCATTTTTTGGAGCTCTTCGAAAGTGGGGCCGGATGACAATGGATGACTTCGGGATGCACTTTAAAAATCCATTGCTTCGCAATGCATGGCAGTCGATATGGTTCCCGGAATTCTCGTCTATATTCATGTTGATAACAATAGCTTACTTACACAATAAGCAGGCTGGCTACATCTTAGGCGGCTCCACAAAAATCTCCCAGGCAATTGAAAAGCGTTATCTGCAGCTTGGTGGCGAGATTAGCTATAAATCACGAGTGGACAAGATCTTGGTAGAGAATGACCGCGCAGTTGGGGTCAGACTTGCGGATGGCAGCGAACATCGTGCCTATTACGTAGTCTCGGCTGCCGATGGCCATGCCACCATCTACGACATGCTCGATAGCAAGTACAACAACGATAAAATACGCGCCTATTATGAGAAGTTCCCTATCTTCCCACCGTTGGTCTACATCGGTCTGGGGGTAAATCGTTCCTTCAATGATTTCCCACAAATAGTATCAGGCTTGATTTTGTCTCTTGAAAAACCAGTGACTATCGCCGGTGAAGAAAGGAAATCGCTGAGCGTACGTATCCACAATTTTGACCCCACGTTGGCCCCAGCCGGGAGGACATTGCTCACAGTCCTAATTACTTCCAACTATCCCTACTGGAAATCACTTCGCGAGGATATAAGTCGCTACAAAGAAGAAAAGGAGAGAATCGCCGACGCCGTGGTCTCCCTGCTAGACAAACGCTTTCCGGGGCTAGCAGCCCAAGTCGAGATGCGAGACGTTGCGACGCCTGTGACTTTCCATCGTTACACAGGCAACTGGCAGGGCAGCTTTGAAGGATGGCTAATGACGCCGCAGACAGTGACCTTGAATATGAGTAAAACACTTCCCGGGTTGGACTGCTTTTACATGGCCGGACAGTGGGTTCAACCCGGAGGCGGCTTGCCCAGTGGTGCTATGACCGGACGCTATGTGACCCAAATGATATGCAAGCGGGATAAAAAACGGTTCGTGGCAATGACTCCATAGGAACATTATCAGGAGCAGCAGAGTACTCAGGTGGAAGATCCTGCGAGTTGCTGATAAAGGTCAGCATATGAGCGGGCGGAGCGCCCCCAAGAGAAATCAGCGGTCATTGCATTCCTCATTAACTTTGCCCACTTTTCTTTCTGCCGCAGTAGCTCCAAGGCACGATCCAGAGCTTGCAAAAACTCGGGAACATCGTAGGTGTTAAAAATGAAACCATCACCTTCCCCTGTCTTGGGGTCAAACTCCCTGACAGTGTCTCTCAGACCGCCCGTGGCCCTCACGATGGGAATAGTGCCGTATCTGAGAGCGTATAATTGAGTTAGGCCACTTGGCTCGTAACGTGAGGGCATAAGTAACAGGTCAGAGCTGGCTATAATCTTATGTGCCAGGGAATCGTCGAAATCAATCTTTACCCCCACTTTTCCAGGATACCGCTCAGGCATCTCGGCAAAAATTTCCTCGTAGTGCTTGTCTCCTGTCCCCAGAAGAACGAGTTGAGTGCCGCGAGAAAGCATGGCGTCCATTGCCCGCTCCAAAAGGTCAAAGCCTTTCTGCGATGTCAGACGTGAGACCATTCCAATGAGCGGGATATCAGGGACATCGTGAAGGCCGAAAGTCCTTTGCAGCTCAGACTTACAAGACTTTTTCCCCCAAAGATTCTGCAAACCGTATGTTTTACAGATAAAAGGATCGGTTTCAGGATTCCATATTTCGTAATCCGCCCCGTTGAGAATACCCACTAAGTCCTTCGCCCGCTCCCGGAAAACCCCGTCCAGCCCAAACCCCTGCTCGGCTGTTTTTATCTCATCAGCATATGAGGGGCTTACTGTGGTGATCCTGTCAGCGAAGACAAGGCCTCCTTTTAGGAAGTTGATTTTGCCATAGAACTCCAGATATTGAGGAGTGAAGAAACGCTCGTCAAGGTTCAGGAGATGCCAGTCCAGATAATTGAAAAGGCCCTGGTATCCCAGGTTGTGTACGGTGAAGATGGTCTTCACAGAAGAAAGTTCCAGATAGAGATGAGGTTGAGCCTTCAGGAATGCGATAGCAAGTGCTGACTGCCAATCGTGGGCGTGGAGTATTGCCGGTGGGTCGTATTTCAAGACACCAAGGATTGAACGGGCAAAGAAGGTAAATCTCTCGGCATTATCGAGGTAATCCTCTCCATGGGTGCCATAAAAGTTCTCACGGTCATAGTACTGGTCAGCACGGATCAAGTAGAGTGTAATGTCTCTTCCTACCTTTGTTTTTAACAGAGTCCCTGCTTCCCTGCTGTTAGAGATGGGTACAGTGAAATCGATGCCCGTATCTTCAATTGAAAAACCACCTTGAAGGACCGAGCGATACGCCGGCATGACAAGGGAGACGCGGAGCCCGAGCTGTTCCAGTGCAATGGGCAGCGAGGCCAGCACATCGCCAAGGCCGCCTGTTTTAGCAAAAGGTGCAATCTCCGGGGAGGCCATAACTACATGCAGCGGCGGGATTTTGGGAAGCTTTTCAGCACTATTTTTAGATTCCATAATTCTTTTTTTAAATTACCCCAGCATGTAGTATATCCGAATCGCAAGAAATATTGAAGCATGATTTATGCCCTATTGGTGATGTAGATTTCGATTTGATATAATCTTTTCATACAAGAGGGCTAATTTGGGTACGGTGGCACGTAAAGGGGCTGTGGAAATGGAAAAACTGCAAACGGTAATAATGGCCGGGGGCATAGGCGAGAGGTTACAACCTCTGACAATGGCGCGAACCAAATCAGCCGTCCCCTTCGGGGGTAAATATCGGCTTATCGACTTCCCCTTGAGCAATTGCGTCAACTCGGGTCTGCGCAAAATTTTTGTGCTCACACAGTACAGGTCGGGGTCATTAAACGTTCACGTACAGGAAGGCTGGGGCATTTCAAGCTCGGGGTTAGGAGAATATATATACACAGTGCCTGCTCAACAGAAGCTCGGCGCTGATTGGTATCGCGGTACTGCCGACGCCGTGCGCCAGAACCTTGATTTGATTATAAGAAGAGATGTTGAAAACATCCTGATTCTCTCAGGCGACCATGTATATAAGATGGACTACCGTCAAATGTTAGCCTATCACAAGGGGAAAGACGCAGGACTGACCCTGGCCGGTATAAGGACAAAAAAGGAGCAAGCTGCTCTGAAACTCGGTGTACTGGCAGTAGACCGAAATTTCAGGCTACTAAAGTTCGAGGAGAAGCCTGCTAATCCGAGGACGCTTCCCGACGCACCAGATTATGTTTTCGCTTCAATGGGTATTTACATCTTTAAAATGAGCGCTTTGATAGAGGCCATGCAGGGGGCGGAAGACGACTTCGGCAAACAGGTCATTCCTAGAATGACGGCTAAGGGCCATAAAGTCTTTGTTTACGACTATGAGAATGAGAACAGGATAGAGGATTTCGTTGTTGAAGTGAAAGAAGGCAAAAGAAATAAAGTGCTTGTCAAAAGAACTCGGGATTCGTCCTACTGGAGGGATGTGGGCGACATCGACTCTTACTACGAGGCCAGCATGGACCTCGTAGGTGTGGACCCTCTCTTTAGTCTTTATGGAGAAAAATGGCCGTTCAGGACCTATCAGAAACCGCGACCTCCCACAAAGTGCGTCCTGGGAGGAAGGATCCCGGATTCCCTGGTGTCCGATGGCTGTATCATCAGTGGCGGTGGGGTCGGGGGTTCTATTCTATCCCCAGGCGTGGTTGTTGAGAGTGGCGCTCTGGTGGAGGGCTCGATTGTACTCGATGACGTTATCATAGAGCCGGGTGCGAGGGTAAGGCGGGCCATCATCGACAAGGATTCCAGAATCCACGCAGGTGCCGCACTTGGGTATGATCATGAGGCCGATAAGCGCAGAGGTTGCACAGTATCAGAATCCGGAGTAGTAGTTGTCCCCAAAGGTACCGATTTAAAGCCGGCCTGAATATAAAGGAACCCTTGACAAGCTGAGGTCTGTAGCCCAAGTCCACTCACCCTGACTTCCTATAACGAATTCTCCAATGCGCCCCTGAATCTCCTTCTCGGCATACATTTGACATCGGCATGTACTATATGTAACGTATGTACGTCTGGCGGCAATAATAATGAGTGAAAAAAAGAGAGTAGTAATCCTCGGGGCGGGTTCTGCAGGGATTGGCGCTTTATTGGAATTGAAAAGGGCATCCGGCAGCTTACCGGAGATGGAAGTAACTCTAGTCGACCAGCATAATTATCACTTTGTCCTGCCGCTGATATATCAGGTTGTCACCGGGAGTGTTGCGCCCGGTCACATCTCTTTCCCTATACGTATTCTCTTGAGACAGAATGGTACGGCAGGGCGGATAAAGTTCAGGCAAAGCCAGATACAGGGCATAGATGTCGAGAGGAGTATAGTTGCTACCGATTCCGGAGAAATTGCATGGGACTACCTGGTTGTGGCACTGGGCAGCACGGTCAATTTCTTCGGCATGGACGAGGTCGAGAAGAACGCACTACGCTTCAGGTCGCTGAAGGACGCTATCAACATCCATAATCGCATTCTGGATGACTATGAGGCCGCGCTCCAAGAAAAAGATGAACAACGCAGACATGAGCTGCTTACTTTTGTGGTGGTAGGGGGCGGGCCCACCGGTGTCGAACTGGCAGCGTCCATCCAGGACTTCACGCTCGAGGTGCTGGCACGGGACTACCCTTCCCTGACGCCGTACGTTCGGGTGGTCCTGGTCGAGGCTCAAGATACCCTCTTACCAGGCATGAAGGCCAAGACCGGGGAGATGGCTATCGCCGGGCTGCGCTCCAGAAAGGTTGAGGTATTGCTCAAAACTCGCATCAACAAGCTATGGCCGGGCGGTGTCCAGACTGCCGATGGGCAGGTTATACCAACTCGCACTGTTATCTGGGTAGCGGGAGTGAAGGCAGCGGCTGTAACAGAGTCACTGCCATTCGATAAAGCTAAGGACGGGCGCATATTGGTCAACGAGTACTTGGAGGTACGGAAATCGCCCGGGGTCTATGTTATTGGAGATTGCGCTTATCTACAGCAACCTCATGGCCTGGGAGCTTATCCTGCAACTCACCAGGTAGCAGTGCGGCAGGGACCTGCCTGCGGCAAAAACATTATCAATTCCATAAAAGGCAAACCTCAACGGCCCTTCCGCTACTGGTTTAAGGGGCAGATAATATATATCGGCAGAAACACAGCGGTGGCCGAGCTATTGAATTTTGTTTTTGACGGCTTCGCCGGCGGGTTAGTGCGGCGGATGCTGTATTTCGAGCAAATGATTGTATACCTGGGGCTGCTGACGGGATTCAAGAGCAAAATAAGCGCATCCATCGATTGGTTCTTTGCTTATTTTTACAATCGCAATACAGCGCGCATCGAGTGAGCTAACTCAGTGATTAGCACCAGACAGCGGGGTGCATATTGGTCTCAGGGATTGTTTTCGCAAAATCTGTGCGGAAGGGGATATCGGGGGCCCGGATATGGCTTAAAGAAATCCGTCCCAGATTTCTCCTCATATCCGTGGCGCTCGCACTATTGGGCACATCCATAGCATGGCGGAATGGATTCTTCAACTTTCGCTATGCTGTGCTTGCCTTCATCGGGCTCGTGCTCTGGCAGGTCAGTGTGCAGGTGCTCAATGACTACTTCGATTATAAGAGCGGAGTAGACCTTAAGACCCAAAGGACGCCTTTCACCGGGGGCAGCGGCATCCTGCCGGCACATCTTCTCAGGCCCGTGTCTGTCTTAAGATTTGGTCTATTGAGTTTCGCCCTCGCAATCCCCATATGGGTATATCTAATAATCACAAGAGGCCTGCTGCTGCTTCCCGTCATCGGCGTGGGGGCTGTCTGCGTGCTCATCTATACACCATTTTTGACCAGATGGAGATTGGGGGAGCTATCCTCTGCTCTGGGGCTGGGCGTACTTCCCACATTGATGTTTTACTTCGTTCAAACAGGAGGCTATAGCGCAGAAGCAGTGGTGGCAGCCATCCCGGCCGGGATTTTGATTTTCGACGTTCACCTTCTGAATGAATTCCCGGATGTTGAGGCGGACAAGATGGGAGGAGATAGAACACTGCCTATCATACTGGGCAGGCCCAAGGCAGCCTGGTTATACCTGGTTGGAACTGCAGTAGTCTATGCTTGGTCAATAGCCTGGGCAGCATCGGGAGTCATGCCGCTGCCAACGCTGATCTCTCTGGTGACAATTCCGTTCGCCCTCTGGGCAATAAAAGGTGCTCTGAGCTATCGCTCTAACGCTAGTTTTACCCCAGCCCTTTGGGCAAACGCACTTTTCGGCTTGTTTACAGTTACCCTAATGGCGTCAGGGTACATACTCGACCACCTCTTTTTAACCTGAGCGCTTTACCCTGCGTGCATCGGCAGCCACTTTAATATTAGCTTACGCGCCTTTCAGTCACCGCCCTTCAACCATGCGCTTCTATCAGCCACAACCTTAGCTGCCTGGTCCTTAGTACTGAAATTTTGCAGCTCTGTTGAAAGCTCGTAGTCGCCTATTACATCTTTAATCCACTTGCTGAAATCGTTCTTATCCGAAGTGACATGGTATCGGAAGGTCTCCTCTGACATTTGCTGCAGACCTGCGCTAAGTTCCTCCAGGTTTTTCATAGCGCGGCCATCATGGCACCCGAATACTTTATCTTCTGGAACATTTGCCAACCACGATTTACTCACTGCTTTGGTCGGCGCGCCGACTGCTCTAGCGCCCTTCTTTTCTATCTTCTTTCCTATTTTGTACATTTTAGTGCCACATACCGAGCACACGCCCTGAATCGCCGGCCTTCCATTTTTCATAGTTATACTTCTTACATTTTTCATTTCTCTTTTTGCACGGCATTTCAGACAATATGCTTGCATCAGACCACCTCCCATCTCTATAGATGCAGAATAGCCATTTACTAAGTGAATGTCAAAAACACCGTTTTCCTAGTCTTGATAAAGATGGTTAGGCTATATAGTGTCTCGATTTTTCGAAGGTTGACACGATCTCTCCTAAATGTTAATATGTAAGTAATCATTTACATACATATTTCGAGCGCAGCCTCCTCATCAGTTGATATAGATTCAGCTCTCTGGGCAGCCTCGTTTGGTAATTGCAGATTCGTTATTGAGACTTTGGGGATATTATCTTCATTCGCCCCTATGGCGGGATATAAAATGGGAGGAGGTGATGATGTGATGGTATATGAAAACCATTACGAGGCCAACGACAGGGAAAAGGAAAACAATACGAATGGGCACCCCAAGAATCCTGCTACCAACCTGCGGAAGCAGATACACGTGCTTCCATCCGGTCGAAAGCTAAAAGTCGTCATGTCCGATGAAGATGGAGAGCACACAAACGGTTAGCCTAATATCGACTCCGTGGATTCCGGTGCGTCTTTTTACAAATTTGAATGATTACGAGAATTTCTTCCCCCATAGAGGGCAGTTGGCATTTACCACCGTTTAAACCCACGAGATGGTTGTTGGTAGTTTGATTCGGGAGAAAGTCTGGGTGTTAATAGCAAGAGCTACTTAATACCCAAATTTCTTATTCCATCGTTTTCACGCAGCAGCCTATGCTCTCACAGAAAGTGTGTATTCACTATAGGTACGATATTAGGATGCTGATAGATATTTAGTATTAGTGACTGAGGAATTTAAAAAAGATTTAAGACTGCGGCTTTTTTGCGACTTTCTGGCTCTCTCCGATACTTAATAAAGGGAATCTTCGAAAGCATCTGCCCCGATAAAAGAGTATTCCACACCTACTATCCAGCGTGAATTGTATATAATGGAAGGCTTGCCAGGCACGACAAGGCTTGCAGTTTGCATACCAGAAGTAGCTTCGACAATATTCCAGATCATCTCACTGACAAAAGATATGGCCGCGTCTTTGACAGCAGGCAATTTACAATAATGTATTTTTTCTGCCCGGTAGCGGTCAGAATTTTCAAAATCATCCTGGGAACTTTCTCTTCAGTAGTCATACCTACCCACCTTTCATTCAGAAAACTGTTTCCAACAAAATAATTTCGTCTCTCTTTGTATAAGCCCAAAATTTTTACGATTATTATAAATTATCATATTTGAGAACAAATTACTAATTTAGTCGTCTGGTTTCCTCGCGCTGACGAAAGCCAGGAACGCAGAGCGTGTAGGTCCGGAGGCAACATCTACAAATCCCGTTTCCGTCAGCATAGGAGGAATACCCTGCACATTGGATTGCATCATCATCCTATGGCGGACCAGGGCAGAGGCAACACGTGCCAGGACGGGGTTGGTCGGCGATTTAAAATCGACCAGGAAGAAAAGTCCGCCCGGCTTTAACACCCGATAAATCTCCTTAAATCCCTGGCATTTCAGATCGTCCGGAAGATGATGAATCACTAGACGGCTGATGACGACATCGAAGATAGCGTCCGGATAGGCAATCTTCTCGATCAACCCGACCTCGAAAACAACCTCGGAACCGCTGCGTTTTGCCTTTTCCCGGGCTATATCGACTCCCGCCGGCGAGGCATCTATACCATACGCTGAACCAGACGCCCCGGCATATTTCTTGGCTGTCAGGGTAAGGTCGCCGGTGCCACAACCCACATCGAGAACCTTGTCTCCCGGTTTGATCTTCGCCATTTCGATGATCATGCGGCTGTTGGGGCCATTCACACCCATCCCTATGAGACGGACGAAAATGTCGTGTTGAGGTGTCCAATGAGTAGTGACTCCGGTGGTTTCCGGGCCGCTTTTGGTTTTTGGGTGGTTGTGCATCCTATGCATCGTTGACCTCCTTTCCTTTTTCAGGTATTTGCATACGCCGGGCCGTTTGAGCCAGTATAGTAAAAGCAGCCTGGACAGTTTCACGTTGCTCTGGGGTAAGAGAGGTCATTACTTCCATTAGAAAATGATGCGGGGGAATGCTGTCACGAATCAATCCCTTCCCCTTCTTGGAAAGCCTGAGTATTTTTGTTCGCCGGTTCGCCGGGTTCTCCCGTCGTTCCACCAAATCCTGCTGCACCAGCCTCTCCACTAACTGGCTCGCTGCAGCATCGCTCACATCCGTCAGCGCGCCGATATCCGATACCTGGCATTCTCCAGCGTGATAGATATACATTAGAGCATGGATCTGTGGTGTAGATAGGCCATGCTTCTTCATGGAGCGCATGAAATCCTGAATACTGTGGGCTAAAACAAGTTCCAGCCCTTCGTGAAAAGATGAGGAAGGCAAGGAGTTCATATTACCTAATCATTAGTAAATATTTAAGTATAACTTTATTATATATAATAACTTAACAGTGGTCAAGCATTATTATTCTTAATCGTTCGGCGAGTGAGATTTCGTCAATCTGATATAATAGGCTTTGCCTATGAGACCTGAATCAGTAGAAACCAAACCTGTGTCCCAGGACCACCAGGAAGCTTTAGAGCTGCTCAAAGCATTTTTGCAGCCCTGGCATACCGCAGTCGAGGCTCCGGCAGAGGCTCAGAGGAAGGTGCTGAGCACCCTTATGGAGGGCTATGCCCGGACCGACTACGGAAAGATGCATGGTGCAGAACATATAGAAAGTATAGATGACTATCGACGTGCATTCCCGGTTGTCACTTATGAAGGCTACAAGCCTCTAATTCAGCGCGTGATGGCGGGTGAGACGGGGCTGCTGCTCAGTGAAGAACCGATTGGCTGGGCTATAACGCGCGGCACTACGGGCGATGAGTCCAAGTTCATACCCATGACCCCTACTGACCTGCAGATGAGGGTCAGCGCCGGCCGGGCCATGTTAAATTATGTCGTCACCAATAAATGTTACGAGGTGCTTGAGGGTGTCAATCTGAACCTAAACTTTCCCTCGGTGATAGGGAAAATTCAGGTAGGCGAAAAGGAACTGGAGTACGGTTACAGCTCGGGCATTTACCTGAAGCACGTATCTACATTTACCCCTATTCGCTCAGTGCCTACACAGGAGGAAATCGACGCACTAGGGGGAAGCAAGTCCATCCGCGCCTGGGAAGCGCGCTTCGAGCTGGCATATCAAAAGTGCAAAGACGAGAACATGACTATGGTCGGCGGTGTTTCGCCCACAGCTATTCTGTTCGGCAGCTATCTTCACCGCGCCCACGGCGTCTATCCTAAGAACATATGGAAGGTACGTGTTATGACCCTGGGCAGCGTGCCCGGTATAAATACCCGGCAGGAGCCCGCATTGCGCGCCCTCTACGGCCCGGCAGCTATTAGAGAGATCTACGGAGCTACTGAAGGGATGTTCGGCCAGCAGATGGATAACCGCAGGGCCTGGGTGCCCAACTACGACCAGTTTTTTTTCGAGGTGCAGACCAGACGAGGCATCAAGCTGCTGTACGAGATGAAGCCCTATGAGCTGGGTAGCCTCATCGTTTCCACACCGGTGTTGGCTCGCTATAAGATCGGCGACATGATACTAGCAGTCCGGCCTCCTTACTTCCGCTGCATCGGCCGCGACCACTGGTGGACTCTCCTTGACTATGCTTGGGGGGAGTTTATGACATTAAACCTGGGCCGGCTTTAGGTTCGACGCCTCGGTACGAATGCCCTAAGCAGTATCATGATTGCAATGATAATCAGTACAATAACCCAGATGTAATTCCAGCTTATGAGCGAACCCAGGCCGATGCCCAGAAGGACTAATCCTATGATCACATTCCCGGCTACTGAACGCCGGTGCTCCGGCACAAGCACTCGATAAAAAGCCGTAATCAATAGGATGGCACCAGCGCCAGCAAAGAAAACGGCCCACCCTTCCCACCAACTGGAAAAATGGTCTTTAGCATAATCGGTTGTTTCCGCCAGTATTACCAGCGCTCCCCAGATAAGGACCGCCGCCCACATAAATGCATTGACCCGGTCTCGCCGCCACTTTTCGTCCCAGCCTTTCCTTTTCTCGTCTTCTTTCTCGTCCTTCTCGCGCCTTTTCTCCTCGTTCTTCTCTTCTCTTCTTTTAGGTCCTTCAGACATGTGCCCTCCTTTTGAAGCTCAACAATCTTGAGTAATTCAACTAAAATTGCCGTGGACTCTAAGACAGGCATCGATGCCCAACAGATACGCCCGACACAAGACCGAGCCACGGGAATATTAATTGACCGATTCGCCTTTGTCAACCTGGACATATATATAAGATATGTAGAAGAACCTCTCCTTCGGGGGATTGAAATACGCTAAATCAAGTGCTATCATGGCACTCCCTAAATAACCTAGAGTAACCTTGCACAGGTGCAAACTGAGGAAGGAGGCGGTGATGACGATAAAAGTGATTATCGAGCGGTCTGTCAGCCCCGATAACCAAGGTGAGGTAGCAGAGCTGCTAAAGGACCTGAGAGCGAAAGCAATCCGTCAAACGGGGTACATATCCGGTGAAACTCTATTCTCGGTAGAACACGCCGGCACTCACGTAGCAATCAGCTCCTGGGAGAGTTTGAGAGATTGGAAAGCCTGGGAGAAAAACCCGGAGCGAATGGCGATTGTGGACAAGATAGAGAGGCTTTTGAAAACTAAGAGCAAGGTCTCTGTTTTCGCCACTACCCCCCGCTCTATTGCCGAAGGGGTGTAATGCTGGCAACTCTGGAAAGGTCAATCCCCCAGCTTGCTCTTGGCCTCATCCCAGAGGGCATTCTGCTCCTCGAACGACAGGTCGCGGAGGGAGATGCCGCGACTGCGGCACGCTTCCTCCATGTAGCGAAAGCGGCGGCTGAACCGCTCGTTAGCCAGGCGCAAAGCCTCCTCTAGGTCAACACCCTGCCAGCGAGCCGCGTTGACCAAGGCAAACAAGACATCACCGAACTCGCGAATCTTCTCCTGCTGGGTAGTTGCTTGTTTCACCTCACGTATCTCTTCAGTAAGCTTGTCAAGTATGCCTTCGTACTCTTTCCAGTCGAAGCCTACCCCGGCAGCCCTGCGCTGTATGGAATGGCTGTAGCTCAACGCCGGCATTCCCCTGGGCACGCTGGAAAGCAGTGAGTCATCTTTTTTGCGCTCGTTCTGCTTCAACTCCTCCCATTCCAGAGCTACCTGCTCTGCATTAGCTGCTTTGGACTGGCCGAAGACATGGGGATGGCGGCGGATGAGTTTGGTGTTGATGCCCTTGATGACATCGCGAATACTGAATTCACTGGCTTCTTTGGCTATCTGGGCGTGCAGCAGAATCTGCAACAGCAGGTCTCCCAGCTCCTCGCACAGCTTGTCTGTGCTCTCCTCGTCCAGAGCCTGAAGAACCTCATAAGCCTCTTCTATTAGATAGGGCTTGATCGAGGCGTGGGTCTGAGCGCGGTCCCAGGGGCAGCCATCGGGCGCCCGAAGCCTGGCCACGATTTTCTCCAGGGCATCAAAACTGGAAGGGTCTTGTTTCATATCCTTCTCTAAAACTGTGGCTGCGGTATATGTTCCGGGGGTCTCACCAGCTTTAAGCTCAGCGCTTCGTAATCACATTTAAGCACGCAGACGCCGCAGCCCATGCACTTCTCGATATTTACAGCTGCCTTCTCTTTCTGGGAGCCTTTCAGCTTCACCATCTCTATGGCGCCGAAGGGACACCAGTCCACGCAGATCTCGCACCCGATGCAGAGTTCATCATCGAGATGGGCTTCGTACCTGCTTTTGGCGATGCACTTGGTCACGGGAGCACCCAACCTATTGATGGGCTCATAAACCATGCAGCAGTCGGTACAGCAGTTGCACATCCCCCAGCGCGGCCTCATGCGTGTGGAGTTCTCGCAAGTATGAATCAGGCCGAGCCCTTCACATTCGTCTATCAGAGCCAGGGCTTCTTCGCGGCTAAGCCTTTTTCCAGCATTGCGGCTGATGAGGTACTCAGCGGAGACATTGAACTGGATGTCTACCATTGGGTGGGACTTATTACACTTCTTGCCTACTGCTCCCTTGCGCCTGCGACAGGTGCAGTAGGAAACGGCAATAGAGCGTGCCGAATTTATCATCTGGCGCATATCTTCACAGGGCAATATCTCAGGGCTGTTAAGGATGGCTTTGTAGGCAGGAACAACCCTTCCCTGGGGCACATCCTGTTTGACCCAGTCGGCAACCTGGTCAGGGTCCCATTCGTTGACACAGAAGTCGTCCCACAGCTCGAAGAGCTTCTTATCCCGAACGTCATCGCGGTCAAAAGAGCACATAGTTATGTCATGTAACTGCACAACGGCAAGGGCGAAGCTGGCTTCCTCAAGGTTCTCGGGACCTCTGGCGAAAATGACACCTTTTCTATATAAACCCTCGACTTCACTTTTCACAGTCGCCACATCCATATTGAGCCTATTGGCTAATTCTTTGTATTTCATGGGCATGAGAGCGGCAAGCTCAGCCTGTCTGTGATCCATCAGATATTCCAATATGCGGCGATACCGGAGGGAATCCTTGTAGCCGTGTCTCTCTGCCAGACTCGAATAAACGTCATTATCAGCCATTGCCAACCTCAAGGCCATTATATAGCCCACCACTCACATTGACAAGGTAGAAGACACTCGACTACCATATTCTAAGCGGGGTGGAGTGATTAAGTGAAAGCACTAGGAACTATAAGCGCTATTCTGTTCATTATCTGCATTCCATTACTACTCATTACCACCAATGTGAGATTTGCAGTAAACGATATCCGGCTCTATGAGTACGGGTTCAATAAATACCAAGTCAGCGCGGAAACAGGGCTAGATCAAGGTAATCTCACCGAAATCGCTCACAAGCTTATCACCTATTTCAACTCTAATGCAGAATTTGTTGACATCAGTGTATACAGCCAGCGCGACATAGTCCATTTGAAAGATGTTAAAGGTCTGATCCAGTTGGTCTACCGCCTCCAGTTTGTTTCCCTGGGTTACATCGCTGTATACATAGCATTCAATTTACTCGCCCTGGGCGGTGCTTTCTGGCGAAAGCTGGCCGGGCGGATCATCTGGGGAAGCTGGACCACCATTGCGCTCCTGGCGGCCCTGGGGCTCGCGGCGATCGTTGACTTCGATCAATTCTTTTTGCTGTTTCACTTAATCAGCTTTCGCAACGACTTCTGGCAGCTTTTCCCAGGTGACAACTTGTTAACGATGTTCCCTGAGGGTTTCTTTCAGGATGCTGCGCTGTTCATAGCAGGGGCAACTATCGTGGAAGCGATAGTAATCGGCGCTGTCGCCTGGTACCTTTTGAAGCGGAGTAGAAAAGCTAAACCCGAATTGGTGACGCCGCAGTCAAATTAAATAGAAAGGGGCATCCGCTACAAGTGGACCCCCTAAAAACATAATTACAATCTAAACTCTAGTGGCAGGTAGAACAACTGCTGGAAGTGCAACCGTTGCAGCCACCACCGGCCCCAGCTACAGGAGCAGAGCTTCCGCTGGAACTCTTGGAAAAGGCGGCAAACGATGAGACTGCCCGCTTCGCACCGTTTTTGCAGGTCGGGCAGGGCGCATCCTCGTTGGCCTTGCTCATAGGACGAAGCAGCTCAAACTTAAACCCGCATTTAGGACAGCAATATTCATAAATGGGCATCCCAACCCCTCCTATCTAATTCTATCACCGTACGAGACAGCAAGTCAATTTGCTCACACAGGAATAACCCGAAGCTCGCCAGTTTGACAAGGTATAGGTATGTGGATACAATCGGGTTTTGGGAAAAGAGATGCAAAGCAAATACGACGTTATTATCGTCGGCGGCGGGCCTGCGGGCATCTTCGCTGCCCTGGAATTAAGCCAGTCAACCAGCCTCAGCATTCTGCTTCTGGAGAAAGGGAGAGACCTCCATTTTCGCCGATGTCCTATTATCGGCAAGAACCGAAGCTGCCCTCCCTGCTCACCGTGCGATCTGGTCAGCGGATGGGGCGGCGCCGGCGCTTTCAGCGACGGCAAGCTGACTCTTTCTCCGCAGGTGGGAGGTCAGCTCGAAACCTATCTAGGGCCCGCGAAGGCAACCGACTTGATCCACTATGTCGACGATATATATCTCAAGTTCGGCGCGTCGAACGAAGTCTATGGTACTGGTACCGAGGTGGAGCGGCTTAGTCAAAAAGCTAAGAAAGTCGGCCTGAGGCTGATTCCTGCGCCTATACGCCACATGGGCACGGAGAAATGCCGCGAAGTACTGCGGGATATGCATAAGTTCCTGTCTGACCGGATCGAGAGCCAGACCGATACCGCCGCTATCTCCTTGATCCGACAAAACGGGAGAATCAAAGGCATCCAAACGGACGACGGGCAGAAAATAGAATCACGCTATCTGATCATCGCCCCGGGCAGGGAGGGAGCCGATTGGCTGCTTAAAGAGGCGGCCAGGCTCGGGCTCACCCTCCATAACAACCCTATCGACGTTGGAGTAAGGGTAGAGGTGCCCATGACAGTGCTGCAGGAACTGACCGATAACCTGTGGGAGATTAAGCTAGAGTACTATTCGCCCACTTTCGGTGACCGCATTAGGACCTTCTGCATGTGCCCTGCTGGGGAGGTCACTATGGAGACCACGGGCGGCCTCAACCCGGTGATAACAGTGAATGGGCACAGCTATGCTCACCGCAAGACAGGGAATACTAACTTCGCACTCCTGGTCAGCGCGACCTTCTCTCCACCCTTCCGCGAGCCCATTGCCTACGGTAAGTATCTGGCCCGCATTGCCAACATCATAAGCGGAGGAGTGATTGTGCAAACGTGGGGTGACCTCAGCCAGGGACGCATTTCTACTGCTAGTTCCATCGAAGAGGGCTCAGTTAAACCCACCCTGAAGAGTGCCACTCCTGGCGACCTCGGCTATGTTCTCCCCTATCGCTTCTTAAAGGGAATCAACGAGATGCTCAACACAATGGATAAACTGGCACCGGGTGTAGCCTCTCCCGATACCCTGCTCTACGGCATCGAGGTCAAGTTTTATTCATCACGGCTCGAACTGACAGAGAATCTGGAGACCGAGATACCAAACATGTTCGCCATAGGCGATGGCGCAGGCGTCAGCCGGGGGCTGATTCAAGCTGCTGCTTCCGGGGTAGTAGCGGCCCGGGAGATAACCAGAAGGGTGAGCTAGAGTGCTCACCTTCGCCGGAATCGACCTCACTTCTTCTCCCAAGAAATCAAGCGCTTATGCTTTGCTGGGAGACGATTTGAGGGTTCATTCCTTAAAATCTTTGAGCACCGATTCGGAAATCATCGCTACCGTCGAACATGACCGTCCGAAACTGGTAGCTATAGATGCCCCACTCCAGAAACCATTGGACTTGCACTGTTTCAATAAAGAATGTTCATGCCCAGATCCTCCACATAGAGCGTGCGAAAGTATCCTCAGGCAAGAGGGAATTAACATCTATTTCACAACCAAACGCACCTTTATCAAAGACATGATTGAACGAGCCATAAGGTTGAAAGGTGAGCTTGAATCTCGCGGCCATAACGTAATAGAAGTATATCCACATGCAAGCAAAATGAGACTTTGGAAAGATAGAGCTCCGCAAGGCAAGATACCCGATAAAAGAAAGGCAGCCGGACGTAGCTTCCTTAGAGAGCAGTTTATTGAAAAAATCCCTAATATTGAAGAGTATGATAATTTGAAGCACGACGAATACGACGCAATTATTGCCGCCTATACCGCATATCTTTTAGTCCACGGAAACGCCGAGTGCATCGGAGATAGTGCTGGTGGCTATATTGTGATACCTTTGAAAAAGGACCCCGCCAGTTTTAGAACAGATTAGACCCTGATTGTAGTGGCGTTCAATTGAACGCCACTACTCGATATGTTCTTCCGTTTGACAAAAAGTTACGACATGCTTATATTTAATAAAGTTGTAATAGCTCCTGTCAAAAGTTAATAAGTGAACGAAACCGGGGAGTGGCGCAGCCTGGTAGCGCACTTGCATGGGGTGCAAGGGGTCGCAGGTTCAAATCCTGTCTCCCCGACTTTTTGTACCTGTTTTCCCTCCTCAAATCTCATGACTTGAAACCACTTAAAAGCGGACTTTTGTGCTCGAAAGGGCTTGACAAAATGCAAAAAAAGTGGTAAAAAGTCCCTCGTTGCGAAATAATAAATACGGACTTTAGATTTTATTCGAATTTATTTCATTAATTCTTATAGTCCGTTAGTCCAATAAAGGGTTGATCAAAAAACGGACAGAAAAGAAGTGGCCGAAATGATGCAACAGATAAAAAAGCCTGGCTGCCTGGGACAGATGTCAGAGCGATATTGCCGATACTGCAGCGACAGATGCCCTAATACACCGCTGTGCGTGCTCATAATGATGGGCGAATATCTACGGAGCGAACACGATGTGCCGCCATCTCAACCTTTAACCGACTCCGCTCGGCCTCTGACTATCCCGCCGCTGATTGTCCCATCAGATGAGCAAAAAAAGAATACGAAGGAATCTAAATGAACACAGCTATAAGCTGGGGGACTTACATTTGGCTGCTTATTATAGAGACCTCTGAAGGCATGCTCGAATCGGTTAAAAGACGGTTCTTTGGATCCAGCAATTCGTCATCCGAAATTAGAAATCTGCAAGCTAACGAGAGGTTTCGGATCCTGCCTCCCACAACCGCCCACTGAGCCAACCAATTTCTGGCCAAGTTATATTATCCGCGGAATATTCATCCCAATATCTGGCCGGATCATTCAAACATTCTCTCCATTACCAGACTGAACCAGAAAGGGCTAACCTAAGGAGTTTCTACCTGCCTGGACCAGGCGCAGCCCCGAGTTGTTGCACCGCACCGAGAAGATCCCCCAGGCCCCAGTGCTCCTCCAACTTCCCGTTCGCGATGCGGAAAATATCTATTGCCAGGACCGCTATTGCCTTGCCCGTAGGGGCGATACCCATGAACTGTCCTCGGTGTGTGCCCCGATAGGTCTTACGGCTGACCACCTTGTCCCCTTCCGCGACTTGGTCTTCGAGCGTCTGATGCAGATCAGGGAAAGCTTTGAGTAGCCCACCATAGAGCTGTTTGAAAGTCGCACTGCCTCGTGTTGGAGGGGTATCCGCTGATCCGTAGTGGTCTATATAGTCTGGGGCAAAAAACTCGGCCGCCTTATCAAGACGATGGCTGTTGACCTCATCAAAAAAGCGCTGCACCAGGGCCTTGTTCTCCTCTATTCCCATCAGTTCACCTCCATATGCCGAAAATGACTAAAGAAGCGCACAATCAGATTTTGTTTAATGACGGCGAGAGTGCACAGATGTCAGTATTACTACAAAATCGCCTAAAACAAATACCCGGCACAACTTGGATTATAATTGAGGTACATGGATATTGTACAGCATGGTGGGCCCGGCTGGATTCGAACCAACGACCAATCGGTTATGAGCCGACCGCTCTGCCGCTGAGCTACGGGCCCCATCTACTCATAGTGCATGAACAGTCTAGCGCAAACAGGGCATAGGGTCAAGGAAGATTTCGTCGAGTTCGGCCATTGACAAAGCGTTGGAGTTACTGCTATGGTTCTAATGGGAGCCTTTGGAAATGTGATAATTTCTTTACATTTTTGCTATCAATTTTATGACTTCTTATTGCCAGCGTATTAATATGAGCATAGCTTTATGATTTCCTTGTGTTGGAACACCTGTAACGAGATAACAGGTTACCTAGTATGCAAGCGACAAGATGAATAGCAAGCCTGAAAAATTTAGAAAAGCAAAGTTGCGCACACTTCTTCTGCTGATCGCAGCGGCGGCGATACTTGGGATATTGCTGTCCGGTTGTGTACCGACCACTAGCAGCCAGATCACTATTAACCTCAGCGAAGCGATTGCTTTATCGAAATCTGGCAATATACAAAATGTTGTGGTTAATACCAGTAGTGGTTCGATGACGATAAAGGCGGCTGTGGCTGGTGCTCCACTTTCAATAACTGATACGAACGGCAACACAGTTCAAGTCAAGGATGGCGACTTACTAACAACGAATATAGACTCTCTCAATATAGCTGACCTGCAAACAATGGGCTTTGTGCTTCCTGCTGATTATTCCACCAATGCAGCCAGCAGTGGCTCGAGTGTTGGTAATATATTAATCGTAATCATCCCGCTCCTGCTCTTTGTTGGCCTGATCTGGTTCTTAATGCGGGCTGGACGCTCTGCGCAAAATCAGGCACTTAGTTTTGGGCGCAGCAAGGCGCGGCTGATTTCAGGAGATAGGCCTCTGGTAACCTTTGCAGACGTTGCCGGCGCTGAAGAGGCTAAAGAGGACCTCAGGGAGGTGGTTGAGTTCCTGAGGAACCGCCACAAGTTTCAAGACATTGGGGCAACCATACCCAAAGGCGTACTTCTAGTCGGACCGCCGGGGACTGGAAAGACCCTGTTAGCGCGGGCGGTGGCCGGCGAAGCCAACGCCCCATTCTTCTCGGTAAGTGGCAGCGAATTTGTTGAGATGTTTGTTGGCGTAGGTGCCGCCAGGGTACGTGACCTGTTTGACCAGGCCAAGCGCAATTCTCCAGCCATAATCTTTATTGACGAGATAGACGCTGTGGGCCGCCTGCGTTCAGGTGCCATACCGGGAAGCCACGAAGAAAGGGAGCAGACGCTTAACCAGATTCTGGTTGAGATGGACGGCTTTGACCCCAACATCGGCGTGGTCGTCCTAGCTGCTACCAACCGGGTAGATGTTCTCGACCCTGCGCTCTTGCGGCCCGGCCGCTTCGACAGGCGTGTTACGCTCGACCGTCCCAATACTGCAGAACGAGGCGCAATCCTCGGGATTCATGCGAAGGGCAAGAAGCTGGATGAATCTGTTGATTTGGCAACAATTGCCAAGGAAACGCACGGCTTCAGTGGAGCCGACCTTGCTAACCTAGTAAACGAAGCCGCTATCCTGGCGGTCAGACGGAATAAGTCATCTATTGGCATGGAGGAGCTTGAGGAATCGATTGACCGTGTTATCGCGGGACCTGAGAGGAAAAGCCTGAGGGTCAATCCCCGAGATCGGGAGACCACTGCTTACCATGAAGCAGGGCATGCCCTCGTTGCGCGTATGTTGGCCAACGTAGACCCCGTGCACAAGATCTCTATTGTTGCACGTGGCACTATGGGGGGCTACACACGGCTTCTGACAGAAGACCGTTATTTCATGACAGCCTCTCAGTTCAAAGATACCCTGGCGGTGTTGATGGCAGGACATGCCGCTGAGAAGATGATGTTCGGCGAGGTATCAACCGGTCCTCATAGCGATATTAGGCAGGCAACAGAAATAGCGCGCAGGATGGTGACCGACTACGGCATGAGCGAGAAACTGGGGCTCAGGACTTTCGGACGCCAGCCGACATCTTCGTATCTTGGTCTTGGGCCAGCTGAAGAGAAAGACTATAGTGAAGAGATCGCGAAACAAATCGACGAAGAGGTACACAGTATCACCGAGAGCGCGCACCAGGTCGCTACCAAGGTACTGCATGAAAATAAGCCGCGTCTTATCCATATTGCCGAAAAACTGCTGGTCACAGAGACCCTGGAGGGACCAGAACTGGAGGCAGCGTTTACTGAGCCTCTATCGGAGAAGGGCGACCAGACATTAAAGAAATCAACAACACAGGAAACGAGCGGGTCTGCATCGAAAAATTAGAGAAATTGGGAAACTGCGCATCGAAGTCCTGATGATTTGCCATATATTTTCCGTTCAAACGCAGTTTACCAATCTAATCTCTCCAGAATGGTTGCTGCCCCCTGTCCCATCCCTACGCACATCGCTGCCAAACCATATTTTGCCCGGCGTCGCACCATCTCATGAGTCAGTGTAGTAACCAGCCTGGCACCGCTGCATCCCATGGGATGACCCAGGGCGACTGCTCCGCCGTTGGGATTTACCTTAGTCTCGTCGATTCCCAGTTCTCGAATCGCGACCATAGCTACCACCGCGAAGGCTTCATTTATCTCTGCTATATCAATATCAGATATGGTTAGCTTTGCTCTCTCCAGAGCTTTCTTCGTTGCCGGGATGATGCCGAGCCCCATCAGCCTGGGGTCGACTCCGGCCACAGCCATGGATAGTACCTTCGCCTTGGGTTCTATTTTGAGTTCTTTCGCTTTCTCTGCCGACATCAACAGTATTGCAACTGCACCGTCGCTTGCTGCTGAAGCGGTTGCCACCGTAATGGTGCCGCCTGGTCTGGTAATAGGCTCAAGGGCAGCCATGATATCGAGAGTGGTATAAGACCTGGGGTTCTGGTCTCTATCTATTAGCTTCTTGACGCCGTTCTTTAAATGTATTTCTACCGGCACAATCTCGTCCCTGAACTTGCCTTCTTTCTGAGCGGCTATGGCCTTCTGATGGCTTCCGAGGGCGTATTTCTCTTGCTCCTCCCGGCTTACGTTGTATATCTCCGCCAGGTTCTCGGCAGTCAAACCCATCGACGATGAACTGCGCTCGATGAACTCGAAACGCTTCGGGTTCAGGTCTGCCCCTGCCCCCTCAGGTAGATGGGTCATGTGCTCGATACCGCTTGCGATGAAGACATCTCCGTAACCTGCCATTATGGCCTGAGCGACGCTGTGGACTGCCGTCATGCTAGAGGCGCACTGGCGATTTATAGTCTGAGCGGCTGCCCCAAAAGGCAGGCCAGCCATAATCGAGATGTATCGCGCGATGTTCATCGCCTGCTCGCCTGTCTGGGTAGCGCAGCCTAGAATTACATCCTCTATGAGCTCAGGATCAATCTTCGTTCTCTTAAGGAGCGCTCGGATTACTACGATGCCGAGCTCATCGGAACGAATATCCTTGAACCACCCCTTCTCCGGGTGTGCTTTGGCTATGGGAGTCCGCACTGCATCTACTATCACAGCCTCTCGCATCTCAGTTCCCTGACATCTTCCACTCTGGATATGGTTCTATCAAACCCATTTTAACTTAGGATATGCGCAGTCACAAGTTACTCAGTATCAGTCAGGCATGATGCAGAAGGAGAAGGCAATTAGCTATCTTGGGGCTGATTGCTTGGCCAGCTTTCTGTAGTACTCTGCGGTCTGTGCTACTCCTTCTTTAAGCGAAAGCCTGGGTCTCCAGCCAAGCTCTTTGCGAGCTTTGCTGCATTCGAGCGATATGCGGTAGACCTCACCCTTGCGGACGGGGGCGTAAATAGGCTTTCCTTTGTATCCTAACACGCTGGCCATGGTATCGAATATCTCCTGATCCGATGTCTCAACACCGGTGCCGATGTTATAGATGGTGTTCTTACCTTTTTCGAGAGCTACAATATTGGCCTTCACGATGTCCGAGACATGCGTATAATCCCTGGTTTTATCTCCAGGACCGAAGATGGTAGGTTGTTTCCCGGTGAGCATCTGGATGGCGAAGATGGCCACTACGCCTGCTTCTCCATAAGGATTTTGCCTCGGGCCGTAGACATTGGAATACCTTAAAGCCATGTACTCCAGGCCATGGATAATGCTGTAGAGATGGAGATAGTGCTCCACCGTGTGCTTTGAAACACCGTACTGCGATATGGGATTTATAGGGTGGTTCTCGTCGGCAGGCAGGTATTGGGGATCGCCATAGATAGCCCCGCCGGAGGAAGCATAGACCACCCTTTTGACACCAGAGCGAACGCAGTTAGTGATTACGTTCAGGCTGCCCAAAATGTTTGCTTCAGCATCTGCTATAGGGTCTTCGCCAGATTTACGAACGTCTATCTGAGCTGCATGATGATCGACTATATCAGGTTTTTCTTGTTCGAAGACTTTGGATAATTTCTTGTCGCGAATGTCAATCTCGTAGAATCTGGCTTTAGGGTTCAGATTTCTACTTAAGCCGCTGGAGAGGTTATCAACAACTACTACATCGTGATTAAGGTCAACTAATGCATCTACCAGATTAGAACCGATAAATCCCGCCCCTCCGGTGACCAGAATCTTCAAATTTATCTCCTCTCTTCCCGTCTGTTACTCTACGGTAACACTCTTGGCCAGGTTTCGCGGGGTATCTATGGGGCAACCTCTTTCTCGGGCGGTGTAGTAGGCCAGCAGTTGCAAGGCGACAGCATTGACCACCGGCGAGAAGACAGGTTCAACCCTGGGTACTCTGATCAAGAAGTCAACGTATTTCTCTATCTCGTCGTCGCCTTCCTGGGCAACAGCTATCACCGGGGATTCCCTGGCTTTTATCTCTTTTATATTCGCTAACAGAGTATCATAGGTATTATCTCTGGCAGTCAGGGCAACCACCGGCGTCTCCGGTGTAAGCAGGGCGAAGGGGCCGTGCTTGAGTTCTCCTGCAGGGTAGCCTTCGGCATGGATATAGGAGATCTCTTTCAACTTCAGCGCTCCTTCAAGAGCAATGGGGAAGTTGATTCCCCTGCCCACGAAAAACGCATTTTCGTACCGCGCCAGATACTTAGCTTGTTCGGTGATCTGCTCTTCTCTGTCGAGCAACTCCTGCACCTTATTCGGCAATTGTCTTAGTTCGGTAATCAAGCTCGCTCTGGAGCGGACGCCTGCCGATGACCATGCTAGAGCCAACAAATACAGCATTGTAAGCTGAGCGATAAAACTTTTGGTGGCAGCTACACATATCTCAGGACCAGCCGTTATGTAAAGTGTTTCATCAGCGATGCGTGTGGCTGTGCTCCCGACCACGTTGGTAATCACCAAGGTACGGCAACCCGACTCCTTGGCCTTTTTCAGTGCCCTCAAGCTATCAGCGGTTTCCCCCGACTGAGTAACAGCTATAACCCATGTTTTGCCCAATACAGTGTCGGAGTAATTGAACTCAGAGGCTATCTCAACCCTGACCGGTATCTGTGACAGGCTTTGAATAACATGCTTCCCTACCAGCGAGGCATAGTAGGAGGTGCCGCATGCTATGATGAGGATATCGCTAATGTCGGCATTTTTCGATATGCCGAGATTTACCACCGGCTCAAGCGCTGAGATATATCCTTTGTAGGTATTTCGGATAACCCTGGGCTGCTCGTGGATCTCTTTAATCATGAAGTGCTCGTGACCTGCTTTCTGTGCTTCTTCCATGCTCCAGGGTATCCTGTGTTCGGCCCTTTCGACCTGTTTCCCGTTACTGGTGCACTTGAGAGCATTCTCGGTGATAACGCCGATATCCCCATCCTCGAGATAGATCACCCTATCGGTGTAGTCCAGCACTGCAGGGACATCGGAGGCTACGATAAACTCCTTATCGCCTATGCCTAAGATCAATGGGCTCTCGTTCCTAGCTACTACGAGTCCCCGCCAGTCAACATGCATAGCGACAAAGGCGTATGAGCCAGTTATGTCAACTATGGCTCTTGACACAGCTTGCTCCAGATTCCCCTGGTAGTATTTTTCGATGAGGTGTGGTATGACCTCGGTATCTGTATCGGAGCTAAATACGTGCCCTTCCTTTGTCAGTTGCTCTCTGAGTTGCAGGAAGTTTTCAATCACGCCGTTGTGTACTACAGCTATTTTGCCAGTACAATCTGTATGAGGGTGAGCATTTTTCTGCGAAGGCTTGCCGTGGGTAGCCCACCTGGTATGCCCGATGCCGGTGTGACTGCTGTTGGGACGCAATGATTTTTCCAGGGACTCAATTCTCATAGCGTCCTTGTAGATTTCCAGGTTCTTCCCTAGCAAGGCGATGCCGCAGGAGTCATAACCGCGATACTCCAGCCTCTTTAAACAATTGACCAGGACCGGTTGGGCCTGTCTTTTTCCCACGTAACCAACTATGCCACACATGATTACACAACTAAGCTTTCGTCAGGAATGCTTTGCTCAAGCAC
>JAJYLC010000014.1 GCA_021787935.1 Chloroflexota bacterium | reverse complement strand
TCCGATCTGTCACAGCGCATATGTCTCCAAATACCATATGGGCAACCACGTCGGCCCTATGCGCAACCCTGTCGATTTATTCGAGGCATCGGCTACCAGAATGGGGATGTACAGCGAGCCGCTGGCCTTCAGCATCAGGGCTTACGCCGCTTTCCGGGAGTTAAACCCCCGCATTAAATTCGATGTGGTACATGATAACCAGGGGCTGGGGTATGGCCTGGCCCTGATTAAAAGACACAAGCTGCCCTTTGTGGCAACCATACACCATCCCATGGCCCTGGACCGCGATTCGGACTTCGCACAGGCCCGAAACCAGATCGAGAAATGGCGCCGCTGGTGGTTCTACTCGGTATATGTGCCCATGCAGTCATTTGTAGGACGCCGCGCCGACCGGGTCATCACTGTTTCTGAGTGCTCGGCCCGCGAAATAGAGCGCCTTATGGGCGTACCTTCCGACCGTATCAGGGTGGTATATAACGGTATAGATACCGATGTCTTCAATAATCGAGACGGCTTACCCAAGAAGTCGAATAGCTTGATCTTCGTGGGCAATACTGAGGACAGGAAGAAGGGCATCATCTACCTGCTGCAAGCAATCAAGATGCTGGAGAACGAGTGCCCGGTGAAGCTGACAATCATTGACGGCGGCGCGCCCGAAGCCCAATACGTGCCAGCCCTGATGCAGCAGATCAATCTCAATGGCCATGTCACATTCGCCCGCAGGTTAAGTGGAGACGACCTGGTAAGGTGGTACGGGGCAGCGGATATAGCAGTCGTTCCCTCCATGTTCGAGGGGTTCGGTTTCCCTGCTGCGGAAGCCATGGCATGCGGAATACCTGTAATAGCTTTCAGCGCCGGAGCGCTGCCCGAGCTGGTTGACGATGGCAGGACAGGCATACTGGTGCCGCCGGCCGATGTCCCCAAACTGGCTGCTGCTATAAAGAAACTCGTGCAGAACAACGAATTGCGCTGCGAGATGGGCAAGGAGGCCCGCAACAGGGTGCTGCGCAAATTCAACTGGCAAATGGCAGCCAGGCAAATCCTCGACGTCTATCAGGAAGTCCTCTAAACAACAACAGGGGTCGAAATACCGACCCCTTCCGGGTATCCGCCTTTGAGCCTGAATAACTATCTCCCTGGCTCAACGAGGGGAGGGAGTAGTTCCCCCCTCCCCCCAAGCTGGCAAAGCGACTATCTTTATGCGTTTACTCTACCGCCCCGTCAAATCCATTTACGCGCCAGCTCATGAGCCAGACTCCTTATCGGGGTCGTTTAGTCGTCGCCCCACCCACCGTGGTTACCTCCACCCCACATCATTCCTCCCCCTCGAGGTAATTGAAGCGATGGGATGTTGGGTCTGGACTGCCACCACTGCAGGAACTGGTTGGCTTGTGTCTGGGTTATCTTGCCCTGGGTAACCAGGTTCTGAAGCCAGGTTTGTATAGCTTCGCTTTGCATCTGCTGTTGGGCCTGGGCAAAGGCGGTTTCCAGTTGCTGCACATTTAGGGCAACTCCGGTGTTCTGCTGGTAGATTGTAGCGACCTTAGTCAGCAGCTCCTGATATCGAGTATTTGCCTGGGTCTCGTTTCCGTTTCCATTTCCGTTTCCACTTCCACTCTGGGCAAGAGTTACCCCTGCTACTACACCGCTGATAAGCACGGCAACTGCCACAGCCGTCACGAGAACGACCTTCTTATTTTTCCACATTCTCTCTCACCTCCTTTCCACCCGGGTTTGGCTATAAGTAGAATCTCATTACAACAAGAGATAGCATTCAGCTTGGGCTATCCATTAACAAACTGATTTTAAGCTCATAGTACCACCGGATTGTGAAGAAATTATGTAGAGACTTTGCTTTATCTATGAAATGGATGACTGCACACAAATGGCCTGAGCGCCGTCACGGACCGAGGCACTATAAGCAGCCAGATGAAGGCATTAGTGGAATTTAAAGAAGGCATGGTTGCAGGCTATTTTTGTCTTGAGGTTATGCAGTAGACGGTGTCCCTGAGATCACAGAGGAACCATCAAGGCACTTCGAACACTATTTCATAAGCACAGCGTATAGCTCCGGTCTTGCACACCGCCTCGCAGTAGGCACACCAATCGCAGTCGGCAGTCTCCACGGCTGCGACCACAGGGCCGGTGACTAAGATGAGACCGCCGCGCTCGCAGACGGCGACGCATAAGCCGCAGCCATTGCATTTTGCGGGGTCTATCTCAGGGAATATCGCCATCTTTTGCTATCTCGATTTCAATTATATGCTGTTTGTGTTGGAATGCAAGAAAATCACAAGTGATGAGGTGTTGAGTATCTAGTCATTCATAGATTGGTGACTCGGAGGGGCTGAAAATTTTTACCCCCTACTTCCTCTCACCATGGATGTTTAACAATTCAACACCACCTCCGATTTCACCAAAGTCCACATTCTATCGTTCTTGGATACAATCACTGTGTTGTACCTTTGTACATACCCCGGATTGCACGAAAGGCCAATGTAAGCGAGGTTTGGGGAAGCTATACTTTATGTTGAGGAAGAAAAAGGGGGGAGGCGAATCAATGGCTACGACAGTAGGCTCAAAGAAGGAGAAGGGAATGGAAGCATTGGGTAAATTGTCCAAGGGAGAAGCTAAGGCAGTCCAGACAAGCAAGGAGGCTATTCTCGAGATACTGGCTCGGGCTGCTGATGACACCAACTTCCTGGCTCAGCTATCCGACAACCCTGAGAAAACCCTTTCCCAGTATTATGTCCTCAGTTGGGAAGAAAGGGCAGCGCTCGGCAGCGGCGATATCAAAAAGATAGAGAGCTGGGTGGGGAAGCTGGACAAGCGATTGGCGACTTGGTTGTGGTGTCGGCTCAGCCAGGAGAAATGGTAGAGTACGGCGAATAGCCATTCGCAATCCGAACAGCATGACGAGACTACAAGAGGTGCGAAAATGAAAGTTGCTCCAGCGATAGAAGGTGCGCGCACAGCTACACCCGGAACTGACAAAGCCATTGATAGCCAAATGAATGAAATCCTGACGCACTTCAAAGGCGAGAAGGGCGAGTTAATCCCGATTCTTCAGCAGGTTCAACAACGGTTCGGCTATTTGCCCGAGCAAGCGATGAAACGAATAGCCGAATTTGTTCATGTGCCGCCGAGCACAGTCTTTGGCATAGGCACATTTTACGCTCAGTTCAAGCTTGTTCCCACGGGCCGCAATATTATAAAGGTATGCCGAGGCACGGGCTGCTATGTACGCGGAGCCCCAAAAATAATCACCGAGCTAGAGAATCAATTGGGCATCAAGGACGGAGACACCACGCCGGACATGGAATACAGTCTGGAAACCGTAGCCTGCTTCGGTTCCTGCGCCTTAGCGCCAGTCATGGTGGTGAACGATAAGGTGCACGGCAGAATGACGCCGGAGAAAGCTAAAAAAGCCATAGGTAAAAAAAGCGAGTAACCTGAGCGTGATATCAGATAGGGGGCACAATGAGTTTTGAAGAGATAAAAAGACAAGCGGCTTCCGAATGGAAGGCGATGCAGAATAGCCCGATACCACGCATTTTGATCGGCACTGCCACCTGCGGTATGGCGGCGGGAGCGGAAACCATAATGGAGGCGCTTAACGCCGAGTTAGCCAAGAACAATATCAAGGCCGACATCATACAGGTGGGCTGCATTGGCCTTTGCTATGCGGAACCGCTGTTCGAGGTAATAAAGCCGGGCAAGCCCGGCGTTTTCTACGGCGATCTTACACCTGAACTCGTGGCTGAGATTATCAGAGACTGGCTGGTTGGAGACAATCCCCGACCTGACCTAGCCCTGGGCACCCGCGGCGAAGGGACTCTGAAGGGTATCCCCAAACTCTTCGAACTCCCTGTACTGAAGCCGCAGGTCCGTATCGTTTTGCGCAACTGCGGAAACATAGACCCCACAAACATAGGGCACTACATCGCCAACGGCGGCTACGAGGGCTTCATTAAAGCGCTGAAGATGAAGCCCCAGGAAATAATCGATGAGATGAAGAAATCGGGTTTGCGCGGTCGAGGCGGCGCAGGCTTCCCCACAGGGATGAAATGGCAATTCTGCCACGATGCGCCAGGCACCGTCAAATATATTGTTTGCAACGCTGATGAAGGAGACCCGGGGGCTTTCATGGACAGAGCGGTTATGGAAGGCGACCCCCACGCCGTCCTTGAAGGTATGCTCATCGGCGCTTACGCCATAGGAGCATCGGAGGGCTACGTTTATATCCGCGCAGAATATCCGCTGGCAATTAAGCGGCTCGTAGTTGCCCTGAAACAGATGGAGGAATGCGGATTGCTCGGCGATAATATCCTGGGTTCCGGCTTTAACTTTCATATCAAGATAAAAGAGGGCGCCGGAGCCTTCGTCTGCGGCGAGGAGACAGCCCTGATGGCCTCTATCGAAGGCAACCGCGGCATGCCTCGCTCACGGCCACCCTTCCCCGCTCAATCCGGTCTCTGGGGCAAACCCACCAATATCAACAACGTGGAGACCTGGGCCAACGTCTCAGCCATTCTTCAGAAAAGCGCGAGCTGGTTCGCCAGCTACGGCACCGAGAAAAGCAAGGGCACCAAGACCTTTTCACTGGTAGGCAAGGTCGTGCGCACCGGGCTTATCGAGGTGCCTATGGGCATAACCCTGCGTGAGATCATCTACGGAATAGGTGGCGGAATCCCGGGAGGCAAGAAATACAAAGCGACACAGACCGGTGGGCCGTCGGGCGGCTGTCTGCCCACAAGCTTCCTTGATTCCCCTGTTGACTATGAGTCCTTAGCCGCCGCCGGCTCCATAATGGGCTCCGGCGGAATGGTAGTGATGGACGAGACTACTTGCATGGTCGATGTGGCCAGGTATTTTCTTAACTTCACTCAATCCGAGTCCTGCGGCAAATGCGTAATGTGTAGGCTGGGAACGAAACAGATGCTGGATATCCTGCAGGATATAGTAAACGGCAAAGGCAGACCCGGAGACATAGAGCTGCTTCTGGAAGTAGGCGATGCAATTAAGAACGGCTCGCTTTGCGCTCTAGGCGGCACGGCTCCCAATCCGGTGCAGACCACTATTCGCTACTTCAGAGATGAATACGAAGCCCATATAAACGAGAAACGGTGCCCGGCTTTAGCCTGTCGGCCACTGATCTCTTACTATATCATCCCCGAGAAGTGCCAGGGGTGCGGCATCTGCATCCGAGCCTGCACATCCGAAGCAATCAAGGGCGGCAAGCGGATGGTGCACGTTATAGACCAGAGCAAGTGTGCAAAATGCGGGACATGCCTGGATGTTTGCCCGGCCAAGTTCAGTGCAGTGGCAATCTCATCAGGGGCACCTGTAAAAGCCCCGGCGGAACCTGTGCCCGTAGGCGGTAAGGCCTAAGTAAAGGGAGGAATCAGATGACCACGACTGCCTCAACTACTGCGGAAGAGAAAAAAGTGGCAACTATAACATTGACCATCGATGGCAAGAAGGTAGAGGCGCCCAAGGGGGTTACTGTACTCGAGGCGGCACTGGGTGCCGACATATATATACCTACACTTTGCTACGACCCCGACCTGAAACCCTACGGGGCTTGCCGGCTATGCGTAGTTGAGATTGATGGAATGCGCGGCATAGTCAGTTCCTGTACTACTCCGGCAGCAGATAAGATGGTAGTTCATACCGAGACGCCCAAAGTTAACCAGGCACGACGCATAGCCATCGAGCTAATCATGGCTAACCACATCGGCGATTGCCTCACCTGCGCTAAGAACCAGCAGTGCGAACTGCAAAAGGTCGCCCGATACCTGGGCATCGAGCAGGAGCACTTCGACCGGCTGCGTAAGGGCACGAGGGTTTTGCCCATTGATAAGAGCCACCCTGCCTTCGACCGCGACCATAACAAGTGCATTCTCTGTGGCAGATGCGTGCGGGCCTGTCAGGAAATAGCAGGCGTGGGCGCTATCGACCTGGCATACCGCGGCTATGCAGCTAAAGTAAGCACATTCGGCGATAAGCCGATACATGATTCAATTTGCGAGTCCTGCGGCGAGTGCATCGCCAGGTGCCCCACAGGCGCTCTGGTTCCCAAGCGCACCAGGCAGGCGACGCGCCACGTCAAAACTATCTGCCCTTATTGCGGTGTCGGCTGCTCGATATATCTGGGCATGCGCGGCAATGAGATCGTCGAAGTCCAGGGCGATAGGGAAAGCCCGGTAAACAAGGGCGGCCTCTGCGTCAAGGGACGCTTCGGCTTCGACTTCGTTAATCATCCCAGCAGGCTGACCAAGCCCCTGATCAGAAAAGAGGGCAAAGGTAAAGACATACAGGTCAACGGCAACTTCAAAGATATATTCCGCGAAGCAACCTGGGATGAGGCGCTCGACCTGGTCGCCAAGAGACTTAACCAGATAAAGGAGAAATACGGTCCTGATAGCATCGGTGTGCTGAGTTCGGCCAAGTGCACCAACGAGGAGAATTACCTCCTGCAAAAGTTCACCCGGGCGGTAATCGGGACCAACAATATAGACCACTGTGCCCGCCTCTGACACTCCCCCACTGTGGCCGGTCTGGCCCAAGCGTTCGGAAGCGGAGCAATGACCAACTCAATAGCCGATGTGGGTAAGGCTGAGCTGCTCTTCGTGATAGGCTCCAATACTACAGAGTGTCATCCCATTATCGGACGGCTCATCCGGCAGGGAGTGAAATTCAAGGGCACCAAGCTTATTATCGCCGACCCCCGTACCACCGAGCTGGCCAAAATGGCATCAATACATTTACGGCATAAGCCCGGAACGGACGTGGCTCTAATCAATGCCATGATGCACGTAATTATCGAGGAGAACCTTCTTAACAAGAAGTTTATCCAGGAGCGAACTGAGGGCTTTGAGCAACTGGCGGAGACTGTCAAAAAATACACGCCGGAGATGGCCGAAAAGATAACCGGCGTACCCAGCACCGACATAATAAAGGCCGCACGCATGTTTGCCGGTGTCGATAAGGCTGCCGTTTTATACGGCATGGGCATAACTCAGCACACCACGGGCACAGATAATGTCAAGACTCTGGCGAACCTGCTGATGCTGACCGGCAATATCGGTCGGGAAGGCACCGGCTTGAGCCCGCTGAGAGGCCAGAACAATGTCCAGGGAGCCTGCGATATGGGAGCCCTGCCTAATGTGCTAACAGGCTATCAGGCGGTAACAGACCAGGAGAAAAGGAAGGCAGCCGAGACTGCATGGGGTGTCAGCGCGCTACCGGCAAAACCAGGGCTTACTATGGGAGAGATGATGAGCACCAAGCCGGGTAGTGGCGTTAAGGCGATGTATATCATGGGAGAGAACCCAATCATCACCGACCCTGATATGCGGCATACCCGCCAGAGCCTGACCAACCTGGAGTTCCTGGTGGTACAAGACATATTCCCCACAGAGACAGCCGTTATCGCGGATGTTATTCTACCTGCGATGGCTTACGCTGAAAAAGATGGCACATTCACTAACACCGAAAGGCGCGTGCAGAGGGTGAGAAAAGCCGTCGAGCCTCCCGGTGAGGCTAAAGCGGACTGGGAGATTATTACCTTGCTGGCCGAAAAGATGGGACATCCCTTCGGCCGTAAGAACCCCGAACAGATAATGGAGGAGATTGCCTCGCTGACCCCGATATACGGTGGTATTCATTATGACCGACTGAATGGCTATGGATTGCAGTGGCCCTGCACTGACAGGAACCATCCCGGAACTCCTTTCCTGCACCAGGGCAAATTCAATCGCGGGCTGGGCAAATTCCATGCCGTAGAGTACAAGCCCCCGGCGGAATCAGTATCGTCAGGATTCCCGCTTATCCTTACCACAGGAAGAATATTGGAGCACTACCATGCCGGCAGCATGACACGCCGGTCTGAAGTGCTGGACAAGCTGTGCCCCAACGGCACTATCGACATCCATCCCGAAGATGCGTTGAAACTCGGTATCGTGGATGGCGACATAGTAGCCATAGCATCAGAGAGAGGTAAAATAGAGGCGCCGGTTCGCATAACGGATGAGACTGCGCCTGGTCTCGCCTTCATGGCGTTCCACTGGAGCGAGCTGCCGGTAAACGTGGTGACCAGTACTGCCTCAGACCCGTCGGCGAAGATCCCCGAGTTCAAGGTTTCCGCAGTCAAAGCAGTGCTTGCGGTACTGGATAGGGCATCTCAGGATAACGCCTTCTTCGCCAGGCTGGCGGAAAATCCTGTTGAGGCGCTGAAAGAGTATGACTTGACTCCTGAGGAGAAGGCAGCTATCGCCAGCGGCGACATTCGGAAGATAGAGTCCTGGGTGGGCAAGCTGGACGAGCGGCTGAAGAAGTGGCTCATAGCCAGGCTACAACAGGAAAAGTGGTAATAAACAGCTTACGTTTCTATTGCAAAATTAGGGCAGGTCTGAGACCTGCCCTAACCATATCGGGGCACAAAGCACAAAAAGCGTAAGAAATTGTTGGATGTCTCTAAAGGCTGTAAACAGTGGGATAATATGCGTCAGATGCGGAACTGCTGTGGCAATATCCGATATGCGGTGCTCTCAAGGAGAAGCTCAGTTGCACAGTTAGAGAAAGATGAATCATCGGAATGTTTTGGGCGTCAGTTCTTAACCGTGACCTCTACAATGTTCTGCCTGGCGATGGCATGCTCCTTGGTGCCAACCCTTACGAATACATGCATAAGGCCTAGTACTTCGTAACTCCCGTTTTTCAGAGCGGTCGTATCCCATGAGACAGGAAAGTTTTGCGCCCTATTACGGGATTCACCGATTTTAATCCAGGTATCAGTGTTCTTCTTACGATAATACCAGGGATTAGTGACTTTCTCCACAACCCCGGGGATGTTGAGCTCCTTCAACTCCTTCTCCAATAGATCTTCATCGTATTCCTCTCTCAGTAGCACGATACCGGAATAGGATTTCAGTGCCTCGGATGGAACAATGAAATTCGGCCCCCAATTGAACGCCATAGCACCTCCTTTCGCATTAGGTTATTCAGTGGACTGAGCCAATCCTCTCAATCATTACAAAGATGCCACAAAATCTGGTAACAGTCAAGGTAAATTTCAGCAATTTCTGAAAGAAACAGCTTTGGTAAGCCATTTATAGCGAAGCTGCTTAGCAAAAAGAGTCAAAAACAAGCGGGTTTCGACAAATGTCGAAGCCCGCTGTTCTATCGAAGTTCAGAACTAGCTGTCGAGAACCTTCATGGCCTCTTGTCTGTAGGCGTCCATTAGATAGGGTATCCCAGTGACCTTAGCACACTCATTGGTCAACGACATGAGTTCGTTCCTGCTGATAGCGGGTACGCTGAAGCATCTGGCACCAGCCATTAATTGCTGCAATCCCACTCTTATCTTCTCAGCATAGCTGTATATTCCGATAGCCCCCAGTGGGATGTCCTTCATCTCACTCTTGCCTACTATATTCGAAACAGCCTCCCAGCATACAAAGATCTCCTCTGGAGTAGAACCAAACTCACTGACAGTCTTGGGCAAGTTGTTTTCCTTAAGCCAGACGCTGATGTTCTTGCCCACCATGCCCGGTATCATCAAAGCGCGCCCCATGCAGACTGCTTTGGTAAACGGTGCGCCCAGCGCGAGCGCCTTGAAGACGCCATCTTCACTGCTGAATCCTCCGGCAAAAGCTATGTCAGGTGGGCGCTCGCCTTTATCAGCCAACTTCTTGCAGAACTCGTAGGCTGAGGAATGGAGATAGACGGGTGGAATGCCCCACTCCTCCATCATGGGCCACGGGCTCATGCCGGTTCCGCCAGAAGCGCCGTCTATAGTAAGCAGGTCAATCTTGGCTTTCGAGCCCCATTTGATGGCCATGGCCAGCTCGCGCAGGCCGTAAGCGCCCGTCTTCAAAGTAATCCGTTTGAACCCGATATCTCTTAGCCTCTTGACTTCAGCGTAGAAACCACCTTCGTCGATGAAACCGAGACGGCTGTGCCGTTCAAATTCCTTGATGGCTCCGCTTCCGAAGGCAGCCTGGTTAACGGGATTCGAAGGGTCAGGGGTTATAAGATATCCGCGTTTTTGAAGCTCTAATGCTCTATCCAGGCTACTGACCTTAATCTCGCCCCCAATGCATTTGGCACCCTGCCCCCATTTCAACTCAATAGTCTCAAGGCCATGTTTCTTGTGAACATACTCTGCGACACCCAGCCGGGTGTCCTCTACATTCATCTGCACCAGGATCTCGCCGTAATCCTGGTGGTAGCGCCTGTATATCTCAATGCGACGGTCCATGTCGGGTGATAAAGCCACTTTGCCCTTGGCATCGAGTTCAAGCTTAGGGTCGATGCCGCAAACGTTCTCGCCGCAAACCAGGGTAACTCCGCTGATAGCAGCGCCGATTGCGAAGTGCTCCCAGTTCTTGCGGGCTATTTCGGTGGAACCAAGAGCCCCGGTGAAGATAGGAATACGCATCCGGACCTTCTTTGTCCAGCCGTATTCGGTCTCGGTGTCCACGGCAGGGAAAATAGCTGTATCCGGATTCCCCTTAACACCCTTGGGTAATCCTCTGGCCCCAAGGGCGTACCCCTGGATATTGAGATGCGAGTAATCAACGGGATAGTCTTTATCACAGCCGGCGGTTATCTCCCCGAACGGTCCAGGGTATATCAGCTCTCTACTGCGAAATGATGCCTTGAATACCTCGCAGTTTCCCCGGCAGCCATCGACACAACGCGTGCAAAGTCCGCTGCCTGGCACTACATCGCGAGAGCGATTGGCTGTCCTGGTTGCTTCATTAGAATTTGGCCGTCTCAGGTTCATCTTCCGATACTCCTTATCAGTTAATTTAGTAATTCTTTAATAATAAAGAATAAAGCTCGGATTTAGATTCTTACCGGAATACCTCTTTCTTTAAGATACTTCTTAGCTTCGGGTATTGATATCTCACCGAAGTGAAAGACTGAAGCGCAAAGCACAGCCGATGCTTTGCCAATTGCTACTGCCTCATAGAGATGCTCCAATTTGCCCGCACCGCCTGAAGCAGTAACAGGTATGGAGACCGCTTCGGCGCACGCTTTCGTCATCTCCAGGTCATACCCCTTCTTTGTACCATCAGCATCCTTGCTGGTAAGCAGAATCTCTCCCGCGCCCAGCTTCTCCACCTGTTTCGACCATTTCACGATATCCAGGCCTGTTCCTTCGGTGCCGCTCTTAATCACCACCTCAAGCCTGGGTGATTTACTGCTTTTAGGGTTCTTTTTCCCATCGATGGCCACGACAATCTTCTCTTTACCGAATTTCCTGGCAGCCTGTTTTATCAGGTCGGGATTTTTCACGGCGGCAGTATTGATGGAGACCTTGTTCACACCGATTTTGAACAGCTCCTGCATATCCTCAACGCTTCCTATGCCCCCGCCCACAGCGAAGGGGACGGTTACCACATCGCAGACCTTTTTGACCCATTCTAGTCTGGTCTTTCTGTCCTGTACGGTGGCGAAGATATCGAGGAAGACGAGTTCGTCTGCACCTTCCTTGCAATAGGCTCTGGCTGCCTCCACAGGGTCACGGGCATCTTTCAGGTTCACAAATTTTACGCCCTTCACTACCCTGCCATCCTTAATATCGAGGCAAGGTATAACTTTTACTATATCCATTTACAACTCCTGGAATTTAATTAAGTCCTCGTATTCCATAATAGTGCTCATGCCATGGTTTTCTGCCTCTACTCCAGCTTCCTCGGCAGCAGCCACGGGGTTCATTCCGCCTAACAGGATCATCCCGATCCGGTTGAGTTCAACGGGGATTTCACATACCGGCTCGCTGGTATTTCCCATAATTAATAGGCCGCCCAGGCCAGCTTCTTTCAGCCCCAGCACCACTTTCTCCGCTATACCGCGGCAGAGGGCTGGTATCTCACGAAAGTTGGCCAGTATCTTACCTTCACCCTTTTTAGCTGCCTCTCCTACAGAGGTCATCCTGGCCCTGATAAATACCTCCGAAGGGTCCAAAGACGAGCCGGCATACTGGATGAGCTCTACGAAGCGGAAGGGTTTCCGGTTTCGAATCTGTAGTATTCCACCGAACCGTGAGTCCATCGGAACCCCGGCTTTTAGCAAAGAGCCATTAATGACAATGCTGCAAACTGTAGCCAATCCTGACATGCCCTTGGGAACAACAAACTCGCCCAGTTTCTCTCCCTCGGAAGCCACGGCTACAAGGTCGCTTACGCAGAGCCCTGCCTCAAAGGCCGGCTTCATCACTTGCAGCGCTGCCTTGAATTTTTCCCTGGGGAAGAAGGAGACGTTGGCAGGAATGAGTCCACTGCGTTTTTCGAAGTCGAAGTCGGTGCGGAAGGCGAGCAACTCGATTCTGGAGATAGCAAAGCCGACCTTATATTTAACGAGGGCGCTCCTTATTTCCTCCATCCCCTGCTCTGTGAGCAAACGGCCGTCCCGACCGGCGGGCTTGGTCAAGCCGCGCTCGTCCGTCAGTTGGAGATGGTATCGAACAGCCCTTTCGCCTAATTCAACGCCGTGATTCTTCAAACGTTGGGCGATAACCCTTGCCCCCAGCGGCTCCTGGGAATCGCTTAAAACTTTAAGGATTGAGAGTACTTTCCTCTCAACATCCTGTGTTTCAAATCCCATAAAATAGCTTCTTAGAAATTTTCTGGCAGGGCAGTAGGAAACTGTTTTCCTAATCATATAACAATTGAGGAGACCTGTCAATGGCCTGGTGACAGAGTCGTGCACCCCTAGATGCCGAAGTAGGCGCGTTTAACAGTCCGAGGACGACTAGGGCAGGACGACCATCTCTCCATTAAAGAGAGGAACAATATTGTAAAAGTCTATTCTGGAGGCAAATATCAGGTCGTCTGCGAAACCGATAGATTCCAGAAAACGGCCGTGCTCGCTCGACCTCAGCACTTCCAGACTGCGGCCTCTCTTGGATAACGCATCATTGGCTACGGTGGAAGCGGTATCTCCCAATCGAGGCGCAATACCGCATGCCTTGAGTCCGCGAGTAAGCGTATCAATCATCAGACCTGCGCAGAAATTGTCCTCTTCTGAAGGCTGGCCCTGGCGACCTCCACAGAGAATGTTAATTCCTTCGAATTTGTCAACAGAAGCTGCCTTTACCAGCGCGGATGACACGGCAGACAAGTTCAAGAGAGCAGCTATGTATACCGGGTTACCGCTCTTTTCGAAGGCTTTGCGGATCGCACCTGTGCCATTCGTGGTATAAGAGTATATGACCCTGCCTTCAACCACTTCCCTGGACATATATTCAAAAGGCGAGTTCCCCAGGTCAAACCCAGGGATGTTTTCGCCCATCTCTTCCCCACCCAGAATGTAGGAGCCGCGAGGCAGCTTTGCCACGCTTGTCTTCGCTTCTTTAATAGTCTTACATGGGCACACTCCGGTCGCCCCGCTCACCAAGGCTGTGATGATAGTGCTGGTCGCTCTGAGAACATCGATTACAGCACACTGATATCCCTTGATGGTTTTTTCATCGAGAAGAGTTGGAGCGACAATTACATCTATTTTCATTTCGCACCGCCGTGTGTAGTATACCATAATCTTTGCGGCCCAGGCGGAGCGAAGACCTTGACACAGTGCTTCGCTCCGCCTAGAATTCCACTACATGGACTTTCGCCCTCAAGGGTTCCATATAGCTTCATCTGTGATAACGGAGGCTGCCCGTGTATATGAGCGATGTAATGACTACCAATGTGATTACTATACCCAGCAATACCTCTCTGGCTGAAGCCAGAAGAGTAATGGAGGCTCACCATGTGCGGCGCATACCTGTAGTGGATAGAGGGTTGCTGGTGGGCATAGTCACCAGAGACCAACTCGACAGAGTCGGCCCTTCCCAGGTTTCGAGCTTCAATATACACGACCTCACCCGCATCTTGAACAAGGTTACAGTCAGAGACGTAATGACCAAGAATCCCGTTACCGTCAGCCCCGACGCCACGGTTGAAGAAGGCGTGACCCTGGCTCAGGAGAAAAAGATAGGCGCCCTGCTGGTGGTAGATGACGGCAGGTTGGTGGGCATAGCCACCACCAACGACTTCTTCTACAAGATACTCAACCCCATACTGGGCATAGGCAAGCCTGGCTCTCGACTGATCGTGAAGAACTGCGGTGGCACCAAGCAGATAGAGCAGATCGTAGGTATAATCAATAAACTTAACCTAAAAGTGGAAACGATGTTTATGCTCCCCTTCCCTGAACGTGACCAGCATAACTTCTTTGTCCATCTCACCTCGGAAGACCCCACCCGACTGATGGCAGAACTACGCAAGATGGGCTGCGCGGTTGAAAGAAGAGCGCGGTAATATTCAGCTATCAGAGGCCAGCTTTTCAATTAATTGAGAAGTGCAGAGGGGGCAAAGCCCCTTTGCTGGGAGTTTGGGGGTATCCCCCAATTTTTTAAAGTCCCCCAAGATTGGGGGATTTAGGGGGTTGATGAATTAGCTATCCACCGGCTGCGTAGCTGGCCACAACCTGCCTCTATATCCACACCCTTGGATACCCGTATGGTGCTGGAAATTCCGCTGTCACTCAGAATCTTCTGAAATGCCAGCACCATCTTCATAGGTGACGGGGTAAATTCCTTGCAGGCGGTCGGATTGCCTGCTATCAGGTTTACCTGACAATTCATCCTCTCCAGTAAATGTGCCAGCTCATGAGCCTGGTTTACGGAGTCATTCACCCCCTGAAAAAGCACGTACTCGAAAGTGGGACGCCGCCCCGTTTTTTTAAAATAGTCCCGGCATGCCGGAATCAAATGACTTAGAGGATACTTTTTATTAACAGGGACGAGCTTGTTTCTCAGAGCATCATTGGCAGCGTGGAGGGAAATAGCCAGCTCGACATGGATGCTCTCCCCAGCGAGGCGGCGAATCTGGGGCACCAATCCCACCGTGGAAATGGTTATCTGCCTGGCCCCGAGCCCCAATCCGTGTTTGGAGTTCAGCGTCACCACAGCCTGCCATACCTTCTCGTAATTTGCCAGCGGCTCCCCCATGCCCATGAACACCACATTGGTGACAGGGCGTCTGGCCGGGGCTTGTTCTTCATTATTCTTTTGTTCAGCACCTACCAAACGCATGAAGTAGAGAATTTGCCCGATGATTTCGCCAGGACTCAGGTTACGCTCGAAGCCTTGCTGCCCTGTAGCGCAGAAGGAGCAGCCCATGGTACAGCCCACCTGGGTGGAGACGCATACCGTGCGGCGCTCCCGGCTCGAACCCGTAGCGGCATAGAGCATTAGACTGGACTCGATAGTCCTGCCATCGTCCAGCCTGAACAGAACCTTCCTGGTCTGTTCGTCTGCGGAGATTTTCTCATCTACAGACGTCAGGCCGGATAATGAAGCCGCTTCGGCGAGCTTCTGGCGAAGCGATTGAGGCAGGTCTGTCATTTCCTCAAACGATGTGGCTAGCTTTCCGTAAATCCACCATAGTAACTGGTCAGCCCTGTAGGCAGGCTCACCTAGAGAGCTTACCAACTCCTTCAATTGAGTATAGGACAGGTCGATAATATTGTTATGAGTGGTTTCCACTTCAATGCCCTTTCACTTCCTAATTCTAACATCCTAACGCCGGAAGTGCATAAAATGTAGGGGCGTTCAATGGAACGCCCCTACACATCGTAGCTCCTGTCACGACTCTACACCCGGAACCAAACGTAGGGACTGCTTTAATGGGCGGGTCGGAGCATCACGCTTCTTCTACCCGTTTAAGGCCCAGGTTACCCACGAAGTCCAGAGCGCCTCCCACAACCGCCATAGCCAGACAGAGGAGAAAAGCGTAAACCTTGCTTTCGAAAACCAGGTTAAATGTCAGGTCTTTGATGACGCTGTTCAGCGGCCCGAGGATGAGCGCTATGCCGGCCATGCCCGAAACGCTCAGGAAAAGCCCGAACCCTCTAATCACCATGAAGCCGATAGCCTTCCAGCCGGGAATGATTGACTTGCTATTCTTTTTTTCGCTCATTTCCGTCTCCTCCTAAACAATTTGCGATATTCCATCCCGATAGCATATGGCATATAATACCATAAATGTTTTATACCTGAGAGAAGATTATTATTCCACCTACCCAACTTCTAATATATGTCATTCCCGCGAAAGCGGGAATCCAGGCACCTAGATTCCTGCTCCCTGTTCAAGTCAGGGACAAGTTTTGCAGGAGTGACATAAATATTATCTATCTGTCTTAGCCCACAAGCGCTTGCCGTCGGTGATAAGCTCAACGGTGCCCTGCAGGTCGGTACGGTATAAATGGGTTGAGCTCAACCTGCTTACTACCTCGGGGCTGGGGTGGCCGAAGGAGTTATCCGCACCTACTGAGATAATCGCTATCTGTGGTTTTACTTCAGAAAGGAACTCCGTGCAACTCGAGCTGTCAGAGCCATGGTGGGCTACTTTGAGCACTGTGCTATTCAGGTCGAACCTGGAATTAAGCAAGTAGCTTTCTGTTTCCTCAAAGATGTCTGCGGTCAACAATATGCTGATATTACCGTAAACGAGGCGCGATACCACAGAATTACAGTCTAAGGCAGATGCGCTGTCCCCCAAGCCAGCCTCTCCAGCGTAGAGCACATCCAATCCAATCCCTTCGCCCAGCTTGGTATGCTGTCCGGCTTGCGCCGTTATACTCCTTATCTTCTTCTCCTCAATGAGACTTCGCCACTCTTGGTAGACAGGCGAATCGTATTTAGCAGCGCTTTCCAGAACCTGCTTCACGTCGTACTTCTTGAGAACCTCCACCAACCCGCCCATATGGTCTTCATGGGGATGAGTGCTGACGACCAGGTCTATGTTTCGCCCCCAGAACGAAAACCGCTCACCCAGACAGGCGGCTAATCCTCCGTCAGTGGAGCCGCCGTCAATAAGAATATTCTGGCCTGCAGGGGTTTGGATAAGTATGGCATCCCCCTGTCCCACATCAAGGAAGAAAATATGGAGGCGGCTATCGTGGGCATTGGCGGCAGCAACCCACACCAGTATAGCCACGATCGCCAACGGGAAAATAATAAACTTCGCCGGTATTTTGCGGCTGAGTTGAGGCACTGCCGATAAATATCTTCCAGTCCTACTTATGACTGCGTAGACTTTTGCCCGGTTACTGACTATCCACAGCGCTGCACCCAGAACAGCATAATATACCCAGACAAAGTAAGCGCCGATTTCTACTTCTTTCGAAGCAAAGGGTAAATCAGAGAAGAACCGGACAACACCTATCATATAGCTGAGGAAAAGCCAGGCGACCCAGCCTAGAACCCAGGCCAGCGGCGCGGCAAATAACCCGATAATCGCAACGATAGCGCTAGTGACCATAATGGCTGGGACCGACCAAAGAGCGAAGAGGTTGGAAGGGAGAGCCACCAGCGAGATTTGATGGAAATAGAAGACAATAAAAGGCAGGGTGGTGAACGTTGTACCAAATGTGACTGAAAAGCTGTCTATAACAAAGGTCACCGCTGTCCTCACCTCTTCATCTATACCCAAAGCCTTCCTGCCCCATGACTGGAAGTAAGGTGTCAGCAATATCAGGCCTGCCATGGAAGCGAAGCTCAGTTGAAAGGAAACATCGCTCAAAATGGAGGGACTAATCCCTATCATTACAGCGGCAGCCAAAAAAAGCGCAGGCAAAGCACTGCGCGGCCTACCCACGAAATCGGCAAATAGCCACAGGCTGCCCATGATGGCAGCGCGCAGCACAGGGGCTTGCAGTCCTGTGAGCACGGCATAGCCCCATACAGCGACCAGGGCAAGCCAGAAATAGGTGGGTCGCCTTCTGCCGAATAGCCATACCGTCAAGCTGAGCACGATACCGGCTATGATGCTGAGGTTGAGTCCTGAGACTGCTATGATGTGCGTCGTCCCTGTTCGGAAAAAAGAGACATTCAGGCCTTCTGGTATGCTGCTGCGTTTGCCTAAAAGGATAGCCTGAGCCAATGAGCTCTGGGGCTGCGGAAGTGCGCTGTCCAGGGATTGAGACATGCGATTCCTCAGCTCATAGAGCCAATCCAGCGGCTTAAATCCCTGCTCTTTAGAGAGCAGCTCTATTTGGTCTGGGTAGTTTATGATTGAGTATATGCCCTGCCGGGCAAGGTATTCCCGCCAGTCGAAATCTCCAAGCTGCGGCGGCGTATTCAGTTTGCCCTCGACCTGCAACAGGTCCCCGTATTTGTACAAGGAGGACTGAGAGACATAGACGAGCACTGCCCCCGAAGCCTTCTGCCACTTCCCTTCCGATTCTATCTCCCTGGCTTCGAGTTGCAGAACGAGCGAATCTCCCGAGGTTTCGGGATCGTCAGCAACCAGCCCTTTTATTGTTACAATGCCTTTATCGTTGTAATACCGGAGGGTATCTTTATCGGAGGCAGGTAGGGCTGACTGGATACGCAGGATACCGCCGAGCAAGGCGATTAGGCAGAGGCACAGCAGTAGAGCCTGGCTGCGTCGCAAGGGGAAAGCAAGAAGTGCCGCCAGGACGATGGCTGAGATAGCGATCCACGGGGAACCGACCCATACTCCCAGGCAGATGCCCGCAATCCAGCATAGGCTCAAGAAGATTAGCTTCATCCCTCAAATCTCAAAGGGAATATCAGACAGGCTAGCGGACAGCGATTTTATCTTTTACCTTATCGAAGACCGCCGGACCGATATCAGGCACATTAGTCAGGTCCTCGATACTTTGGAAATACCCATTTGCAATGCGGTAATCCACGATCCTCTGGGCCAGGATTTCCCCGATGCCGGGAAGTGACTCCAGCAGCCAGGCCTCAGCAGTGTTGATGTTTATCTTCTGAGGGATATCGCTTAGCTTGAAAATATGGATTTGCTCACCGTCTCGTAGAGTGGCAGCGAGATTCACTGAACTCCGGTCAGCATCAGGAGTGAATCCGCTGGCAGCTTCAACAGCATCAGCGACATGGTCACCGGTTAACAGCGTATAGGCTCCAGGGTTAACCACCTCACCCTCTATATAAATATAAATTTGGGGAGATGGTGGAAGAATAGTTATCTCTTCAGAGTGAGGCGAAGACATCTGGCGATAGAGAAGTACGGCAACACCAATGAGGATAAGCACGCTTAAAAGCACTATAACCGGCGTCCGATACCTCTCTAGAAAGCTCATTGTTTAATACAGTTCTGTCAGGTGCTTCTTAATGAAACACCCAATTATAATTATGTAAGATAATATTTTACGATATTCTATAACGAATAGCTACTTTTTTGCAAGATGGCGAAAGCTATATGTGGTGAACTATGCCCTTTTAGCCGATGGCGCCAATAATGAGTGCCAGCGAGGAAAATGATTAGCGGAACAGCGAAATCTTAACGATGAGTATTCAACCTTATTTCATCCAAAACGAGATAAATCACGCCAATGATAGCAACGCCTGCCATAAGCAGAAGCGAACTCGGGGCAAGATGCCAGCTATACTTACCGGCCCATTCAATTATCGCCAACAGAGTCATAAACCCTGCGTACGAGAGGCCAATTAACTCTATAAAAACCCGCCCTCTGTGCTTGAGGAAACTCATCTCTCACTCCTCCCTTTTAATATCTATTGTGATAGCCCATTATTTCGAGTGGGGATCGTTTTGTGCACATATTCTGTGTAGCTCTAATATGACAGGATTCTCCGAATCAGGAGTATATAATACCATAAAAGAGTTTTCACAAAGCTACCTCGGGGATAAATAAGTTCAGGCGGAGATTGGCTGGGATCTCCGCCTGAACCGAGGTGATAAGGCTTGGGAATACCAAGCCGCTCCTATTGATTATCTGAGGTAAGAGCTAGGCCAGGGCTGGATGGCTGAGATGAGCGGGCTTATTTTTTTGCTGGCTGGTTATACCTGCCTTGCCTTTTCTTACCTCTGATACTACATTATCACTTTCTCGTCAAAGCTGTCCTCGACCTAATTACTCATTTTACACTAAGTAAAAATACCTGCTTCTTAATGAAATTCATTTCCTTTTTCATCCATTTGCCCGGTCAAGTAGACTTTACGACCGCTGGCATGGTAAAATATTACAGATTAATGATTTTATAGAGGAATTCACTGCGATGGCTGATAAGGCTCTTCCCGACATAAAGACGTTCGTAGAGAATGTCAACAAGAAGGACAAAAAGCACAACGGCAAGAAGATCCAATATGCCTGGCTGAAAAGAAAAAGAAAGATGAAGGGGTAAAAAAACCTCTCCTCACCTCTTCATCTCAGCAGCCAGAGAGAACGGATGGCCTTCTCTTTCGAAGTCAGGCAGATAGTTCTCCGCCGCTCCCATCTCCTGCACCCAGCCGCTCTCTAGACCTACCTCGTCCAGCAGCCTGAGGACCTCATCATACTCTGCCTCAGAAATAGTCCTCGGAAGCAAGCGTTTATCCTTGGCTTTGTGTGAGGGGTAATATTGGGACATAATGCTGACCGTGACCGTCGGAGAGATCTCATGTGCCAGCCAGTGAAGCGATTCCTCGCTGCCTGCTATCCTGTTAGGAAGGATGAGATGGCGCACAATCAATCCCCGCTCTGCTACTCCGGATTCATCCATCACCAATTCTCCCGCCTGCCTGTACATCTCCTTGATAGCGGCGCGGGCATATGCTACATAATTCCGAGCATGCGAGAATTTCCTGGCCCATCTCTCCGAGGCATATCTTAAATCAGGGAGATACACGCTGATTACGCCGTCAAGCTCCTTTAAAGAGGCAACAGAGTCGTAGCCGCTGGAATTGTAGACCAGGGGCACTTTGAGCCCTAGCGGCACTGCCTCCAGAACAGCCCTGACCAACTGGGGCACGAAGTGCGAGGGAGAGACGAAGTTGATATTATGGCAGCCCAGTTCATCCTGAAGATAGAGCATCTCTTGAGCAAGTTTGGGAAAGTCCATCTCCCTGGACTTCTGCCCTCTCCAGTCCTGGCTTATCTGGTAGTTCTGGCAGTAGACACACCGCATATTGCAGTTACCGAAGAATATCGTGCCTGACCCCTTACTGCCAGAGATAGCAGGCTCCTCGCCATGATGAGCGCAGACCGCCGAAACTATGGGTAAATAGCCGGAATGGCAAAAGCCGCGTTTGCCTTCCAGGCGATTGACGTGACACTCTCTAGGACAAATATCACAGAAGGCCAATCTCGCCTCAAGCCGCTCGGCACGACGCTTCAACTCGCCGGAGCGGTATAGTGCTATATATCGAGGTTCCATAGATAATGTGGTAGGGGCACGGCATGCCGTGCCCCTACCATCCCCCAAACTCAATCTACTATAGCCCTTTCTTGGCCATGAAGGCTGCTAAATCAGCTACGCGGCAGCTATATGCCCACTCGTTATCGTACCAGCCAAGCACCTTCACCATATTTCCGCCGATGACCATAGTACTCAAAGCATCGACAATGGAGCTGGCAGGATTGCCCTTGAAATCCATACTGACCAACGGCTCATCACAGTACTCCAGTATGCCTTTGAGCGATTTCTCAGTAGCGGCGCGCAGGGCATTATTCACCTCTTCGACTGTGACATCCCTATTCAAATCGGCCACAAAATCGACTATAGATACGGTAGGCGTGGGCACTCTCAAAGAAATCCCGTGTATCCTTCCCTTCAGGTCTGGGATTACCTGCGTCACTGCCTTGGCAGCGCCGGTGGTGGTAGGAATGATGTTCAGCGCGGCTGCCCGGGCACGGCGCAAGTCCTTGTGGACTGTATCAAGTATTCTTTGATCATTGGTATACGAATGGGCCGTGGTCATTAAGCCCTTGCTCACCCCAAAGCTGTCATGGAGCACTTTTACAATAGGGGCAATGCCATTAGTAGTACAGGAGGCATTAGATACGACCCGGTGCTTCGCCGGGTCGTATTTGTCCTGGTTAACCCCGAGAACGATGGTGATATCCTCGCCCTTTGCCGGTGCCGAGATAATCACCTTCTTAGCCCCTCCCTGGAAATGCGCTGCAGCTTTATCGGCCTCGGTGAACCTGCCTGTCGATTCCACCACTATCTCGACGCCCAAATCCTTCCAGGCAATTTTGGCAGGTTCCTTCTCGGCTATGACTTTCACATTCTTGCCATCCACGACTAAAGAGTCCGCAGTAGCCTCTACCTTGCCCGGGTATTTGCCATAGTTGCTGTCATATTTAAGCAGATAGGCGTTGGTCTTGGTGTCGGTCAGATCGTTGATCGCCGCCACCTCGAGCCTGTCCGAATGGAAGTCGTTTATTGCCTTGAAGACCTGCCTGCCAACCCTGCCAAACCCATTGATCCCAATCTTTGTTGCCATCCCAAACCTCCTTAAATAGTTCTCTGTAAATTATGAATACTCTTTCCCCGAAGTCAAGCCTTAACAGAGGAAACTTTCGAGTATCCTCAACTATTAACGTTCGAGAATTGTAATATCAAACGTAAGTATTTAAAATGATATTGAGTAGCAGGCAGGGTATAACTTATCGTTAAAGAGGTGGCTCAAATGCCCCAAAATCTGATTCGCGGGTACGAAATCAGGCTGGCGTCACCGGAATGTCACCCGGGCTCCGACAGGCTTCGAGCTTTCATTAGTCTGGAGGACGATATTAGCGAGGTGCTTCCGTATTTGAACGCAGAATTGGTCGGCTTCGACTACCATCATCAGGACAAAATACTTCTCTGGGCCAATAATGGGAAGATATATGCATTCAGGCCCCATGAGATAGCCATTGCACCTGTTCTGGACAACGAAGAGGCTCAGGAATTGACCAATAACATAATACACACAGTCAACGACGTCTGGCAACAAAGGGACAAAATACAACCGAACTTTGAGGGCAGGAAACGCCCTCCGAGCTTGTTGGATATATATAAACTCTTGCCAAGTACAAACTGCAAGGAATGCGGTTTTCCAACCTGCATGGCCTTTGCAGCCACATTAAGAAACGATTCTTCAAAATCATCGTTATGTCCTTACCTCTCAGAACAGGAATACGCAAGACTGTTAGATAAGGGATGACAAGAAAATCCATGCGCCGTTCTTAAAGCTTTCTACCCGCCCGATGTGCCGCTTGTTGTAGTAGCTCGCCTCCTCAGCATATCTAAGAAGGCCTCGATGCGCGTCTTTACATGGGCATTGAGCGTGAAATCGGTATTGCCCTCCAGCGTAAGTACAGGCAAGTGGATGGCATGGCGAAAGATTATATCACCTATTCCCCGATGACAGAACGCCTGAACGTAATGGATGACGCCGTCAATACGCCGACGGTGCAGTTCGGTAACGATATCCTTGGCGCGGCCACGAATAGAGTAAGGATAGGTATAGTTGCTGTACTGCTCTGCAAGAGAGCTTCCAGGGTGCGGCATAGCGAATTGGAGCTGTATCTCGTTAAAAACCACCCTTGCGCCATTCTGCTCAATATAGGGATAGAGCCCTCCAGCAAACACCGGGGGGACTCCGATATAGGCCAGCCGAAGGAAATCATCATGGTAAGGCTTTCTGCCTTTAGCCTCGGCCAGCAACCCGCCCAAGCGGCGCTCATACTCCATATAGTCTCCGTTGAAGTCTGAGGTTGAGACCAGCCAGTAGTGGCTCTCCAGTCCGCTCACCAAGCCGTCTCTCCAGGTGAGCTCGTCCAGCTTCCAGGCAAGCTGCCGCGCCCTCTCCAGTTCCTTCCTCACCTTTTCCGCTTTGGCAATTGTTGTGCCCAGCGTCTGCGCCAAGTTCTGCAGAGCTTTCTGCATTAGGACAGCGTCAGGCTGCTCCGGATAAGCAAAGGGCAGAACATCAACACCCTTCAGCCTGAGCACCTCCATGAGCATAGTGGTATTCGAGCAATCGCCGGTAGTGACGCAGAGCACGTTCTTTACGTCATGTTCCAGGCACACGCCGTAGATGCCTTTGATCCAGGTGCAGCAGTTTTGGGGGAAGCCAGCACGTTCCGCTATGCTCACCATCCGCTCCCGCTCGATGCTGCCGATAAACAGATTATTGAGGTCAACAGGCTGATAGCCCGCCGCCAGCAGGACTTCTATAGGTACTGTGGTGGTGATACCGATGGTTTTCATATTTCTATTTTTAAGTCCCTAAATGATCAGGAAACAATCTAGGCACCTGTATTCCCGCTTACGCGAGAATAACCTACTAGCTTTATAGCCTTTCAATTTCAATCTATAACGCTAAATTGACTTTTTTATTCCTTCCTATCTCAAAGTCCGAAATGCTTCTTTCCCAGCGTACCTTGCCCTTCTACCTAACTCCTCCTCTATTATGAGGAGACGGTTGTACTTGGCGACTCGCTCAGAACGGCACGGCGCTCCAGACTTTATCTGTCCGCAGTTCCTGGCCACAGCCAGGTCGCTTATGGTTGTATCTTCGGTCTCGCCAGAGCGGTGGCTCACCACCGATGTCCATCCCACATCCTTCGCCATATTCATTACTTCCAGCGTTTCGGTAAGTGTGCCAATCTGGTTTAGTTTAATCAATACTGAGTTCGAGGCGCGTTCCTTGATGCCCCGGCCCAGCCGCTCCTTATTCGTGGTGTAGAGGTCATCGCCTACAAGCTGTATCTTGTTGCCCAGCTTCTCATTGAGCAATTTCCAGCCCGCCCAGTCATCCTCAGCCATGCCGTCCTCGATGCTGATAATGGGATAGTCCGCCACCAGCTTGCTGTAGTAGTCCACCATGCCGGAGCTGGTATAGGATACGCCTTCCTTCGCCAGTACGTATTTGCCGTTTTTGTAAAACTCTGTGGATGCCGGGTCGAGGGCAATGAAGCAATCCCTGCCGGGCTTATATCCCGCAGCTTCAATGGCGACTAAAAGCACCTCTACCGCTTCCCTGTTCGTGGCCAGACTGGGCGCAAAGCCCCCCTCATCCCCCACCGCCGTATTCGCCTTCCTCTTTTTAAGCACATTCTTCAAGGCATGGTAGACCTCGGAGCCTATCTGCAAGGCGTGCCCGAAGCTTTTTGCCCCCGCAGGCACTACCATGAACTCCTGCAAATCGATCGAATCCTCTGCGTGCTTTCCGCCGTTGAGGATGTTCATCAGTGGCACCGGCAGCAGGTAGGCGTCTTTCCCACCCAGGTAACGGTACAGCGGCACCCCTTTTGAGTTAGCAGCCGCATGAGCCACCGCAAGAGAAACACCGAGTATGGCATTGGCGCCAAGTTTTGCCTTGTTTGGCGTGCCGTCGAGCTCTATCATAGTCTGGTCAATCGCCTCATGCTTCAGCACCGACATACCCACAATAGCAGGGGCGATTATTTTATCGATATTGCTTACAGCCTTTAACACACCCTTTCCCTGAAACTTCGAGGGGTCGTCATCACGAAGCTCCACTGCCTCATGGCTGCCGGTGCTTGCCCCAGAGGGCACGGCAGCGCGGCCCAGAGTGCCGTCATCAAGTATTACATCAACTTCAACCGTGGGATTTCCCCTAGAGTCGAGTATCTGCCGCCCTTTGATTCTCTTGATAGTTTTCACTTCTTCGCTTCCTCCTCCGCACCCTTTATCGCAGCCACGGCTTTTTCCACAGCCTCTTTAGGGTTATTAGCTACGATTATAGACTTAACCAGCCGTCCGTTCTTCGATAGCGTCCAGGTGTTCAGTCCTATAACAGGTATCTTGCTGCGCAGGGCATAAGCGATCTCGGAGAGCGTGCCGAACTTGCCTCCTATGGCAATGACAGCCTGGGCAGTATTGACTACAATCGCATTTCGCGCCTCACCTATGCCTGTGACTATAGGTATATCAACATAGGGGTTGGCCTCGTCTCGGGTATTACCCGGCACAATGCCGATAGTTTTCCCTCCCGCAGAGTGCGCCCCTTTACAGGCTGCTGCCATTACTCCACCCAGTCCACCGCAGATTAGAGTCGCCTTTCGCTTAGCCAACTCTACTCCGACTGCTTCAGCGAGCTTAGCCTCATCCCGGGAACACTGTGCCCCGCCAACTACAGCGATAAACATTTTCCCCTCCTACCAAGCGAATTTAGCAAATGCGTGGATTAGTTGGTAAGTTGGAGCTTCTGCTCCAGGCTGCCGCTCATCGAGCCCTATTATAATACAAGGGGCCTAAGCCCCTTGTATAAAAACTGTTTCTGGTTCGATAATTTTATTTCGCTCTGGGGTGGGAGCTTTCGTACACCTTTCGCAGGTGCTCCGTGGTGAGGTGGGTATAAATCTGAGTAGTGGAGATATTGGCATGCCCCAGCAGTTCCTGAAGCTCTCTGAGATTCATCTTGCCGCTGTGCAGCAGATGGGTGGCTATGCTGTGACGCAACACGTGCGGCGTAATATCAGCCTCGATTTGAGCCTTCTCGGCATAGCCCTTGAGGATAAGCCAGAATCCCTGCCTGGTGAGCCGCTGCCCGCGCCGATTGAGGAATAGGGCTGTCTCGCCGGTAGCCCCCAGGAGACGGGGGCGGGATTCATCAACATAGCTCTTTACCGCCTTGATTGCTTTGCTATGAATAGGAATGATGCGCTCCTTAGAGCCTTTACCGAAGCAGCGCACGAAGCCAGCCTTCAGGTTCACATCGCGTGTGTTCAGAGACACCATCTCGGTCACCCTCATCCCGGTGGCATAGAGCAGTTCCAGCATTGCTTTGTCGCGCTTTGCCTCCGGCGAGGATGATTTTTCCGGCTGCTCCAACAGCTTCTCAACGTCCTCAACCGAGATCGCTTTAGGCAGCGCTTTGCCTACCTTAGGGCCGGTTATCCCTTCCGTTGGGTTGTTTTTCAAGGTGCCCTCGGAAACCAAGAAGTTAAAAAATGACTTGATGGCAGCCACCTTGCGCGCCATGGTAGCCGGAGCATAGCTCCGTTCTTTGAGGCTGACCATGTAGTCCAGCAACAGAGAACGGTCAATATTTCCCCAGTTTAGCTGGTGTTTGTCTTCACTGGCTGCCTTTTTATTCAAGTATGCAACAAACTGGTTGAGGTCGTTTTTGTAAGCATCGAGAGTGTTGGGTGAAAACCCCTTTTCCATTGAAAGAGATGACATGAAGCCCGCAATTCCCTCGTCCATACCATACCTCCAGAACTAATTGTGACTAGACCCCGGCATCTTCAAAGGAGGCAAGTCGAGACATCTCTCCTTGCATATCTCCTGGTAGATAAGAACCAGCTCCTTATCGAACAGAGCACGCTTTCGTATTAAAGCCATCGCCCGAGCACGGGCCAGTATCTCCTTGGCTATATCTTCGGGAAGCTGAATTCCGAATTCATTAGCGAACTTAAACAGAATAGTGTGTGAGCCGCTGTGCTTGCCAACCAAGATCTGTCTCTCCAGGCCTACTTCCTCGGGAGAGAAAGCCTCATAGGTAGGCGGATACTTGAGCACACCATCGGCGTGGATACCAGACTCGTGGGCAAAGATATTGTCTCCTGTGATCGCCTGGCTCACCGGCAAAGGTCGCTGTGAAGCTTGAGCTACATACTTAGAGATAGTCCGTAACCGTGTAGTGTCTATGCCCACATCGATATTCTCGATGTGCTTCAAGGCCATAACCACCTCGGCAAGGGAGGCATTACCCGCCCTCTCTCCCAGGCCGTTGACCGTAGTATTGACCCACTTCGCCCCCGCCCTGATGCCTGCCAAAGCGTTAGCTGTAGCCATGCCAAAGTCATTGTGGGTATGCATTTCGATGTCGATACCCACCTCTTCGATCAAACGGCATATCGCTTCATATGCCCTGAACGGCTCTAAGACGCCCACAGTATCACAAAAACGCAGGCGATCTGCCCCTGCCTCCCTGGCAGTCTGAGCAAACTGAATAAGAAAGTCAGGGTCAGCCCTTGACGCATCCTCAGCATTAACCGATACATAGAGGTCATGGCTTTTGGCATACTTCGTAGCCTTCTTTATATTCTGTAAAACCCACTCCCTGCTCTGCCTGAGTTTATGTTGTATATGGATGTCCGATACAGAGATACTTAAGGCAACTGCCTTAGTATCGCATTGCAGTGAAGCATCTATATCGGCAAGAACCGGCCGATTCCAGGTGATGATGCTGGACCGCAGCCCCAAGGCTATAATAGCCTTGATAGCCTCCATTTCATCGCCACCCATTGCAGGTATACCGGCCTCTATCTGGTGCACGCCTATCTCATCGAGCAACCTGGCGATTTGCACCTTCTCTTCATTGGTGAACACCACCCCCGCGGTCTGCTCACCATCCCTCAAAGTAGTATCGTCGATAAACACAACCACGCCGCAATCCTCCCTGATAGCTTATCAAGTCTTATAGCAGATAAGCCAACCACATAAACAAGCCTACATAACATAACACAACGCCCCTCTTTTTGCAATAAGCAAATAGCGCTCATTAATATCGGATACTCCCACAAACCTTGGCAATTTTCCTTGACACATGGTCTGCTCACAAGTATAATCACCGAGATGGAGTTTAGAAGGGGGGGATATGTGTGACCGAGGTATTGGTTGGCGATAATGAGCCCTTCGAGAGTGCTCTAAGGCGTTTCAATAAGAAGGTACAGCAGGACGGTGTCCTGGCCGAAGCACGCCGCAGAGAGCACTACGAGAAGCCAAGCATAAAGCGCAAGAAAAAAGAAGCTACCAAAAGACGCAAGACCGCCAGAAGCTCCAGGGGAGCTTAATAAATCGCTAGTACTAAGTAGCAACAGGTAAGTATCAATGTTGCAAGAAAAGTTGATGGACGACCTCAAGGCAGCGATGAAGAGCGGCGACAAGCAGCGCAAATTGGTAATCAGTCTCGTCAGGGCCAGTATTAAGAACGCCGAGATAGCAAAGCAGAAAACGCTGGACGATGCCGGCGTTATCGACGTTATCACCAAAGAGGCCAAGCAGCGTCGCGAGAGCATCGCAGAGTTCAAGAAGGGCAACCGCCCGGACCTGGTAGCTAAAGAAGAAGCCGAGCTGGCCATACTTCAGGAATATCTACCCAAGCAGATATCGCGCGAGGAGATTATCGCCGCTGCCAGAGAGGTAATTAAGGAGGTAGGCGCTCAAGGCCCCGGTGATAAAGGCAAGGTAATGCAAAAGCTGATGCCCCAACTGAAGGGCAAGGCCGAAGGCGGTACCATAAACGAAATAGTGACAGGTTTGCTCAGCGGTACTATAAGCTAAGCACGAAACATAAGATTTCAGAGGGACAGCTGCTCAAGCAATTTACTTGGCAGGTTGTCCCTTTTCTTTATACTCAGAGTCGCAGCGGATATTTTGTGCCCTGAAAATCACCCCAAAAGCCATCATAAATGTTATAATTGGCACGTGATGAAGAGGTGTACTTTGCGAAGGATTAGATGAGGCATTTATGAAGCATTTTTATAGGAAGGTCAGGCAGGATTTTGAATACTGTTTCAACGTAGAGGCCTCGGCTCCGCTCACTGTCAACGAATTGAAAACACTCAGATGGCTGCTTGCTGAAACCTTCGAGCCAGAGTACTTCGGGGATAAATCTTTTCTTACATCAATTAAGAATGCGATCGAAATCGGCCCCCGTCTGAACTTCGAGACCGCTTACTCCACCAACGCGGTGGCTATCTGCCATGCCTGCGGTCTGCAAAAGGTTATCAGGCTCGAATGTTCCCGGCGGTATTTACCCCCTGCGAAAACCGACAGAGAACGATTCTTTGCCGAAAACTGCGACCGCATGACCGAATGCCCTTATCAAGAGCCCCTTAAAACATTCGAGACCGGAGCTATCCCGGATAAAACCTACTCTGTGCCGCTGATGGGGAAAGGAATCGCCGAGTTAAAAAGGTTCAACCGCGAGAAGGGACTCGGCATGGACGAATGGGACATCAACTTCTATTTCAACCTCTTTACCAGAGATTTGCATCGAAATCCCACCAACGTGGAACTGTTCATGCTGGGCAACAACAACAGCGAGCACTCGCGCCACTGGTTCTTCAAGGGCAAACTGACTATAGATGGCAAGAAGATCCCGGAAACCCTTATCCAGATAGTCAAATCAACCCTCAAGGCAAATCCTTCCAACAGCGTCATAGCTTTCAGCGATAACTCCAGCGCAATTCGGGGTTACCCTATCTGGACAATATTACCGAAGCAGCCCGGAAGATGCTCGCCGTTTGTGGCCAGGAACCCTACCTATCACATCCTTTTCACCGCCGAGACCCATAATTACCCCAGCGGCGTTCACCCTTTCCAGGGCGCGACCACGGGCACCGGCGGCAGGATCCGCGATGGGCACGCCACAGGAAGAGGCTCTCTGGTAATAGCAGGAACAGCCGCTTACTGTACGGCAGCCCTGAATATTCCCGATTACCGCATTCCCGGCGAACCAGAGAACCTTGCCTATCCCTTTGAGCTAGCCTCGCCCCTTGAGATATTGATTGAAGCCAGCAACGGGGCCTCAGATTACGGCAATAAGTTCGGCGAGCCGCTGATTCAGGGCTTCGTCAGGACCTTCGAGCAGGTACTGTCTAATGGAGAACGGCGCGGCTGGATAAAACCTATTATGTTCACTGGCGGCATCGGCCAAATCGATGCTCGGCATATCACAAAAGCGGAGCCGGAGAAGGGAATGCTGATTGTGCAGGTCGGGGGACCGGCTTATAGAATAGGCATGGGCGGCGGCTCGGCTTCCAGCATGATTCAAGGCGAGAATATCGCCGAGCTTGATTTCAATGCGGTGCAGCGCGGCGACGCCGAGATGGAGAACAAGCTCAACCGGGTGATTCGAACCTGCGTGGAAATGGGCAGGGACAATCCGCTTCTGGTTGCTCATGACCAGGGCGCCGGGGGGCCCGGCAATGTCCTGGCCGAGCTTATAAATCCGGCTGGAGGTGTTATTAACATTCGAAAGATAAAACTCGGCGACGCCACCCTGGCGCCTGTGGAGATATGGTGCGCCGAGTACCAGGAACGCTGTGCATTTTTGATACAGCAAAAGAAAATAAATAGTTTTATAGCAATCTGCCAGCGGGAAAAGGTGAACTGCGAAGTGCTGGGTGAAATTACAGAAGACGGACAAATCGCAGTCAATGACAACGAAGACAAATCCAATCCGGTCAACCTCCCTCTCGATAAGATACTGGGCGAGATGCCGCAGAAACCCTTCACCCTGGAGAGGGTCCCCAAGAAGCTGAAACCTCTGAGGCTGCCCGGAGGATTGACTGTTGAAGAAGCGCTGAGGCTGGTATTTCGCCTGCCCTGCGTGGGGTCGAAGGGTTACCTAGTGCGCAAGGTAGACAGGAGTGTCACCGGGCTGATCGCTCAGCAGCAGTGCTGCGGGCCGCTTCAGCTTCCGGTGGCCGACGTGGCGGTAGTGGCGCAGAGTCACTTCGGAATGACCGGCGGAGCAACCGCCATCGGCGAGCAGCCCATCAAAATGCTTATCGACGAAAAGGCCGGAGCCCGCATGGCAGTGGGTGAGATGATAACCAACATGGCCTCTGTCCGTATCAGCGACCTCAGCCACATCAAGTGCTCGGCTAACTGGATGTGGGCCGCCAAACTGCCCGGCGAAGGAGCCAGGCTTTACGATGCGGCTGTAGCGATGAGGGGTATCATGATAAAGCTCGGCATCGCTGTCGATGGAGGCAAGGACAGCATAACTATGGCTGCCAAGGTGGACACCGAAACAGTGAAAGCGCCGGGAGAGCTGGTTATCTCCGGCTACGCCACCATGCCCGACATCACCAAGAAGGTAACGCCGGACATCAAGAGGCCAGGAGAAAGCAGACTGATTTACCTCGACCTGGCGGCAGGTAAAAACCGTCTCGGCGGCTCAGCCCTAGCCCAAGCCCTGGGTCAGCTTGGCGACGAAGCTCCGGATGTGGAGAATCACAAGCTCCTGAAGGAAGCATTCGAAGCAGTCCAACAGATGATTGGCGATAAACTAATCCTTGCCTGCCACGACTGCAGCGACGGTGGTTTAATTACCACGCTGGCAGAGATGGCGATGGCGGGAAACTGCGGGATAACAATTCGGCTTCCTGAGGATAAAGAAGCCATCCCCTACCTGTTCTCCGAAGAACTGGGATTGGTTCTAGAATACCTGCCAGACAATGAGAACAAAATCAAGGCTATTTTGAAAGAACATGGTGTTCCTTTCATTATCCTGGGCAGCACCGACAAAGAGCGTCAGGTAGTCATTAATCAAGGTAACAATCGGGTACTTGATGTAAGCACTCCCAAACTGCTTTCCTGGTGGGAAGCCACCAGCGATCGACTGGAGCAGGAGCAGATGAATCCCACGATGGCCAGGGAACAGGCGCGGCATCACAATCGTCCCGGCCTCAGATATAGTTTGACCTTTCAGCCTGAGGCAACGCCACTGAAAACACTGCAACAGAAGAACAAGCACAAGGTAGCCATCATCCGGGAAGAAGGCAGCAACGGCGACCGCGAGATGACCTCGGCTTTCTTCTGGGCGGGGTTCGAACCCTGGGACGTTACCATAACCGATCTGCTGGAGAAGAAAATCACTCTTGACCGGTTCAGGGGGATCGTCTTCGTGGGCGGCTTCGCCTATGCAGACGTTCTAGATGCAGCTAAAGGCTGGGCTGGCACTATCAGATTGAATTCCACCCTCCAAAAGATGTTCCAGCGCTTCTTCAATAGACAGGATACCTTCTCCTTGGGAATCTGCAATGGCTGCCAGTTGATGGCTTTGCTCGGCGTGGTGCCCTGGCAGGGGATTCCCGAGACAAAGCAGCCACGGTTCCTCAGGAACATCTCAGGGAGATTCGAGTCGCACTGGGGAACTGTGAGAATCTCAGAGAGCCCCGCGATAATGCTGAAGGGTATGGAGGGCTCGATCCTGGGCATCTGGACCGCCCACGGCGAAGGACATCTCCACTGTCCCGACCCTGAAATCCTCTCTGAAGCGAGAAGGAAAGGACTGACACCCGTAGCTTACGTTGACGACCGAGGGAAGCCTACTGAGGTCTACCGTTTCAACCCCAACAGCTCGCCTTTCGGTATTAACGCATTTTGTTCGCCGGATGGGCGCCATCTGGCGATGATGCCGCATCCGGAAAGGTCATTTTTACTCTGGCAGTGGCCCTGGATACCCGAAGACTGGAAGGAGAGCGGGAAATTCAAAGTGGGTGATTTCCAACTCTGGGCTTCTCCCTGGCTGAAGCTTTTCCAGAACGCCCGGGAGTGGTGCGACCGTGGATGATAACATTCATATAGAGCGAAAATTATAGAGAACGAAGCCGCCGTTCGTGGTGAGCTTGTCGAACCATGAACGGCCCTTCGACAGGCCTGTCCTGAGCAAAGCCGAAGGGGTCAGGGCGAACGGGAGAGAAAATCGAGCTACCCTTGACATAATAGAACACTTGTGCTAGGATTAGCTTCAGAAAGTTTTTTCATATCCATTTTTAAAGAGGTGCCAAAACTTAGCAAAAAAGGACGGTTTGGCAAGAGCATTAACATAAAAAAATACCTTGTGGATAACTTATGGATAACTTCGTGGATAACAATATTGACCAGCAATGATTGACCAAGGAGTAGAATAGGAGGCAATATGAAAGTAGTCTTTCTTCAGGATGTCCCTAATGTGGCCAAGGCAGGCAGCGTGAAAGAGGTAGCCGATGGCTACTTCAGGAATTTCCTTCTCCCCAGGAAACTGGCAGCAATCGCCACACCCGCAGAGCTTCAGAGATTGGAAGTGCAGCGTCAGGCTCTAGCTCGCCAGGAAACTAGACTGGAGCAGGATGCCGAGGCCTTCGCCAAGGTCCTTCAGGATACCACTGTAGTCCTGAAGATGCGCGCCGGGACCAAGGAAAAACTCTATGGCTCTGTCACCAGCCAGGATATAGCCAGAGAGATTAAGAAGCTCACTAAGCGGGATATAGACAAGCGCAAGATAGAGCTTGCAGAGCCAATCCGTGAGCTGGGCAGCCATCAGGTATCCGTCAAATTAACCAAAGACGTGACCGCTATCATGAATGTAGTTGTGGAGCAAGAGGCAGAGCCAGAGATAAAGCCTGAGAAGAAACAGGAGAAAAAGACAGCGAAAAAGCAGGAAAAGAAGGAAGAAGCTGCTTAGCAGTTGTAGCGGCAATTCAAGAATTGCCCCAAACGAGAATGAAGATGAGTAGCCATGCCTACAGATAACAGTGAGACCCAGTCAAATATCAAAATGCCTCCTCATGACCTCGATGCCGAAGAGGCAGTGCTGGGTTCGCTTCTCATAGACCCTGAGGCAATTTTCAAAATAGTTACCTTGCTTAAGCTGGAGGACTTCTATAGGGAGAAGAACCGCTGGACTTATGAAAGCTGCATTGCACTTTACGAGCGGCGTGAGCCAATAAACCAGATCACTTTGGCGGATGAGCTGGCGCGGCGGCAGAAGCTGGAGGCCACCGGCGGTGCCGCTTACCTGAGCCATCTGGTCTACCAGGTCCCCACATCGGTTCATGCCGAGTACTACGCCAACATTGTGCACCGGCTCTCTATGATGAGACAGCTGATCTCAGCTTCTAACAGGATAGCCGCCATAGGATACGAGGCGCCCCCAGACGTCGATGAGGCACTGGGCAAGGCCGAGAGCATTCTGTTCAATCTGAGACAGGGCCAGAGCCAGCGCGGCTTCGTCCATATCAGCAAAGTGCTCGACCGCTACTTCGAGGAGAGCAGTCTGGGCCCGCAGCAGGAGGGTTTCTTACCCCACGTGCCTACCGGTTTTACCGACCTGGATAAAATCCTGGGCGGGCTGCAGCGCTCGGATATGATTGTGCTGGCAGCCAGGCCGGGCGTAGGCAAGACCAGCCTGGCTCTGAACATAGCCCACCACGCTGCGGTGAAACACGGCGCCCACGTGGCACTGTTCAGCCTGGAGATGTCCAAGATGGAGCTTGCTTACCGCTTCCTCTCCAGCGAATCGGGAGTTGACAGCCAGAGCGTGAGGCTTGACCAGATGAACCCGCGCCAGCGAGAGGATGTTATAGACGCTATGGGCCGCCTTTCCGAAGCGCCTATCTACGTAGATGATTCTCCTTTTCTCAGGGACTCCGATATGCGCAGCAAGGCGCGCCGCCTCCACACCGAGAGTAAGGTCGACCTCGTCATAGTGGATTACCTGCAACTGATGCGCTCCAGCAGATTCACCGACAACCGGGTGCAGGAGATGAGCGATATTTCACATTCCGTAAAAGAGTTGGCCCGCGAGCTCGATGTACCGGTACTGGCCGTCTCCCAGCTAAGCCGCGCCGTGGAGACGCGCACTCCTCATACCCCGATGCTCTCGGACCTCAGAGAAAGCGGTTCCATAGAGCAGGACGCCGACGTGGTGCTGTTCATCTATCGCGAGGACGTATACTACAAACAAGATGAATGGGAAAAGCGATTCCCCGACCAGCCTTATCCCAAGGGCATCTCAGAAATCATAGTCGCCAAGCACCGTAACGGCCCCCAGGGCCGGGCAAACCTCTTTTTCCGGGACCGGATAGCCAGGTTCGAGAACCTGGAGAAATTCGACAGCAAGAAGCCGAGCCTGCTATGAAAGTGTTCGACGGCTTCCCCCTTAAGTCCAGATTTACCCCCATACCTAATATATTTTTCAGTGAGGTATTGCCCCAGATAGACGACCTTGCCGAGATAAAGGTTACCTTACATATTTTCTGGGCTCTATATCAAAAGAGGGGCTATCCTCGCTTCGTGACCTACAGCGAGCTAGCTGTCGACCCGGTATTAATCAAAGGGATAGAAGGCCAGGGCTCCACGCCTGAAGTTTTGCGTCAAGCCTTGAACCGGGCGGTGAGCCGCGGCACACTGCTCTGCTCGAAACTGGAGCGCAACGGTGAAGAACATGAGCTTTACTTCGTCAATGATGACGCAGGGCGAAAAGCTGTGGAAAAGATAAATAGCGGTGAGCTGAAATTGGGTAATTTAGCCAAGGGAGAGCCTTGCCCGGTGAGCCAGGAGCAGACCAATATTTTCACCCTTTATGAAAAGAACATCGGCATGGTTACGCCTATCATTGCCGAGGAGCTGAAAGACGCGGAGAAGCAATACCCCGCTTCCTGGATTCAAGATGCCTTTAAGGAAGCGGTTGACCTCAACAAGCGTAGCTGGCGGTACATCTCTCGCATCCTGGAGAGATGGGCAGCGGAGGGTAAACATGATGGAGAGCCTGGGCGATATTCTAAAGCGGACTCCAGCCCCGAAGAGTACCGCAAACGATATGGCCACCTCCTCAAGAGATAAGGATATCGCAGAAACCAGCGAGAATGAGTGCCCTCTTTGCAAAGGGAAGGGCTGGCTGCGCCATGACGTACCCTTCGGACACCCTGACTTCGGCAAAGTAGTGCCCTGCCAGTGTACGGCGAAGGAATTCGAGCAGGAACGCCTCACCCGCCTGGAGCGCTACAGCAACCTGGGGCCTTTGACCCGCCTCACCTTCGACAATCTGCTGCCCCGGGGCCGCAGCAGCGACCCTCAGAATCAGGAGAGGTTTGCTCAATGCTGTCAGATAGCCAAGGCTTTCGCTGCAAACCCTAAGGGCTGGTTGGTCTTGAGCGGCCCCAGCGGCTGCGGCAAAACTCACCTGGCCGCAGCTATAGCCAACTACCGCCTCAAAGAGGGACAACCTGTATTCTTTGTGATTGTCCCCGACCTTCTCGACCACTTGCGCACTACATTCAGCCCCAACAGTGACGTTGCTTACGATGAGCTCTTCGAGCGGGTGCGCAACGCCCCGCTTCTGGTGCTGGATGATTTAGGGACGCACAGCGGCACACCCTGGGCAGAGGAGAAGCTGTTTCAGATATTGAACCACCGGTTCAACGCTGAGCTGCCCACGGTAGTCACTGTCAACAGCCTGAAGCAGTTGGACGAAAGGCTGGCGGCCAGATTACAGAACCCTGCCATAGCCCGGCAATGCGAGCTGGAGAGACCTCAAGTGCCGCTCTTCCAGCAGATAGGCGGGCTGGCTCTGGAATTTCTGGCCGATAAGACCTTCGAGGCTTTCGATGCCCGCGGGATGAACGCCGACGAGAAGGGGAGAGAGAGCCTGCAAATGGCTTTAAGGGAAGCCCGCCAGTTCGCCGAGTCCCCCAAGGACTGGCTAGTGTTCCTAGGTGTGCACGGCTGCGGCAAGACACACCTAGCAGCAGCCATCGCAAACCATCAATTGAGGGCCGGGAGGTCTGTATTCTTCGCTGTGGTGCCGGACCTGCTCGACCACCTACGCTCTACCTTCAGCCCAGAAAGCAAGGTGACTTACGACGAGGTCTTTGAGAAGGTGAAGACCAGCCCGCTGCTCATTTTGGATGACCTGGGCACCGAGAGCAGCACGCCCTGGGCTCAGGA
>JAJYLC010000013.1 GCA_021787935.1 Chloroflexota bacterium | reverse complement strand
AATGAATGCGTACTGGGGTGACGAATCTTGGAGACAAATCGCTTACAATACTCAGGGCAATTTCTTTGGCTGGGAAATAAAAGAGTCTAACGAGACTATAGCTTTAGCCTTTAAGGAACGTCTTCAAGAGGTGGCGAAATTCAAGCATGTTTCAAAACCATTGCCCATGAGGAATTCAAAAGGCGCTATCGTATACTATCTTTTCTTTGCTTCCCAGCAAGAATTAGCTCATAATATAGTAATGGACATTTTTGACAAATATCGCAAACTAGAGGCACATAAATGGCATTAGCTTCAAATATAGAGTGGACCGATGCAACTTGGAACGCGGTAACAGGCTGCACCAAAATCAGTCCAGGATGCAATAATTGCTACGCTGAGCGCATGGCCTTACGGCTACAAGGAATAGGGCATCCCAATTACGTTAACGGTTTCCGACTTGCACTGCATGAAAATCTAATCGAACTTCCGCTTTACTGGAGAAAGCCATTGACCATTTTTGTTGATTCAATGAGCGATTTGTTCCACGATGATGTGCCAGATGAATTTATCTTTCGCGTATTCGATACTATGCAACGTGCCAACTGGCATCGCTTTCAGATCCTAACCAAGAGATCTAAAAGGTTGCTCGACTTGAGTCCCCATCTACAATGGATGCCGCACATCTGGGTTGGTGTAAGCGTTGAAAATCAGAACTATAGTTACAGAATCGAGCACCTTCGAAAAACTGGAGCAAGCATAAAGTTCCTCTCGCTTGAGCCATTACTTGGGCCAATACCCGGTCTCGCCTTAGAAGAAATAGACTGGGTAATCGTAGGAGGTGAATCCGGTCCGAGAGCGAGAGTAATGCAAGCACCATGGGTGACCGACATTCGCAATCAGTGTCAAAGAGCGAAAGTGCCTTTCTTCTTTAAGCAGTGGGGAGGTGTAAACAAAAAGAAGGCTGGACGATTACTTGAAGGGCGGACTTGGGATGAAATCCCCGCGATGACCAATAACAAAACCAACGAAGAAAGCAAACGCGATTTGTTCTCTGTTCAAATGGTGACTGTTTGAAATAGATTTCCCTACCTCATGTTACCTTCAGTTTTTGCCCTAGCGTCAGAGCGTTCTGCACCGCGAAGGCCTCGGCATCATTGTTGAAATAAACATAGACAGCTTTTTTGCCCCGCGCCAGCTTTGAGATATCCTTGGCCCACTCGTCCAGTTCCTCATCTGAGTAAGAGCCGCCGTAAAGCCAGGCGCTGCCGTGGAAGCGGACGTAGACGAAATCAGCAGTGGCCTCCAGAGGCGTAGTAAAGTCAGGCATGTCGTAGATGCAGAAACCCCCATTGTAGCGCCGCAGCAGGTCGAACACCCCTTTGTCCAGCCAGGACTCGTGACGGAACTCGAAAACGTGGCTTAACTCACTAGGCAGCATCTTCAGAAATGCCTCCAGCACAGAGTCGTTGCGGTGCATATTGGGAGGAAGCTGATATAGCAGCGGCCCCAGCTTCTCGCCGAGCAGCTTCGCCCTCTCCAGAAACTTCTCCAGCGCTTCCTCCACGTTCCTCAGCTTCTTGATATGCGTGATAAAGCGGCTCACCTTCACCGCATAGACGAAGCCCTGCGGCGAGGAGTCGCGCCAGTTAGCGAACACCTTTTCCGAAGGCAGGTGATAGAAGCTGTTGTTAAGCTCAACCGTGCTGAAGCTGCGGGCATAGAACTCCAGCCACTTCGATTTGGGCAGGCCGGTGGGATAGAACCGCCCTTTCCAGTGTTCGTAGTGCCAGCCGCTGGTGCCGATGTAATATTTGGTGGACATATTGAATCTAATTATGTCATTGCGAGGGGTCTTTCACAAATGAACATTCCGTAGGGGCGAGGTGCCCTCGCCCAGGGCGCATGCCATGCGCCCCTACATTTGGCGACGAATTGCCTACGATTTCCCCAATAGCTCTTCCAGTATAACCCTGGCTGCTTTCTTGTCCAGGGGCTCGTTGTTGTTGCCGCACTTGGGCGACTGGATGCAGGCAGGGCAGCCGCTCTCGCAGGGGCACTCAATTATCGCCTTCAGGGTCGCCTCCCATAGGTCCATTATGATATCGAACCCTTTCTCGGCGATGCCGATGCCTCCAGGGTAAGCATCATGGATAAATATCTGCGGCTGTCCTGTGTCCGGGTGCCAGGGTGTGGAGACACCTCCGATGTCGTTTCTATCGCAGAGCGCAAACAGGGGCAGCAGCCCTATGGCGGCATGCTCTGTGGCGTGCAAACCTCCGGCGAAGTCCAATCCCCCTTTTGCTATTCTGTCTATGGCTTGCGGCGGTATGTCGAACCACAGCGATACCGTGGGAAAGGTGTGCGGCGGCAGGTCGAGAGGTTCCTCGCCCAGAACCTCCTCGGTGAAGATGCGCTTCTTCTTGAAGCCGATCACAGTGTTAGTGACCTCCACGTCTCCCAGATAAACGCCCAGGCCGCCGACAGTCTTCCTGAGCTTGGTCTTGACTATAGTGATATCCTCTAATTCTTTGGTCTGGGTATAGTAGGGCTCATTTGTGGGCACTGCGAAGGCGGTGCGTGTCACCAGGTCCAGCTTGATGACGAGATAAGACTCGCCCTGATGCAGATAGATAGCCCCGGGATGCACCTGGAAGAAGGCGTTAGCCTCCTCGATGGTCTCCAGGAGGACACCGCTGGTGGCATCCACCAGGTTATAGTTGTGCGAGGATGTGGAGCGGATATTTATCTCCTCGGCGGGATAGGTCACGCTCGGCGCAGGATACCAGCGCTGCCTGCGCTTGCGCAGCAGTCCTTGTCTTTCCAGCTCGTTCACAGCCTGGCTGAAGTTGTCCCCGAACAGCTTAGACTCACCATCAGCAAGAGGCATCTCCCAGGCCGCGCAGAGCACGTGCGGCTTGAGGATATGCGGGTTATCGGGATTTATCAGTGCATTCTCATGGCTCTTGCCGAAGAAGAACTCCGGGTGGCGCATGAGGTACTGGTCGAGAGGATTGTCCAGGCCGATGAGCATGCTCAGCGAGTCCTCTTTGCCCCGCCCGCTCCTCCCCGCCTGCTGCCAGGTGCTGGCGATGCTGCCGGGGTAGCCTGTGAGCACAGTCGCATCGAGGTCACCGATGTCCACCCCCAACTCCAGCGCCGTGGTCGCTACCGCAGCCAGCAGCTCCCCATCGAAAAGCTCGCGCTCAATCTGTCGCCTGTCCTCGGGCATGTAGCCGGCTCGATAGGGCTTCACCTTATCAGCGAGCGCTGGAGCATCCTTCTTAAGCTGGTCTCGCACATACATATAGATAAGCTCGGTGAGGCGGCGGCTGCGAGTAAAGGCGAGGCTGCGGATATTTTTTTGCATAAGCTCGGTAATAAGCAGCGTAGCCTCGCTGTTAGCGCTGCGCCGCGCCGACTTAGCCTCGTCGATGAGCGGCGGATTCCAGAAGACGAACTCCTTGCCTCCGTGCGGAGAGCCGTCCCCGGCGACCACCTCAAAGGGCAGGCCGGTCAGCCTCTCCACATGCTCCTGCGGGTTAGCGATGGTAGCGGTGCAGAGGATAAACTGCGGGCTGGAGCCGTAGTAGGCGCAGACCCGCTTGAGCCGGCGCACCACGTCCGCTACGTGGGAGCCGAAAATGCCGCGGTAGACATGCGCCTCATCGATCACGACATATCTCAGGCGCGAGAGAAATTCTTTCCAGGAGCTGTGGTTGGGTAGAATACCGACGTGCACCATGTCGGGGTTGGAAAGCACGATCTCCGACGACCTCTTGATAGCGCCTCGCTCGTGCTGAGGCGTATCGCCGTCGAAGGTATCATAGGTCAGCTTAATCTTCTGGTCGATGGTCAGTTCCCTGAGACTGCGCAACTGGTCCTGGGCCAGCGCCTTGGTGGGAAAGAGGTAAAGGGCGCGGCTTCCCTTCTGGGTCAGGATAGTATCGAGGACGGGTATGTTATAGCAGAGAGTCTTGCCACTGGCCGTGGGCGTGACTACCACCACGTTCTTGCCCGCACGGACGAGGTTGACCGCCTTAGCCTGGTGGCTGTAGAGCGGGAACAGGTGATTAGCTTCTAATGATGCTTGCAGCACCGGGTGCAGGGGATTGTCCAGTTCGCCAAAACAAGCCTCGCGGGGCGCGATATGCTCGATATGTACGATCTGGTCTCTGTAAGCGGGAAGCTTCTTAAGGCGGGGAAGAAAGGTTGAGATTTTCATCGCTTCCCCGGGCTGCTAGAGAGCGTGCAGTAGCTCGATTTCGTAGTCCAGTACCTCGGCATCTCCCCTGATGGTCTCAATGAAGTTCATGACGTGGGACAGCGTCTCGTTCACATGGCGGCTGTCGTTGCTGACGCAGGTAATGCCCAGGGTAGCCACCTGCCACATGTCCTGGTCCTCGATCTCGGCTATTGAGACATTGAACTTATTTTTCACCTGAGAAGTGACCGACCTGAGCACCCTCCTCTTGCCCTTCAGGGAATGGTTCTCAGGGATGCGCAGCCTGACCCTCAACGCGCCTATGTTCATAGTGTAAAACCGCAGAGAGCGCAAAGACCTCAGAGGTCCGACTCTCCGCAATCCAAGTTAACCACACAACAGGTCGGATGTCAAACAGAGTGAACTCGTCTTTCATGTAGCTAAGCAGGGGTTCGAGATCTCCATCGCCAATCGTTCATTGTCTAAGAAGTTGGACGAAATTGGGCTACCCCTTAAGAATTTAATACACTTGGTCAACCTCTCGTATTACTTGGTCAACAACTTGCCGTATAACCTTATACGGAGCTTTGAAGAATTCCCTGTCAGGGTTAATACGGAATTGAGCGAGACGTTCATGTATCATAGATTCAGCTACTACACAGTCCGACACCGCAAAATCCTCCACCACCAGGAATTTATCGGGAGTACCCGTCTCCCTCGAAAGTTCATCAGCACGAGTATCGGGAGCCCTAACGGTCCGTCCGATTTTGAATATATCCCGTTCATGGGCAGCCGAGCGCATCACATATATGTAGCCGAAGTTAGGCGAGTTTACTTGTGGCCTTTTAATTGTTGAATTTACGTTTCTCCCAGTATTGTGATTAGCGACCTGAATACTACTTTCGTATTCACCAGAATCTACCCAGGTCAAAGTCTTCTCTACCCATGTCTTTCCATGTATGGGTCTGCCTTGCTTATCAGTACCCATGTGGTCTGATGGTAGTGGTTGCCAGAAACCAGATACTTCTAATTTCACGTTAGGCGCTTTGTATGTTGTATATTCAGGAGTCCTTGTGATACTTCTGTTTAAAACAGAGACTACGCGGTACTTAATTCTTTCCCTCGCACTTAGCAATCTATTAGCCTTCCGAGAGGTTTTAGTTTCCCGCCTGCTCAGCAGTTTTGTTGGATGATGTTCGCAAACAACTAGATCAGCATAATGGAAAAAGTATTGAGGAAGCAAAAGCATAGTGCTACAGACTTCAAAAATGGCCCTATGGGACTCGATCTTCGAAGCGCTTTGCTTTAAGACTTCTTCAAAGTTCTCTATTATCTGACCGCGTTCATCAACGAGAAGTGATAAATCATCAGATTCCACTATATATCTATCGCCACAATCCTGAAGAAGATACCTTGCGTCATAGGTAATTCGATCCAAGTCTAAGCGAGCTAAAACCAGAAGCCTCCAGAAATTTCCGTTCCATGGAACTGGTTCTGCTCTAGGCTTCTTATCCTTGGCAGGACGAAGCTGTTCCCTGCCCCGAAAAAACGTGCCGCCCATCGAAGCCATTTCCTTAATCTTTTGAGTTTCCTGCTCCAAATTCGTCAATTCACCAACGACGGCCATAATGTTAAGCTCATTTTCATGCCGAATTATACTGAAACCACTAAGCCCATACTCTTTTCCTTCGTTATCATTAAAAGTGAACTCCCCAAGTCTATTTGTAAAATTATAAGAATAAATCACACCGTCTTGTGTATGATTGACTATAGATTTAACATTATTATCGCAATCCGCCGATGTTACGTATTCAAGAAATTCTGGAAATGAGCATAGATGATCCTTTTCCTCTCTTATTCTGAATAATGCATATCGATGGTCGTATTCAAGGAAAGCCTCAACAACATTAAAAGACGAGGGCAGTGATTGTCGCCCATATTGGAAACTCCTTCCATTATACTCAAGCGCGAACTCTCGGATTTGTGAGTCGAGTGGTAAACCAGCCCCATTATCATTTTGGGCAGATATAATTGCCACCGCCGTTCTGAACATTCTTTTTAATTCCGCTTGGAAAGATGGATCCTTATCCATCTTAGCTTTCCACTGGTTAAATGATTCTCGTTCAGGCGTCCCGTCTGGCGGAGGCGAGAAGAGGCCCATCAACCAAGTTCTTTCTTCATGGGTTGGCATGAATTTTATCCTTTTTCTTAGTCGCTGCACACATTGTCCAGCAAGGGAATCGCGATATTTTGCATCGACGTTCATATTATAACGAGAAAATTGTGAGGATGAAAATGGCCACGATAAGTTCATTGATTCTGCAGAAAGTCGCATAAAATTTTCGAGAGTTATATTGCAGTTACTCCGAGGGGGAGCTACTGGGCCATTTCCAACTTCTCACCTCCTCCCCACCGTCCTTTTCCAAATCTCATCAACCACGATGAGGATCTGGTCGTAAGAAAGTGGGAAATAGAGCGCATGACCCACGACGGCTCAGGTGGCAGGTGGATTTCGTGCCCAGTATCAGACTGGGAAATCTACTTACAAAATTCCCCCTTTCTTATACAGGTAGGTGGAATTAGATCTCCCTTACTCTTGGTGAGCCTGTCGAACCATAAACGGCCTTCTATGGGCTCAGATCGAATAGACAACGTGCTGGCGCTGGTCTTCTTGTGATTGTATACGTATCGCTGTAGAATAGCGCAAATAGTCCTTGTCTCCAAAGAGGTGCTGCTATATTCACCGTTGAATTCGAGCCCAGCGGCATCCGGCTGGTTTGCGAAGAGCCGATTACTATTTTCGATGCAGCGCGGCGAGCCGGGGTAAGCATACGGTCAGAGTGCGGCGGCCAGGGTACCTGCGGCAAGTGTGTGGTGCGCGTGCAGGGCGGCAAAGTATCCTCAATCAGCGAAGCCGAAAATGAACTCCTCTCCGCTGACCAGCTTGCCGAAAGCTGGCGCCTGGCCTGCCGGACGGTTGTCTCAGGCAAAGTCTCCGTCTATGTCCCGGCCATTTCAACGGTTGAAGCTCCCGTCCTGCAGCTCGAAAGCCTGGCTGTAACTATTAAACCCAAAACTTCAATACGAACATTCTCGCTGTCCGTCCCGCCAGCATCCCTCACCGACCAGCGTGCCGACCTGCAGCGGGTCGCCGAAGCATTGCAGCAACAGCACGGCATCGCTAACGCCCGGGCAGATTTGCCGGCGCTCAGCTCACTGCGGGAAGCGCTCCGGGAAGGAGACTGGAACATCGGTGTGGGGCTGCGCGGCGAGGAAATCATCGACGCCTATCCGGGAGCGGTGCTTACGCCTGTCGGACTGGCCGTGGACGTGGGCACCACCAAACTAGCCTGCTATCTCGTAGACCTGGCAACAGGGAAAGTGCTGGCTGCCCAGGGTGCGATGAACCCGCAAATAGCTTACGGCGAGGACGTGATGGCCCGCCTGGCGGCAGCCATGGCCGACCCGGCCAACGCTCTCCGCATGCAGGAGGTGGTGGTTAAGGCAGTCAACGACGTCGCCCGTGAGCTGTGCGCCACTCTCAAGCTCGAAACAAGGCATTTGCTGGACTTGTGCCTGGTAGGCAATACAGCCATGCATCACCTGCTGCTGAACCTGCCGGTGCGTCCCTTAGCTCTATCACCGTTCGTGTCCGCGACCAGCTCGCCGTTGGAGGTCGATGCTGCCACGCTTGGCTTGAATGCAGCCCCAGGAGCTCACGCTTATCTGCCTCCGCCCATTGCCGGGTTTGTGGGCTCAGACCATGTAGCTGTCCTGCTGGCCGCTGGTTTCGGCGAGGACAATAGGACAAGGCTTGCTATAGATATCGGGACCAACACCGAGATCGCCCTCCAGGTGGGACGCAGAATCGTCTCCTGTTCCACGGCGTCCGGCCCGGCATTCGAAGGAGCCCATATCTCCCACGGCATGCGGGCTGCGCCCGGGGCTATTCAAAGGGTGACTATCACAGCCGAGGGCGTGGTAAAATTAGATATAATCGGGGGCGGCCCTGCCAGCGGTATCTGCGGTTCGGGAGTTCTCGACTCAATAGCGGAGATGCGGGCTGCCGAAATTATTAACGAGCGCGGCCGGGTAATTAAGGGACGCCCCGGCGTACGCCTGCAGCACGATGGATTGCCGGAATTCCTGCTGGCGGCAGGCAGTGAGGGGCTGCGCGATGTCACCATTACCCAGCAGGATATCGACCAGATACTGCTGGCAAAGGGGGCCATCCGCGCCGGCATAGATATACTGATGAATCACTTAAACGTTAAGGCGCAGGACATCGACGATATAAATATCGCCGGTGCCTTCGGCTCGTATCTCGATCCGCGGAATGCTATCCGCATCGGTTTACTGCCGCGCGTGCCCCTGAACCGTATTCGCGCCATCGGGAACGCCGCCGGGGCGGGAGCGCGTATGATGCTGGCTTCAACGGAGGCACGCCAACGTGCTACTGCCCTGGCTGAGCAGGTAGAATATCTAGAGGTGACTGTTTATCCGGGATTCCAAAAGTACCTTGCTGCCGGTATGCGGCTGCCAGCGGGCTGACCTACAGGTGTATAATTATGCCGGGAAAGGGGGAATCACATGGGAGACGGACTCTATCAAGCTATCAGCAAAGCAGTCACGGAGGGAGAAGAGGAAGAAGCTATCAAGCGAGTCGAGGAGGCGCTGAAAAATGGCCTGCCTCCAATAGAGGTCATGCAGAAGGGAATAGTGGCAGGCATCAGCAAAGCGGGCGAGCTCTGGAAGGCCAATGAATATTTCCTGCCTGACGTAATCATGGCAGCCGACGCCTTCAAGGCAGCGATGGCTATCCTCAAGCCGCGCCTGGAAGGGAAGGAAGGCGCCCGAAAAGGCAAGAAAGTAGTGATGGGAGTCGTCCAGGGCGACGTTCACGACTTGGGCAAAAGCCTGGTCATCGCCATGCTGACTTCAGCCGGTTTCGAAGTCATCGACCTGGGCATAGATGTGCCGTTGCAGAAGTTCATCGACACTGTGAGGCAGCAGAAGCCGGATATCATCGGCCTGGGTGCCTACATGACCACCACCATGTTGGAGATGAAAGGAATCATCGCCGAGCTGGAGAAACTGGGACTTCGCCAGAACCTGAAGGTCATGGTGGGCGGCGTGCCTACCAGCCAGGAGTTTGCCAACCAGGTCGGTGCAGATGCCTGGGGTAGAGATGCCCTGGATGCTGTGCAGAAAGCGCTTAAGTTGTAGGAGGAGTGAACGATGGCTAATCCCATGTTTGAAATACTTCGCGGACTGATCTACGGAAACATCCTGCCCGTGGGCAAGCTGAGCCCCGGTGCGCGGGTGTTCGCCACTTTGATGGGCAAACGCGGCGATATCATCCCCTTTCTGGCACCACAAATCCATGACCACGCTATGACTGTGGCTAAGGTGCCGGCGCGTAAATATTACTACGACGCAGCGTTGCTGGTAAGCACCGAGCTAGCTGTAGAACGCTGGTACGACTTCGATGCCCCGATGATTACCGCAGACAACTATAACTTCGAGCTCGAAGCCCTGGGAGCGAAGATGGTCTACAGTGACTACGGTATGCCCACGGTGGATACTAACCAGCCGCTCATCAAGGAACGTGCCGACCTTGACAGGCTGGGAGAGCTTGATCCTAACAAAGGGCGTATTCCCGTAGGGGTAGAGATTGCCCGCCTCAGCTCGGAAATGGGCCTGGGCGTTTTCGCCAACGGCCTCTTCTGCTCTCCCTTCAGCTTCATTTGCGGGGCAACAGGCTATCCCAAGGCGGTGCGCGCGCTGCGCAAAGACCCGGCATTTGCCAAAGAGCTGTTCGACTACGCCGAGAACAAGGCTATCTTCCCCTATCTCAAAGCACAGGCCAAGGCAGGCGTGAAACAGTCCATCGGCGCCGATGCCTGGGCTGCTTTCCCCAATCTGACCCCCGAAATGACCGATGAGTGGGTCGTGCCTTCTGCCTTGCGATTGAAGGAGCGGGGGAAGAAAGAGCTAAAGATGAGAGTCTCGGCAGGCGCGGCCGCTGCGGATTACTGCGAAGAAGACCCCGCCAAGTTCAACAAAGAGATTATGTTCAAGTGCCTGACTGTGGCGCTCAAGCTGATGCCTATGGATTTGACCATGACCGTTATGGGCCGGACACAGGACTGGGATATGAGGTGGGTGCAGGAATTTGCGGTAAAGAACAAAAAACGGGGACGGAAACTGCCCATATATGCCTCGCTGAACGGGCGCTTCGTGCGCGATAGCTCGCCCCAGCAGATTGTCGATAAGATACGCGAGTGGATAAACATTATGGGACGCGATGGCGGGCTGCTGTTCTTCATCGGCAACGTCCCGGCAGACACGCCTCCGGTCAACGTCCACACGGCGCTTCAGGCAGTGCATAAGCTGGGGCATTACCCCATCGCCAAAGACCTGTCGGCGATAACCGTCGAGCCGCACAAATTCACGCCGTTCGACGATTGGCTGAAGTCTCAACCGGAAGCCGACGTCATATTCAAGGCCAGAGAAAAGAAATAATAGCAGGTTACTACTGATGGGAAGTTCAGGGAACAGGCTTTTTCTGGCAAGAAAGCGTGTGTTCTGAAATGAAGAGGGCGCAACCTTCTCTAATTAACCGAAAGGATATCCGAATGACCGTCTTACTTAAAGGCAAGGGCGAGCCGCTGAACCTTGACCCGGCGAGCCAGATAAGAACCATAGGCGAGCGCATCAACCCCAGCGGCAGGAAGAGGCTGCAGCAGGCGATGGACAGCCGCGACTGGGCCTATGTCGCATCCGAAGCACAGCGACAGGTCGAGGCGGGCGCCGACATCATAGACGTTAACGCTGGCGGCACAGGTATCGACGAAGCAGCCGTCCTGCCCGAGGTGGTGCAGGCCGTTGCCGGGGCCGTGCCAGTGCCCCTCTGCATCGACACGCGTCTGCCCGCAGCACTGGAAGCTGCGTTAGCCGTGTCCCCTGGACGACCACTGGTCAACTCCATCAGCGGGGAAAAGGCAGTGCTAGAGAGCATCCTCCCCATAGTCGCGGAGCGCGGCCTGCCCGTAATTGCGCTGTGTATAGGTACGGGAGGTATTCCCGGCTCAGCCGGGGAGCGGGTGAAAGTCGCTTACCAAATACTCGATGCAGCCGTGCGGGCCAGGGTGAAAAGTGAGGATGTAGTCTTCGACCCCATAGTCATGTCGGTGGGCGCAGATGACCAAGCAGCGCGTGTCACCCTGGAGACAATCCGGATGCTGCGTCAAGAGTTCCCTGGTCACAGCATCACCGGCGGCGCCAGCAACATCAGCTTCGGCATGCCGGCTCGTGCCATGCTCAATGCCAGCTTCATAGCCGTGGCAGCGGTGCTGGGCATGAACGTACCGATTACTGATGTCACCTACACCGAGTTGCGCTTCGCCCTGCTTGCCGCCGACGTTTTCCTGGGCCAGGACAAGCGCACCCGCCGTTTCATGCGCCATTTGCGAAGCCTGAAGGTGAGCCAAATCGAAGGCGCAGGTTGAAAGGCTCAGAAGTGCGACATAATAGTAATGATGTTCACTTGGGTTCAAATAGTGGGGCACAAAATTTTGTGCCCCAAATTCTCGGGCAGACATACGGGTCTGCCCTATGCCATACCAGGAACGTTTTCCGCGGGGGCCAGTGGGCTGTGCCCTCTGTGTCACCTTACCACTGAGCTTCTTGTGTAGTTCGTCTGCCGCGATAAGAACCGGGTCGTAAGGGGGCGCGAAGGGCCGTGCATAGCCCGGGTCGCTACTTGGTTTGCCTAGTGTATTGTTCTGGTCACCCTCGCTACTTGAAACTGCTTCAGAAGCATTAATGAAAATAGAATCAAAGGGTAAATAGCCAGCGCTCCCATGCCTACTTGGAGAAGTGCGATGCCGGAAGTAATCAGAATCCCCACAGCAGTACCTACGCTTGGTCTACCGGTCAAGAGCCAGATAATCCCGCCGCCTAATAACCCGTAACTGACCTCCAATGGTATGACCGCAACCAGAGCACCGAACATTGCGGTTGCCCCCAGACCCCCCCTGAGTCCCAGGAAAATAGACCAATTATGCCCTGCTACAGCTGCCAAGCCTGCCAGCATCATAATATCGGGTGTCTGGGTTAGAACTTTGGCAATGATAACAGCTGAAATCACTAGGCTAATATCCATAAGTACCACACATAAAAAGGGGAACAGGCCGATTCTTCGAAACACAGCGGCCGCACTTATTCGCCCGTCTGGCTCGCTCCTCATATCTTGATGTCCAGCCAGATATCCGATGATACAGGCAGATGGAATAGATCCGAGTAGATAGGCAAGTGCAATACAAAAAAAAGACGTTATCAAGCGAACAACTTCCTATTAACCTTTTAACCTAAAGTGAAAGAAAGTATAGCCTCAATCTTGGCCATAGTCAAACAAGAGTAGCACTGAGCTTCTCAAGAATACTACCCTTTACCCTGCAGCTTCTTGTGGAGTTCGTCTGCCGCAATGAGTATCGGGTCGTAAGGCGGCGAGAAGGGAGGGGCATATCCCAGGTCAAGGTTTCTCATATCGTGAGCAGTCATCTTGACCGTAAGCGCAGTGGCAAAAACATCTATGCGTTTGGAGACTCCTTCTCTGCCCACCATCTGGGCTCCCAGAAGCCTGCCCGTCTTCTTGTCAGCAAGCAGCTTGATCCTTATCGGACTAACCCCGGGGTAATAAGGCGCCCTCGAACCATGTTCAATAACGTTGGATACATAGTCGATGCCCTCGACTTTGGCTTCCTTCTCGGTGATGCCTGTCCTGCCTACCTCGAGGTCGAAGACCTTGAAAATGGCTGTGCCCACAATGCCGGGAAATGAGACTTCCCCACCTGCAATATTTTCTCCGGCAACCCTGCCCTGTTTGTTCGCCGTGGTGGCCAGCGGGATATATACGTTTCGGCCCAGGACAAGATGATATGACTCAGCGCAGTCGCCTGCAGCATAAATATCGGGGATATTGGTCTCCATCCGCTGGTTGACTTTTATGGCGCCAGTCTTTCCCAGCTCAATGCCTGCTTCCCTGGCGATCTCCGAGTTGGGCCTCAGCCCTGCGCCCACAACTGCGATATCGGCATCAATCATCTCTCCGCCGTCCAGGATCGCCCTGTTCAAGCGAGAGTCTTCACCGGCAAACTCCGCCACCGCTTTGGACTTGAGCAGCTTTACGCCCTTGCTGTTCAGCTCTTTCTCAATAATTTCAGTGATTTCGTCGTCCATCGTCCCCACAATACTCGGCATCTTCTCCACGACCGTCACCTTCATGCCCGCTTCAGTGAAGGACTCCGCCATCTCCATGCCGATGTAACCCGCGCCGATGAGGAGGCCATTCTTCGGCGAGTTGCTGCCGATGTACTCTTTTATGGCTATGCCATCCTCCAGAGGACGCAGTGTGAAAACCCCCTTTCTATCCAGACCTTTTATGGGCGGAACAAACGCCCTGGCTCCGCTGGCAATCAACAACTTGTCGTATGAATACTCTTTTCCCTCGCCTGTCGCTGTATTCCTTATCATCACGGCTTTCCGCTGGAGTAATATTCGCGTGGCCTCGTGATACAGAAATACGTCTATATTCCTTTTTTCTTTAAAGAATTTTGCATCATAGACCACAAGGCTCTCCGCCGATTTCACTTTACCTGAACTCAGGTAAGGCATCCCTCAGCCCGCGTAGGATATATACCCGCTTTTTTCAAAGGCCAGTATCTCCATGTCGGGCTTAAGCTTTCGGGCCCTGCTGGCGGCGCTCATCCCCGCCCCATTACCTCCGATAACGATAAGACGCTCCCTGGTCATTTCTTGCCTCCTGTAAGGAGTTGTTCAACTGACGGCTCCATGCTAGCGCACCGCAATAAAAAAGTCATTAAATCAGGCGCCAGAAAGTTGAAAATTTGTGACATTTATAGGGGCTCTGTGCTATGCTGAATGCAGACATTCCTTCATCATGACTGCGATATGAACAGGTACACGCTCGGTCTTCTAATTGATTTGATACTGGTACTGTGCTTCTGCATCCTGCCTCCCTCGGACCAGGCGCCAAAGCTGACTGTCTGGGACAAAATCGCCGGGCCCTACGCTTTCAGTATCCCCGAATGGGAGTTAGGCAATTTCTTCGATAAGTGGGGCTACAGCCTGGAGCAGCTCTTAATTCCCAAAAAGCTGTCGGAGCAAGAGAACGTGAAGCAGGTGGAGACTTATCTGTCCCTGGCACAGAATGCCAGCTCACTTCAGGATACCATCAACCGTGACAAAACAGAAGGTAACAGCTCACAGGCCGACATAGAATCTTTGGAAGCACAGGAGGCCCAACTTACAAACCAGATGCACAGCCTTCAAGACCAGGTCGAGTCTATCATCGAAGGGCAGATAAGCAGTGTACTAACCGATGAAGGGCTGGCCAAAACCATCAGCCTGTTCGGCAGGGTCAATATCCTTTTCCCTCCTGTGGACTTTCAGTTTCAGCAGGAACCGAACGTGCTCATTATCTCGCCCCGGGACAAGATTGAGCTGACCAAGACCATTCTACTCAGCCCTGACCTCAGCCTGGAGCAGATCCAGGATATCGAGAACAAAGTTCAAGATAACAATATGTCGGGCCTGGTGGACAGAGTCGGCGGTGTTGCCACCTACCCCAGCATTATCCCTCAGGACGTTTCCCTGCAATACCTCCTATCCACTGTAGCCCACGAATGGCTGCATCAATACTTCTTTTTTCATCCCTTAGGCCGCAATTACTGGGCAAATTACGACATGACCTCCATCAACGAGACCGCCGCAGACATCGGCGGAGACGAGATAGGACAGCTTGTCTACCAGCGATACTATGCTCAAACGGCAAGCCAGGCTACGCCGCCTGCTGCATCATCGCAGCCTGCAATTGATTTCAACAAAACAATGAGGCAGATCAGGGTCACTGTAGACCAGTTACTGGCGCAGGGGCAGGTCGATGCGGCTGAGAAATATATGGAGCAGATGCGGGAGTATCTGGCCCGGAACGGTTACTATATCAGGAAGTTAAACCAGGCCTACTTTGCCTTCTACGGCACCTACTCCGACACACCCGGCTCAGTGAGCCCGATAGGAGGTTATCTCCAGGAACTGAGGCAGGAAAGCCCTACTCTAGGCGATTTCATCAAGACTGTGTCAGGCATTTCCAGCTACGACCAGTTGCTGAAAACGATAGGCCAATAAAACAGAAACCTGGGGCGTAATCACCGCTGGTGAATTACACCCCAGTTGATTATTAGTCCAGCTTATTGCTGCTGTTGACGCTGGCCTCGCACCTTAGCGAAGCACTCGTCACAGTACACGGGACGTCCACTCCGAGGCTGGAACGGGACTTCAGTCTCTTTGCCACAGGAAGCGCAGGTTACCTTTGTCCTCTCGCGTGGCCCTTTGGAAGCTCCGTAGCGCCCTTGTCGCCGGGCTGCGCGGCAATCAGGACAGCGGCCAGGTTCGTTCTCGAGACCGCGCGATTGATAGAATTCCTGCTCGCCAGCGGTGAATGTGAACTCTGCTCCGCAGTCACGGCAGACCAAGGTCTTGTCCGCAAACGCCATCGCTAGACCTCCTTTCCTGAATGGTTAGCCAGGCCTCGTCTTCGATGTGGTTGTAGCCCAAGAACTATGTGGCACTCTGGAGTTCCAAAGAGGGACGGCGCAGAAGGAGTTCTCCCTGTCGAGTAACTAAGGCTCCGGGTTCCTGAGGCACCGACTTGTAAACACCGTGTCACGAGGTCATGCTCCGACATGACTATACAACATTCTGCTTAAGAATGCAACAGGTACTTTTGAAGCTGAAAGATAAAACAGCGTTGTGACTCCGGTCACCACGCTACAATCTCCCCTACCAACGACCTCTCTTTTATCCCAACTGGGCGAGGCGTTCGTTCAACTTGGCCAGCTTGGCTTTGCGGTCGCTGAGCTTCTGCCGCTCTTTATCCACTACAGCGGCCGGTGCCTTTACAGTGAAGGCATCGTCTTGCAGCAGGCGCTCTATGCGCGCTATCTCAGCCTGGTTCGCCTCAATCTCTTTGAGCAAACGGCCTTTCTCGGCCTCGGTGTCTACCATACTTTCCAGCGGCAGGATAACCTCTGCTCCCTTGAGCACCAGTATCTTGGCCTGGTCCCGTTTCAGCTTCATCTTTTCCGCACTGCTCACGATATCCAGGGGGCGTACTCTAGCTAGATTGGTGATGGCCTGCGCATGGGCTTCCAGCGCAGATTTAGAATCAGCGGAAGCTATAACAGCCTTAATAAACCGGGCGGGGTCAACGCCGCTCTCCACGCGTGCGTTGCGAATGGAGCGCACTATTTCGAACACCGACTCCATCTCTCGCTCCGCATCAGCGTTGAAGGTGCCAGTATCGGGAGCAGGATAAGGCGCAATCATGATGGAGTCCGGCTTGCCCTCTGGCTGGCGCTCTCTCAAACTCTGCCACAGCTCTTCAGTGATGAAGGGCATGAAAGGATGGAGTAAACGAAGCGAGGTCTCCAGGACATGAACCAGAACTGGCAGCGGCGATTTAGTCCCTTTGTCACGAAGCCGTATCTTGGCGATCTCGATATACCAGTCACAGTACTCCGTCCACAGGAAATCATAGATGCGGCGCAGCGCCTCGCCGAACTGGAAGTCCTCGTTCAGCTCTGTGACCTCGGCCACCAGGTGGTTCAGGCGGCTCAGTATCCAGCGGTCCTCTGTTGTAAGGTCGGCTGGCTGAATTTTCATTTCGACATTATCCAGGTTGCTGACCACAAATCTGGCGGCATTCCAGAGTTTATTAGCGAAGTTGCGGCTGCCCTCAAGCTTCTGCGGGCTGACCTTCATATCGTTCCCCGGCGAGTTCCCCGTGCAGAGAGCGAAACGCAAGGCATCGGTGCCATATTTCTCCATAATTCCCACAGGGTCGACTACATTGCCGCGGGACTTGCTCATCTTCTCGCCCTTCTCGTCCCGTATCAAACCGTGCAGGTAGACCGTGCGGAAGGGTACCTCCCCGGTGTTCTCCAGCCCCATTATTATCATCCGGGCTACCCAGAAAAAGAGGATGTCGTAGGCAGTCTCCATCACGGAGGTGGGATAGAAATATTTTAAGTCTTCCGTCTGCTCAGGCCAACCCAGCGTGGAATGAGGCCAGAGACCCGAGCTGAACCAGGTATCGAGCACATCTTTATCTTGAGTTATATTCTTCGAGCTGCATTTGTTGCAGGACTTGGGGTCTTCCATAGCTACTATGACTTCGTCGCAGTCGCCGCAGTACCAGACAGGTATCCGGTGCCCCCACCATAGCTGGCGGCTGATGCACCAGTCGCGAATATTCTCCATCCAGTTGAGATAGACCTTAGTGAAGCGCTCGGGGATAATCTTTATCCTGCCATCTATGACAACGTCAATAGCCGGCTTCGCCAGGGGTGCGATTTTGACAAACCACTGCTTCGATAGGAGCGGCTCTACGATAGTGCGGCAGCGGTGGCAGTGCCCTATGGAGTGCACATAGGGGTCTATCTTAACCAGCAGCCCCTCTTTCTCCAGGTCGGCAAGCAGCGCCTTACGGCAGTCGAAGCGGTCCTGCCCCTTGTAAGGGCCTGCGTTCTCGTTCATGGTGGCGTCCAGGTTCAGTATATTAATCGAAGGCAGGTTTTGCCGCTGGGCGACCTCGAAGTCCACGGGGTCATGTCCCGGCGTTATCTTCACCGCTCCTGTCCCGAAAGTAATATCAACAGCCTCATCGGCGATAATGGGAATCTTTCTGCCTATGACAGGGAGTACTGCATTCTTGCCTACCAGGTCCTTATAACGTTTATCCTTGGGATTGACCGCTACGGCGGTATCGCCGAGGATAGTCTCAGGGCGGGTGGTAGCTACCGTGATGTACTGGTCTTTGTCCTTCTCCAGCTCATACCGCACATAGTAAAGGTGGCTCTGCACCTCTTGATGGTCTACCTCGAGGTCAGACAGGGCGGTAGCGCAGCGGGGACACCAGTTGATGATGCGCTCGCCGCGATAAATCAATCCCTTGTTATAAAGGTTGACGAAGGTGGTGCGCACCGCCTTGACCGGGCCAGGGTCCATAGTGAACCGCTCGCGTGTCCAATCGCAGGAGGCGCCGAGCTTCTTGTGCTGCTCGGAGATAATGCCCTTGTACTTATCCATCCACTGCCACATCCGCTCCAGGAACTTCTCGCGCCCGATGTCGTGACGGGTCAAACCCTCTTTAGCCAGAAGCTGCTCCACCACATTCTGCCCCGCGATACCGGCGTGGTCGCTTCCCGGCAGCCACAGAGTGGGTTCGCCTTTCATGCGGTGCCAGCGAGTCATGATGTCCTCGATAATAGCGGCCAGCGCCGTGCCCAGATGCAGCTCGCCGGTAACATTGGGCGGCGGCATGATAATAACGAAGGGCTTCTTCCGGTGGTCTATCCTGGGGGTGAAGTAGCCCCGTTCCATCCAGAACTGGTACCACTTACTCTCGATTTGTTTCGGGTCATAGCTTTTGGGGATCTCTTTCCGTTCTCGTGCCATCTTACAAAAGACCTCTCGATTTACAAATGCCGTCCCTCATTTTACCTTAGCTTCGCTTCGCCGTCAAAGCGGACACCCTTCAGCAGACTGAAACAGCAGGTTTTGGGTATAGCACGGCCCGATATTGGAATTTGGACATTTCAAAATTTTCGGGGCCCCGGCTCGCCGGACTACGCACGCTGCATTCAGCTTCGGCTGAATGCTTGGGGACTGCCCGAGTAAAAAACATCCCTATGTTGAGGAACGATTTCCCCAAAACGATTCCCGCGACGCAACCCCTCTTATTCACTTTATCAGTAAAGTCAAAACTTTACCGAGTCAGCCGGCCATCAGCCTCAAGCTGGCTCATAACCGGGCGTTCCGGCAAGAACCCCCGGTTTACGCTAGGGATATTTATAAATACGGGGCAATAATAGAACATAAGTTCTTAATCTGTCAAGGGGAAAATGTCGCGGTGAACGGTTCACCACAGAGGCCACGGAGAACGCAGAAAAAGAATGGAGCAGCGAACTGCAAAATGTAAATGCGGGATGCGCAATGTAGGGGCGCAAGGCCTTGCGCCCTTCGTGCCATTCCTGCGAAAGCAGGAATCCAGGCACCCCCGGCTATTCCTCTCCCTTGACGGGAGAGGCTAGGTGAGGGTGAAACGCCACTCTCCACCAAGCCCCACCTTTTTAAACTTGTCCCTGGCTCAGACCAGGGAGGTGGTAGGGGAATTTAGCCCGCGCGTAGTTGACCGTAGGACAGGCTCCCTAGCCTGTCCCAATGTAGGGGCGAGCGGCCAGTGCCCCTTCGTCTTTAAATTTTTTGGAAATCCTCACGCATAATAGATTAACGGCTTATCTTATAATTTTCTTCTTGCAGAAACTCTGCAAAGCACTCTCCACAAAGACCGGCATCGCCTGACAGATAGAGCGCATCTGCTTCCTTTTGAGAGCAAGCCAAAACGAATAGCCGACTTTGTTCCCAGTTGCATTCACCACACTTTGGTTCACCACTAAGTGAAAAGTGACCGTTTTCACCTTTCCTTGCTTCCTCCAAAGCATGTTCCGACACTACGTAAACTCGCATCTGTCATTGCCCCCTATACTCGATATTTAGAAGCCAACTCGCACTGGAATCAAAGACTTGGGCAGTGCACGTGTAACCAAAGTGACGTCTGTACACAAAAGCATAATTTCAATATGTGGAGCCTAACTATACGATTTCTTCCAGAAGCAAATCAGTCTTCTGGGGATTAATTCTATATTTGATGAGCCTAACCCTTCTTTCCTCTATCATCTTCCTTTTCCTTTGATATTCAAGCACCTTATCGTCAAAGTCAAATCCTACCAATATACTCTGAACCATCTCCGAATCTCCGTCAGCAAGCCTTCGAATCAGCCAATTTTCATATTTTATGATCTGGTTAAGATCGTCTTCGGTGGCATTTCCCGTTTTCAACTCCATACAAGTGAATTTATGCAGTATATCAACTGAATCTATCGTTGTTACATGAGTGAGAAATATATCCATCACCTTGTTGAACGAAGTAGGCACGTAATTTAAATAGTCCCGGTACTCACCAATCAGCTCCTTCAATTTCCCTGCTGCAAAAGCTCGCGTGAACCAAGCATTAAGGTATCCCTCAAGCCTCAAACGACCTTGCTTATCGCTTTCAAGACTAAAAGGCAAAGGTTTCCTCTCAGATGGCACATAAGGCTTAGGTGTTGCATCAGTCTCCGTAAAAATGGGATTATTTCTAAGAAGCAGACGTATAAACTCTTTTCCTTCATCAGTAGTTATAGGATGATGGTTTTTCCTTGTCATAGCTCCGAGGTCGAAAGTCCAGATTTTTCCTCTATCTCTAAGATCATGAATATCAGCCATCGCGATAGGGGAAGGGAACCTCCTTATTATGGGTTCAAAGCATACTCTGAAAGGAAACGTTTGGTCTGGATCCTTCCAAATAGGAGTAGTATCATAGAATGGTTTGGAGGTCACTTTCCACAAGCCGTAGACGCCTTTATTCTTGACGTAAAAAAGCACCAAGTCTCCTTCTTTAATCCCCGAAAAGCTCGAAACGACCTCTGCATTCAATTGCTCTGACTTAGGAGAACCTTTAGACTCGGTACCTCCATAAATTCCTCTTTCGATACAAGTATCGAAGCTGCTTTCTCCGGCAAGAAAAATATGATATCCCATGATTATTCAACCACCTCTCAGCAAATGCATTTCAATGATTATTTATGTTCCTGTGAGAAAATTTGTTGCAGACATTATACAACATGCGTCCAGTTTCAGAAAGAAATAGTCTTGAGCAATTTACCTCCAGATTCGGAGACCATTGTAAATCCTTTCACCGCGTTCTCTGTCATAAACGAATTCCCCAAACCTGTTATGAAACCCTTCTCTACGCCCTTTGCGGAGCCGTCCCCCCAGCGACATCTTCCCCCTTGACAGCATGAGAACTATATTCTAAATATAGCCGAAATTGAAGAAGTGGCGTTTCACCCTCACCTAGCCTCTCCCGTCAAGGGAGAGGAATGGGCCGAGACACGAGGGCGACCCGACGGGTCGCCCCTACATTTTTTGAATCTACCTCGTCGATTTTTCGTATTGTGCTGGTGGCAGGCTCTGGCGTAGGGGCGCAGGGCCTTGCGCCCCTACTTTTTTGACCGCGATGGTAGAATATAATCAGTATCCATTGTATACGGTAGAGGAACTCGTCAGATGATTGAAAAATTAAAAAATATTGTGGGACAGCGCTGGGTGATTACAGATAAGGAGCGGATGATAGACTATCTGACGGATGAAACTGCCACGCCTGTAAAACCGAAACCAGCGACCGAACTTGTTTTGGTGAAGCCAGCCAACTCCCGTGAGGTGAGCAAGATTCTAAAGCTGGCCAACCGCGATAAAATTCCCGTTTTCCCCAGAGGGGGCGGAACAGGCCTGTGCGGCGGCGCTATCCCTACGCAGAACGGCATTATCCTGTCGCTGGAAAGACTGAAAGGCATCGAAATAGACAGGGATAACCTGATGGCAATCGCCGAGGCCGGGGTGACGCTTAAGGAGTTGGTGGAGAAAGTGGAGGAACAAGGCTTGTTCTTCCCGCCGCATCCCGGCGATGAGAGCGCACAGGTGGGCGGTCTTGTGGCCTGCAACGCCGGCGGGTCGCGCGCCTTGAAATATGGCGTGATGAGGAACTATGTAAAGGGAATAGAGGCTGTCTTGCCCACGGGCGAGGTGCTTAAGCTAGGCGGTGAACTGCTTAAGAACAACACCGGTTATGACCTGATGCACCTGATAATAGGCAGCGAGGGTACGCTGGCCGTAGTAACCAGGGTAATCCTGCGATTATTCCCCAGGGTCGCTGACAGCGCCACCATGATCATACCTTACAATAACCACCACGACGCCATCAACACCGTGCCGCAAATACTGCAGAGCGGGTTCATCCCCCTGACCATAGAGTACATGGACCGTCTCTCGGTCGAGGTCTCGGCTGAAAACCTGGGACTGGAATGGCCCTGCAAGGTCGGGGTGGCGTATCTAATGGTTATAGTCGAGGGGCAGAGCGAGGAGGATGTACGCTCACAATGTATGAGCATCTCCGAGATATGCACTAAGTACAACGGGCTGGAGCCCCTGATCGGCATAACCAGAAAAGAGCAGGAGAAGGTACTCAAGATTAGGAGCAATATCTACTCCGCTTTGAAGCGCAACTTAATAGCAGATGCGCTGGATATAGCCGTGCCCCCGGCCAGCCTGGGTAAACTCATGGATGCTATAGATAGGATTGCCAGCAAGTTCAATACGGTCATTCCTCTGGTGGGACACGCCGGGGACGGCAACCTGCATCCGACATTGATGAAAGACATGGCAGAAGACAAAGAAGGCAACCTTAAAAAGGCGAAAAGGGAGATTTACAGAGAAGCTTTAAAGCTGGGCGGAGTAATGACCGGTGAGCACGGACTGGGTAAGATTAGAATCGCCGATGTCGACATCTTTCTCGATAAGAAGACTATGGAGCTGATGAGAGGCATCAAACAGGTCTTCGACCCCAATGGCATATTGAACCCTGGATGCAGTATAAAGAATCTTCCAGCCGCTTTACAGCGACATCGCAGAGAATGAAAATAGGAGGTGTCCCCGTTCGTGGTGAGCCCTTCGTCAAGCTCAGGACAAGGCTCAGGACGAACGGAAAAAGGTTTATTTTCACAGTAATGACAACGACACCATACGTAAGCTATTTAGAAGATAATTACAAGAGGGTTGAGCCGAATTGCTGATTATTCAGGCCGCTACATCAACGCAGAAAATCGTTCGTGGTACTTTCTTCTTTACCCTGTAAAGGCAGGGTAAAGAAGAAAGTAGACCCTTCACCAAGTTTTGACTCCACCCAGATATGGCCGCCATGTACTTCCACCAGCCTGCGGCATACCAGAAGACCCAGTCCCGTTCCCCTAGTGCTGGTAGACCCGTCCTTATCAAGCCTCTGGAAAGGTTGAAACAGCTTTGCTTGATCGTCATCAGAAATCCCTGCGCCGTGGTCCTTAACACAGACCGTGAGAAACTGTTCCCCTTGCACGGCGAAGATCTCTACGTTGCTCTTGGCTGGTGAGTATTTAACCGCATTATGCATGAGATTGTACAGGATGCGCTCCACCTTTACCCGGTCGGCTGTCACCGGTGAAAGATTCTTGGGAAAATGCACACGAATGTAATGCTCCGGCGCTATCACCTTTATCTTTTTGGCAGTATTGCGCACCAGTTTATTCATATCCAGAGGTTCCGGGTAAAGCGATAATTTGCCTGCCTGAGCACGAGAAAGGTCGAGGAGGTTGTCCAGTATGCGCGATAGCGAGTCAGCTTCCACTGCAGCATCTTGCAGAAGCTGGCGCCTGTCTCGTTCAGTTAACCTTTTCCACTCGCTTAGCACTGTATATATCCCACCGGTGATTACCGTTAAGGGACTGCGCAGCTCATGGGAGACCAGGCCAACGAATTCATCTTTCAGTTTCTCCAGGTCCTTGCGCTCGGTGATATCACGAAATATCTCCAGCTTGGACATTGTGCCGTCGGGGTTATGCATTACTGTGCTGACAAGGTCATAAGTCTTTTTAGTCTTATAGGAGGTCCACTCATAACGAACTGTCGTTCCGGCAAAAATCTCTTCATTCCTGCACCAGGGGCAGGGGGCTTGCCTGTCGTGAAAGTACTCGTAGCACCTCTTTTTCTTGAGAGGGCCGAGCTCTTCCACCAGAGCCGGATTAATATATTCAACATCATATTGCGGGCTAACGATGAAAACGCCGTCTTTCATCGTTTCCAGCATGGTCATTAACATATTTCTTTCTCGTAGTAGAGCCTCCTCAGCTCTCTTGCGCTCACCGATATCATCTTGGAGCTCTCTATTGACCCTCTCCAATTCAGAAGTCCGCAGCTCGACAATATGCTCCAGGTGCTCCCGGTACTTCGTCAGCTCCACTTCTGCCTTCTTGAGTGCAATCTTCTCCTCAACCTCCTGCAAGGCGCGATGCACAGTGGGCCCCAGCCGAGACAGACTATCCTTGATGACGTAATCTGTAGCACCCTTCTTAAGGGCCTCAACAGCACGCTCCTCACCGATAGTGCCCGAGACAAAGATGAAGGGTATATCAGGGTTCCACTGACGTACGATGGCGAGGGCCGACATACCATCGAAGCCCGGAAGGGTATAATCCGCCAGGACAACAGAGGGCGCAAATTCCTCGAGCTGCTTGAGAAAGGCCTCTCGTGTCTTCACACGCTTAGAGGAAAAGGTTAGCCCGCTGTCGCGAAGCTCGCGCTCCATCAGCTCGGCATCGGTAGCAACATCTTCCAATATCAGAATGCGAAGCCCACTGTCTTCAGAGGCACTGAATGGCATTTCCCCTCCCTGGCAACACCACCGATAGCTTAGTATAGCTGAATAGCTGAGTTTAGTGATTGCTGGGCGGCCTGTTCAGCAGCAGCCAGTACAGACCCAATTGCGCTACGGCGTCCGCGAACTTGTCAAAATCAACCGGCTTGGTGATATAACTGTTCACGCCGAGCTTGTAGCTTGTCACTACGTCCTTCTCTTCCGTAGAGGATGTAAGAACGATGACGGGGATCATCTTGGTCATTTCATCGTCTTTGATCCTGCGAAGCACTTCGAGGCCGTCCACCTTGGGCAGTTTCAAATCCAGCAAGATCACTTTCGGTTGTTTATCGGCTCCCCGTTTGGAGAACTTACCGGCGCCGAAGATGAAGTCCAGGGCTTCGGCTCCATCCTTGGCATGAAACAGCTTGTTAGCCAGCTTGCGTTCCTTGAGCGCCCTGATGGTCAGCTCGGCATCCCGGGGACTGTCCTCTACCAGCAGAATCTCGACCTCATCTACATTCATAAACTTTCGCCTTCCTTTCCTGGTAAAGTGAAATAGAAAGTAGCACCGCGGCCGACCCTGCTCTCAGCCCAGACACGCCCGCCGTGCCTATGGATTATGCGCTGGATGATGGCAAGCCCAACCCCTGTGCCCTCGAATTCCTCCTCGGTGTGTAAACGTTGGAAAATACGGAAGAGCTTGTCCTTGTACTGCGGTTCGAAGCCCACTCCGTTGTCTTTAACATAGTATATATTATCACCATCCTGGGCAAGACCGCCAACTTCGATAACGGCCAGCCGTTTCTTCCTGGTGAACTTGATGGCATTGGACAGCAGGTTGGCCCAGACCTGCCGTATCATTGCCGGATCGCCCTGTGCCGATGGCAGACTCTTAAAATTGAACCTCAGCTTGCGCTCAGGGACTGCGCTTCTAAGCTCCGCCGATACCGCCTCCGCCAACCCACCCATATCGATTTCCAATAGCTGCATTTCTTTGCGGCCGATTCGCGAAAAAGCCAGGAGGTCGGAGATGAGCTGGGCCATTTTGTTAGTGCCGCCCCGGATAATATTTATGAACCGCTGGCCCTCGGCATCGAACTTATCGGCGTAATCTTTCTGCAGGATACGCGAGAAACCGTCAATTGTCCGCAGGGGCTCACGCAGGTCATGGGAAACAGAGTAGCTGAATGCCTCCAGCTCCTTGTTGGCGGCTTCGAGCTCAGCAGCTCTCTCTACCAGGGCCCGGTTCAACCTCATGACTTCCTCCTCTGCCTGTTTGCGCTCCGTGATGTCCTGGCCCTGGGCAATAGTAGCAACTGTCTTGCCATCAGCCCCATACAATGTGGCAGAGTTCCACAGCACAGTGCGCACTGTCCCGTCTTTCCTCAGGATTGGTATCTCCACGGCCTCCCAGCGCTCGCCGGCTAAGGCACGGCGAATGTAGCCCATCGATTCTTCCCGCTCACTCTCAGGAAATAAACTGTCCAACTGCCTGCCTATGACTTGATCAGCGCTTAGCTCGGTAAGCCTCTCGAAGGCATGATTGAACCGCGTGATGCAGAACGAGGGGTCCCAGACTATGATAGGGGCGTTGGCGTAGTTAAGCAGATTATTAAGATAGTTCTGGGTTTCCTGCAATTCTTCCTCGGCCTGCTTGCGCTCCGTGATGTCCTGGCCCTGGGCTATGGTGGCTATTGCTGTTTTGCCGTCTTCACCATACAATGTGGCAGAGTTCCACAGTACTGTCCGCACTGTCCCGTCTTTCCGCAATATCGGTATCTCCACAACTTCCCAGCGCTCGCCGGCTAAGGCACGGCGAATGTAGCCCATCGATTCTTCCCGCTCGTTCTCAGGAAATAAAATGTCCAACTGCCTGCCTATCACCTCATCAGCGCTCAGCCCGGTAAGCCTTTCGAAGGCGTGATTGAACCGCGTGATGCGGAACGAGGGGTCCCAGACTATGATAGGGGCGTTGGCGTAGTTGAGCAGATTATTCAGATAGTTCTGGGTTTCCTGCAATTTTTCTTCGGCCTGCTTGCGCTCGGCAACGTTTATGCCCATACCCAGGAGATAAGCATTATTTCCGATAGCTACAGACGTCCCTGTGAAATAGTAAGGGATTTCTATCCCGCCCTTTGTCAATAGATTGGCTTCAGCAGTGGCATATCCCCGGGTAAAAACTTCTTCGATTTTACCTGTAATGAAATCTCTATCCTTTTCTGCAATAATGTTGAGACAATACATCCCCGGTAATTCCTCTGCTGCCAAATACCCTGTAGCCTTCTCAGCGTCCTTGTTGCAGCGTACGAAATAGCCGCTCCTGTCAACTATATAGAAGAAGCCCGGCAGGTTGTCTATGACAGCATTGCTGAAGTCCTTCTCTCGCAGCAAGGCCTCCCCCGCCAGTTTGCGCTCCGCAATCTCGGCCTGCAGTATCCTGTTGGCTTCTCCCAACTCCCTGGTGCGCTCCTCAACACGTGCCTCCAATTCATTATGCGCTTTAAGCAGCGCCTCCTCCGCTCGTTTTCGCTCGATTGTGCCAGCCAGCACATTTGCGGCCGCCTGGAGAAAGTGAACGTCGTCCTCAGTGAACCTGCGCGATCCCGCGGTGTGAGCGCCCAGGACACCAAAAGGCTTATTCTGACCCGGGATTATGACGCTCATGCCGCTCACTACGCCGTGTTCATGCAGCAGAGGCGGCCCGTTAAATCTTTTCTCCGTCCTGAGGTCTTCCACGATTACCGGCTTGTCGGATAACAAAGTGTAGCCTGCCTGCGAGTCAATGCCTGCTCCTACCGTGGCACGGCCGACAAGTCCTTCTTTCCAACCAACGCCCGCGAGCAGCAGCAGCTCTTTTTCGCCGAGAAGCAGTTTCAGCACCTTGCAGTATTCCACTTTGAGGGTTTGGGCGATCTGCTTCACCGCTTCATGAAATAATTCGTCGAGGTCGGCGCCGGCCAGCGCCATCTGTCCGAGCCGGGCTATCACCGCCTGCTGCGCAGTACGTACCTGCATTTCCGATTGGGTTTCCTTTTGCTTGGTGATGTCGATGCCGACCTCCATGATAAGCGTGGAGCCGTTAGCGTCAGTGAACGGGTAGTCATAGATAAAATAATTTCGACCGTCGGGGCCGGTCCACTCCCACTCAAGAGGCGACATAGTCTTAAGAACTTTGTAGGTTTCGCAAGCTTCACAGGGCTCAGTGCGCCCAAACAGATACTCAAAGCAGCGCCGGCCGTGAGACTCGCCGAAGCGCTCTCGGAAGAAACGGTTGGCAAAGGGCACATGGTAATCCGGCGTCAAGAGCACGAGGTATGCTGGTAGCATGTCTAGGACATCGTTGAATTGCTGCCGCTCAACCTCCAGAGCCTCCCGGGCCCGCTTGCGCTCAGGGTTTTCAACGGCCTCCCACTTGCCCTGTTTCTTGAGGAGAACGAATTGATGGTTATTGATTACATCTATGACCTCGGAGGCACTGCACTTGTCCAGAGAGTAGGCGCAGAGCGCCAGCATTTTATACTTGCCGATAACGCTGTTTACCTCGGCTTCGTAGTCAGTGAAATCCTTCCAGCCTTTCTTCTCCAGCCAGAATGTATTTCCTGCCACTCTCATGCCGGCATAGCCCCTGGTAAGCGCTTGGTTGAGCTTGTCAACCCAGCCATTAAGTACTCTTTGACCATCGAAAATGCCATCCTTAAGATGCCATTCTGTGTGGGGCAGTATCTCAATATGTCCCCTGGCCAAATACCCGGCAAAATCGGGCATCGCCTTCGTTATCGCTGCCCGAGCTTCCTCTTCATCGAGAGGCTCGGCTATAACCCACATGCAGAACTCGTTATTCTCCAGACCTGCCCTGAAATAAGGGATCAGAATATCAAGCAAGTCCTGCTTGGTCTGGTAGAACTGGGAGAAGTGAGTGCCCCAGGGGACATCGCCTATAACATCGATACCTGTTTTCACGAGTGCTGATTCCATAGCTTTCACGCTTCGCTCAATCTTTTCCGGCTCCAATGTGAATGCATCTCCGCCAGCAAGCCAGAATGATAAAGAAGCAGGCCGACAATTGCAACAGATAATAAAACAAAGCCAGTCCTTCCTCAGGGAAGGGCTGGCTTTACCGATACCTTCGCTCGCTAGACATGCCGATCCTTGCCCAACCGGGTTATCGGCACCCTGCTTAAACCGGACCCCCGATCATTACCCCGGGGTATCCGCCTTTGAATCTGCGGATTCATTCTCGCCTTCCACTTCCGCTTCTGCATTAGATTCCTTCCCAGCCTCAACTTCTTCCCCACCCTCTGCAGCAGGCAATGCCGGGCGTTTTTTCGCGGCCAGCGAAAATTCGCTGCGGGCAGGTATGAGCTTGCCGATAATGACATTCTCCTTGAGCCCTGTCAACCTGTCGGTGCTTCCCATAATCGCAGCTTCGGTCAGCACCCTGGTCGTCTCCTGGAAGGAAGCTTTGGCCAGGAAACTGTCCGTGTTCAAAGCCGCTCTGGTGATTCCCAAGAGCACAGGCTTGGCAGTAGCGGGCTCGCCGCCCTCAGCCAGCACCTTGGCATTGATATCCTCATACAACAGGCTATCGACCAGGTCGCTGGGCAAGAACTCCGTATCACCGGGGGAGTCGACCCTGACCTTGCGCAGCATCTGGCGCACTATGATCTCAATATGCTTATCGTTAATATTTACTCCCTGGGAACGATAGACTTTCTGCACCTCGTCCACCAGGTACTGCTGCACGGCCTCACGGCCTCTTATGTGCAGGATGTCCTGGGGATGAATCAAGCCTTCGGTAAGCTTATCCCCCGCCTTCACTCTTGCCCCATTCTCCACCAGAATCGGGGTCAAGGGGGACACCAGGTATTCACGGCTCTCCTTTTCCTCATATAGAACGGATATCTGCTTCTTGCTTACCTCAACCTTGCCCCCTACCCGGGCGATAAGCGGCGGCGCAACAGCAGCTTCCTTTGCTTCTTTTTTCGTTTTTCCTTCTTCAGCAGCGACTGGCCGTGCCAGTACAGTGGCAGCGTCTACCCACTGCTCGTTCTCTACCATCACCTCATAGCCTTTAGGTATATTGTAGTCATCGCGGTAGACCTCGGAACTGGTGACCCTAATCTTCCTGCCCTCTTCGCTGCGGTTTATCTCAACTATACCCTCGATCTCCGAGATAATGGCCTGGCTCTTGGGCGACCTGGCCTCGAACAGCTCCTCAACGCGAGGCAAGCCGCTGGTGATGTCCAGTCCGGCCACACCGCCGGTGTGGAAGGTACGCATAGTTAGCTGGGTTCCCGGCTCTCCGATGCTCTGGGCAGCGATAATGCCGACTGCCTCTCCCATGGAAACTAGGCGACCTCGCGCCAGACTTCTGCCATAGCACATCTGGCAGATACCCCGCCTTGACTGGCAGCTCAGCGGAGACCTGACCTGAACCCTCTTTATCCCGGCTTCGATAATCAGTTTCGCTTTATCTTCGTTGATCTCCTCGTTGCGGTTGACGATAATCTCGCCCGTCTTGGGATGAGCCACTGGGGTGGCAGCCATGCGGCCTACGATGCGCTCAGTAAGCGGCACCAGAAGCCCCTTGTCAGTCGGCTCGGAGACCCATATACCAGCGATCGCTCCGCAATCCTCCTCGCTGACAATTACTTCCTGTGATACGTCAATGAGTCTTCTGGTGAGGTAGCCGCTATCGGATGTCCTCAGTGCAGTGTCAGCCAGACCTTTGCGGGCACCGTGCGTGGATATGAAGTACTCCAGAACAGCAAGCCCCTCACGGAAGCTCGACTTAATGGGCAGGTCAATAATCCTCCCCGAGGGGTCTGTCATCAAGCCTCTCATGCCAGCCATCTGTCTTATCTGAGAGATATTGCCTTTGGCGCCGGAAGAAGCCATCAGATAGATAGCTCCATATTTATCCATAGAGCGCTCCAAAGCAGCCTGGATTTCCTCGGTCGCCTGTGTCCAGATGTTCACTGCGCTGTTATAGCGCTCATCTTCTGTAATCAAGCCTCGCTGAAACTGCCCGTCTATCTCAGCTATTCTACCCTCAGCCTGCTCCAAAATCTTCGCTTTATCCTTGGGGACTTTGACATCGTTAATGGCGATGGTCATGCCCGATTTGGTAGCATAGTGGAAGCCGAGGCCCTTGATTTTATCCACCATGTTAGCAGTGCCCTCATTGCCCAAATGACGGTGGCACTCAGCAACAATATTTTTCAGCACCTTCTTATCCATGAGCTGATTTCGAAAACCAAGCTCCTTGGGTAAGACCTCGTTGAAAATAATGCGGCCGACGCTTGTTTTGATTCTTTTCGTGGCGTCTTCGGGATCCCTGACCTCAATCTCCGCATTGGTATCAACGACGCCCATTTCATAGGCAAGCTTGGCCTCATCGAAGCTGCTGAATACCATCCCCTCACCCTTCATACCGGGCTTCAGCATAGTCAGATAGTAGCAGCCCAGAACGATATCAAGGGTTGGCGCTACCACCGGATCTCCGGAGCTGGGCAGCAGCATATTGTAGATGCTGAGCATCACTTTGTTCGCCTCTTCGACCGCTGCCTTCGATAGAGGCACATGGACGGCCATCTGATCGCCATCGAAGTCGGCATTAAAAGCCACGCAGACTAACGGATGCACCTGGATGGCGCTGCCGCCGATAAGAACAGGCTGGAAGGCCTGGATGCCTAGCCTGTGAAGCGTTGGTGCACGGTTTAGAAGGACAGGTCGTTCTCCCACCACTTCTTCGAGGATGTCCCAGACCTCGGGCTTGCCGCGTTCCACGATCCGTTTGGCGCTCCTGATGTTAAGGGCCAGCCCCCTGCCAACCAGACGCCGCATGATAAACGGCTTGAACAGCTCGAGGGCCATTCTCCTGGGCAGGCCGCATTGATGCAGCTTCAGCTCAGGGCCGGCTACAATCACAGACCTGCCGCTGTAGTCCACACGTTTACCCAGAAGGTTCTGCCTGAACCTGCCCTGCTTGCCGCGGAGCATGTCCGAAAGGGACTTCAGCTTATGGTTGTTTCCGGTTACTACCGCCCTGCCCCGCCGACCGTTGTCGATTAAAGAGTCGACTGCTTCCTGAAGCATGCGCTTCTCATTGCGGGTGATGATCTCCGGAGCGCCTATCTCCAGCAGACGGCGCAGGCGGTTATTGCGGTTGATAACCCTGCGATAGAGGTCATTCAAATCGCTGGTGGCAAATCTGCCGCCATCGAGCTGCACCATAGGACGCAGCTCCGGGGGCAAAACAGGGAGCACGGTAAGAATCATCCATTCCGGCTTGTTGCCGCTCTTGCGGAAAGCCTCAACAACCCTCAACCTTTTAATGGCTTTTTTGCTGCGCTGTCCCGATGTAGAGGCCGCTTCACGATACAGTTCCTGCCGCATCTGCTCCAAGTCGAGAGTGCCCAGTATGTCTAGTATAGCCTCCGCCCCCATGCTCGCATTGAATATATCGCCCCATCTTTGCTTCAGCTCGCGATGCCTGGTTGCGCTGAGCAGCGTTAACGGCACAAGACTCTCTAGCTCCTCAATTTTTTCCCTGAGCTCGCTGTCGAGCTTCCTTTTTTCTTCGACATTTTGCTGCTGCAGCTCTTTTATCTCCTGCTGAGCTTTTTCACTGGCCTCTGCTTCCCCCTGCGGTTTCAGGTTTTCGATCTTATCTGTCAGTGCCTTCTCTTTATCCGAGAACCGCTGAGCCATATCATCGTGAAGCTGCTGCAAGGCCTTACTTCTCTTCTCTTCGTCAACACCGGTGACGATGAATTTGGCAAAGTAGATCACCTGCTCCAAGTTGCGAGGCGAGATATCGAGAAGCAATCCCATGTGGCTGGGCGTGCCTTTCACAAACCAGATATGGCTAACGGGGGCAGCCAGATTGATATGCCCCATGCGCTCCCTGCGCACCTTCGAGCGGGCCACCTCGACGCCGCATTTATCGCAAACAATGCCTTTGTAACGTATCTTCTTGTACTTGCCGCAATAGCACTCGAAGTCCTTGGTCGGCCCGAATATCTTCTCGCAGAAAAGGCCGTCCTTCTCGGGCTTCAAAGTACGATAGTTGAGAGTCTCAGGTTTGGTAACCTCTCCGTAAGACCAGCCCTTGATCTGCTCCGGAGACGCCAGAGAGATTCGAACGGTAGTGAAGTCATTAACCTCGAGCATTACTCACTCTCCTCAAAACCAGCCAGATTTATTCCCAGTCTGGGCGCTTCTGCTGCAGATTCCATCAGGTATGTTACCCTCTCCTCGTCCTCATTGAGCACCTCTATGGCCAGACCCAGGCTTTGCAGCTCTTTAACCAGTACCTTGAACGATTCCGGTACCCCTGCTTCCAGTATATCCTCACCATTGACGATGGCCTCATAGGTTTTTACCCTTCCCACCACATCGTCGGACTTAACTGTGAGCACTTCCTGAAGATTGTGGGCTGCTCCATAAGCTTCCAGCGCCCACACCTCCATCTCACCGAAGCGCTGCCCACCGAACTGTGCCTTACCACCCAGAGGCTGCTGCGTTATCAAAGAATAAGGTCCTGTAGACCTGGCGTGTATCTTATCCTCGACCAAGTGAATCAATTTCATCATATATATGTTGCCTACCGTCACCGGCTGGTCTAACGGCTCGCCGGTGCGGCCATCATAGAGAACTGTCTTGCCGAAGATAGGCGGGGACAGACCTTTCTCCTCGCTGACCTTCTCCACCATCTTGTCGAGCTTCTCGCCGCTCAGCGAGGATGTATCCTCACCTACTTCCTCCAGCCACAGCCGGAGACAGGCCTGCCTGGCCTCTCCCTTAAATTTATCACTGAATATCTTATCGCCATCATAGCCATGTTCATTAAGCCAAGATTTGACCTCCCCTATCTTAATGCTGCCCCCATCGCCCTCCCAGTCGACTGCCCCCGCCTTGCGCGCTAACCAGGCCCTTGCCAGCGCATCTTCAAGGGAATCATCATCAGCGCCATCGAAGACCGGTGATAGTGCCTTAAAGCCCAGAGTGCTTGCAGCCCATCCCAGGTGCGTTTCCATGAGCTGGCCGATGTTCATTCGGGAGGGGACACCCAGCGGGCTTAGGATAATCTCAACCGGGCGGCCATCGGGCAGGAAAGGCATATCTTCTTCCGGCAGGATGCGGGCTACCACTCCTTTGTTGCCGTGACGCCCCGCCATCTTATCCCCTTCGCAGATCTTTCGCATTTGAGCTACGAAAACCCGCACCATCTTATTGACCCCGGGCGGCAGGTCGTGGTTATCGTCGCGGTTAAGTTCTCTCACGTCTATAACCTTGCCGTATTCTCCGTGGGGCACCCTTAGAGATGTGTCCTTGACCTCGCGGGCTTTTTCACCGAATATGGCCCGCAGGAGCTTCTCTTCAGCGGTGAGCCCTCTTTCTCCTTTAGGGGTTATCTTACCCACCAGAATGTCACCTGAACCAACCTCGGCGCCCACGCGAATAATGCCGTGCTCATCCAGGTTGCGCAGGCTTTCTTCACCGATATTGGGTATATCTCTGGTTATCTCCTCGGGGCCCAACTTGGTATCCCTGGCCTCTACTTCGTATCTTTCGATGTGAATCGAGCTGAACCTGTCTGCCTTAATCAAGCTCTCAGAGATTACAATGGCATCCTCAAAGTTGTACCCTTCCCAGCTTAAGAAGACACAAAGAACATTTTGCCCCAGCGCCAACTCTCCGCCTTCCGTAGACGAGCCATCCGCCAGGACCTGGCCGCGCTTGACCCGATCGCCCTTGCTCACCAGAGGCCTCTGGTTTATACAAGTCCCCTGGTTGGAGCGGGCAAACTTGATCAGGGAGAACGGATGCTCTTTCCCTTCATCATCCTTAATCGCGATCCCGTTGGCCGAGACCGATATTACCTCGCCATCGCTGGGGGAGAAGAGCACCTGGCCGCTGTCACGAGCTGCCTCTCTCTCCATGCCTGTAGCGATCAACGGAGCCTGGGGCTGAATCAGCGGCACAGCCTGGCGCTGCATATTGGAGCCCATGAGAGCACGGTTAGCGTCGTCGTGCTCCAGGAAGGGTATCAGCGAGGTGGTTACACTGACGATTTGCCTCGGCGATACATCCATGTAGTCGACCTTATCAGGCACTTCCATCAGGAACTTCTCTCCGTACCTGACCTCGATTTTCTCCACGGCGAACTGATTCTTCGCATCGAGGCGGGTGTTGGCCTGAGCTATTATATAGTTCTCTTCTTCGTCGGCGGAAAGGTACTTGACCTCCTCAGAGACGAAAGGTTTGATCTTAATATTGCGCGAAGACAGGCTGGCAAGCTTGCGGGCTAACTCCTGGGTAATCGCTGCCCCTGCCTTAGCTACCACTTCTTTCTTGGAAGTGATGACATCGTCAGCAACGGTCTTGCCCGGAAGCTCAGGCGATTTATTATTCAGCTCTTTAATAACTTTCCGGTAAGGGGTCTCAATGAAACCGTATTCATTGACGCGGGCATAGGTGGCCAGAGAGCCGATTAGACCGATGTTGGGTCCTTCAGGGGTTTCAATAGGACATATCCTGCCATAATGGGAATGATGGACGTCGCGGACATCGAATCCAGCCCTCTCGCGAGACAGGCCTCCAGGGCCTAACGCCGACAGACGACGCTTATGGGTAAGCTCGGCCAGAGGGTTGGTTTGGTCCATGAATTGAGACAGCTGCGAGCTGCCGAAGAACTCCCTGATGGCAGCCACCACAGGGCGGCTGTTGACCAGAGTGCTGGGAGTCGCCGACTCCGGAGGAAGCAGGCTCATCCGCTCCCGAACTACCCGCTCCATGCGCAGCAGGCCGATACGAATCTGGTTCTGTAAAAGCTCCCCCACTGCTCGCACACGGCGGTTGCCCAGATGGTCTATATCGTCAGGAGTATCCTCGCCGTTGTTGACCCTTATTATGTGCTTTACAATCTCTACCAGGTCTTCTTTGGCCAGGACCCTTTGAGTAGGCGGGAGGTTGAGGCCGAGCCTCTTGTTGAGCTTATAGCGGCCCACCTTGCCCAGGTCATAGCGGCGTGAGTTGAAGAATAGCGAGTTCACCAGTCCGCGAGCGTTGTCGAGTGTGGGAGGGTCCCCCGGCCTTAATCTCTTGTAGAAATCTATTAACGCCTCTTCCTCGGTCTTAATCGCCGGCTCACGTTCGAGAGTTGCCTGGATATAGCTGCGGTCGGGGTTATTATCTACACCTTTGAACAGCTTGAGTAAAGCCTCGTTCGAGCCATACGGATGCTCGGAGTCGCTGATGGCGCGGATCAATGTGGTAACCGGTATCTTTCGTTTACGGTCGACTTTTACCGAGATGAGGCCATGGCTGCTGGTATCGAACTCCAGCCAGGCTCCACGACTGGGAATCAATTTGCCGGCACACAGCCTCTGCCCCGTTGCCAGGTCTTCATCTATAGTGAAATAGACGCCCGGGGAGCGGACAAGCTGGCTCACTACCACACGCTCGGCACCATTGACAATGAAAGTGCCCTTGGCAGTCATGAGAGGGAAATCGCCCATGAAAACGTCCTGCTCTTTGATCTCCCCGGTCTCCTTGACCATCAGACGCACTTTGGCCTTTAGCGGCACTGCATAAGTGGCATCGCGCTCGTAGCACTCCTGCTCTGTGTACTTGGCAGCAGCCCACATGTACTCCCAGAAGGAACTTTCATCCTCAAAGGCTGGCATCTCGGCGCTGGTGCCGAATCCATAGCTGGGGAAATGAAGCTCGTACCGGGTACCGGCGAAGTCCTTAATCGGCGAGATCTCAGCAAAAAGCTCTTTGAGCCCGCCGTCCAGGGCCGGATCGCAGACCCATCTATAGGACTGCTGTTGGATCTGGATAAGGTTTGGCGTCTCCAGAAGATGGGGGATCCTGGCGTAGGACTTCCTTTTACCCAAACTCAAATTTTGGGACACGGCTAAAGTCATGGTCAACCGCCTTTCAGATAAGGACTTAGAAACTCACCACGAAATAAGGGAATGACGGAGCTAATCTTGGAGTTAATAACATAGGAGATATAGTTGCAAATTTAAGCAGGTTTTTACCAGCAAAATCAAAGTTTAACATATTATCTATTCTATGTCAATAGTTCTTCACGCATACGCATTTTAGACATAACGATATTCGATGCCATTTTAAGCAGATTTTCACCTTGACGTATTTTAACCAATAAGTGCTTAACAAATCATAAAAAGAAGAGGTAAAATATTACATATTTATTACATTTCCCGACTCCGGTGTATCGCAAAGAGGAGGCATTCGATAATATGACCGAGATCAGGTTAGCCAAGGAAAGCGATTTACCCCGCATACTCGAGCTTTACCACGAATTAAGCATTACAACTACTGCGGTTGAGCAGCATTTGAATACCTCTTCCGAAAACTACCGAAAGGTATTTGCCGACATTCTCTCCGACCCCAGGCGTGAGCTTCTGGTCGCAGTATGTGATGGTGAGGTTGTGGGCACAGTGGCCCTTTTCATTATTACCGGCCTCTCTCACGGCGCTGCCCCCTATACCCTGGTGGAGAATCTGATAGTAAATCACAAATACCGGCGCCGGGGCATCGGAAAGAAGCTCATGGAATACACTATCGCCCGGGCTAAACAGGAGAGATGCCACAGGATCGAACTGTGCAGCGACAAAAGGCGCAAAGAAGCACACAGGTTATACAATTCCCTGGGCTTCAAGCCCTCAGCCTATGGATTTCGCATCTGGTTCTAAGGAGCACAGGCGAGGGCGCCTGTGCTACCGTCCGGTGGAACTGGCTCCCCAGCCTGTTCAGGTAACCTCGTCTTGGGCGCGGCAACCGCGCCCCTACAACATCATCTTTGGCAAAGCCTAAAATAAACCGGGCGTTTCACGATAGATAACATTGTAGGGGCGACCC
>JAJYLC010000116.1 GCA_021787935.1 Chloroflexota bacterium | reverse complement strand
TTAAGAAATGTCTGGAAACATGCTGAAGCAACCGCTGCTAACATTACCCTGGAGTTCGCTGAGGGTAGTATTGGAGCAACTTTCAGAGATAATGGCAAAGGGTTTGAACCTCCAAAGGTGTTGAGCAGCTTGCCAAGGTATGGCAAGCTCGGTTTGGCTGGCATTCAGGAGCGCGTCCAGTTGCTGGGCGGCACTTTGACGATTAGCTCAGAGCTGGGTGCGGGGACAACCATAACCACTAGGCTGCCTTTTTAGACCACGCTTGTTCAGTCACGTTGCCGTCGGGTCATCTTTCACATCACCTCTGCCGAAACTAATACCAACATCTTCAACCATCATAGCTTTTGCCTGGGCTACCGGCTCGCTAGTACCTTTAGCCATAATGTACTAAGTAATAATGCTTAGTTAATATTGCCAATTTAGGCAGCCCTATTGCATTAAACTCGCAATTATGTTAGCATTAAGCGCAATCAAAAGACCGAGCATGAAGCAGCTCAGTAACGGTCGCTTATGGCTGGCTTGATTTAAGGAGGGGGTTAAGATGACCGAAGAAAAGAACTCTCAGGCAAACCATAAGAGACGAACTAAAGCGCTGAAACGTGCAATCTTCTGGGGCGTTATTTCGCTATCCATTTACATTGCGGTGTTCCTAAATCAAGATGCTGTAACCAGGCATTTCACAAAAGGTGGAGTATACGCTCTCGTCATCATAGTCACTGCTTTGACTGTTTCTCTTATTCACGGAAGTTTTGCCAGCTATATGATAGATCTCAGCGGTATTCAGCCCTGGCAGGGTGGCAACCACCAGGAAGGAGAGCACTAGAATGGAAGGCGGCGTTACCGATATAGCCAAAGAATTTATCGGCCTTGGTGCTGGCAGTGTCATCTTCCTGATTGTCCTGGGGTTCCTGGGCGGCTTGATCAGTGGATTTATCGGTTCCGGTGGGGCGTTCGTGCTGACGCCCGGAATGATGAGTCTGGGTGTGCCCGCAACTATAGCGGTAGCTACCAATATGTGCCATAAATTCCCCAAGGCGCTTGTGGGAGCATATAAGCGGAACAAATTCGGCCAGGTCGACATAAAGCTGGGGCTGTTGATGGGGCTCATCGCTGTAGCAGGAGTGCAAATAGGCATTGAAGTTCAAAAGTGGATACTTAATGCCTGGGGTGAAGCTGGTTCAAATCTTTATGTGAGCCTGGCCTTCGTCGGTATTCTATCCGTGATTGGAACATTCATGCTCCTTGATTCGCGGAAAGCGAGAAAGTCGGCGGAAACAGGGGAGAAAATTTCGGGCATGGCCAAGAAAATGCAGAGTATTAATCTCCCGCCAATGATAAAGTTGAAAAGTGGCGGCTCTATTTCACTATGGATTATTGCTCCGATTGCTCTCGGTACAGGGCTGCTAGCTGCTACGATTTCAGTTGGCGGTTTCGTTGGCGTCCCGGGAATGATTTATATCTTGGGGATGTCTTCGCTGTTGGCGAGTGGCTCCGAGCTTATAATTGCTTTCTTGATGGGACTGGCTGGCACGGTAACGTGGGGATTAGGAGGATTCGTCGATATCAGGATGGTTCTTTTGATTTTGGCTGGTTCTTTGTTCGGGGTACAGGTGGGAGCTATAGGTACTACGTACGTAAAAGACTATATGGTTAAACTTGTTATGGCTGTGGTCATGGTAATAGTCTGCGTCAGTCGTGCCTTAGTGCTTCCTAACTATCTAAACGACCTGGGCATTATTACGGTCAGCGCAGGCACCATGTCTCTGCTCAAGAATACCAGCTTTGTGGTGATGTGCCTTGCCTTAGCCATAGGAGGGGCCATTATTTTAGGCAATATGTGGCTAAGAAGGCGAGCCCTGACAAGGGTTCCGCTGGAAGAGGCTAAAGCAAGGTTCTTACCCGTACAAATGGGAGAGTCAAAAGACCATTTATGAGGCTTTACTAGTGCAGAGTGGCGGGAGGGCCCTAAATAAGGTGCTGATGCCAGGTCTGCTGTAGGAGCGGCAAGCATTAGCGAGAGGAGGATTTCATGGCGATTATCACAATATCGAGGGGCACGTTCAGCGGGGGCCAGAAGTTAGCTGAATGCATTGCTGCCAAGCTAGGCTATCGCTGCATAAGTAGGGAAGTCCTGGTAGAAACGGCCAAAGAATTTGAAGTTTCTGAAGAGAAGCTGCTTGAAGCCCTCACTAAAAAACCCTGGCTTCTGGAACGTTTGACCCGGGCAAGGGCCCGCTATCTTGCTTATATTAGGGCGACCCTGCTTAAAGAGGTCAAGGATGAAAATGTGGTGTATCACGGACTCGCAGGCCATTTGCTGCTTAAAGATGTTCCGCATGTTTTCAGGATAAAGGTCATTGCAAACATGGAATTCCGTGTTAAAAATGCGATGGAACGCAATAATTTAGGCAGAGAGGAGGCATTGCGCTATATCCAGGAGGTTGATGAGGGCAGGGCTCGGTGGACAAGATTTATCTACGATGTGGACTGGAATGACCCCAACTTATACGATTTAGTTGTTAATCTCGACCAGATAACAATCGAAAGCGCCTGTGATGTTGTCTGCCATCTGACGGATATGGAAGGTTACCGTAAAAGCGAATTGTCAAAGAAGATCATAAATGATATGGTATTGGCATCTCATTTGAGAGCGTTGATTGCCTCAGATAAAGGCATCTCGGATAGAGAGGTGGAAGTTGTATCTGATGGAGGGGTTGTTACAATTAGCGGAACGGTGGAATCTATAGCGGAGGCTGACAGGATCAGGACTATCGTGCGGATGGCGCCGGAGGTCGAAGAGATTAACTCCAAGCTGCGGGTACGCCTGCCTGTTTGGCTGGTAGGTAGTGTATAACTCCGTATCTTTTCGGACAGGGGGTGGAGTATGGCTATTATCACAATATCGAGAGGCACATTTAGCGGGGGCGCAGATTTAGCAAAGTGGGTTGCTGAAAAGCTTGGCTACCGTTGCATAGCAAGGGAAGTCCTTACCGAGGCAGCGAAACAGTATGGTGCAGACGAGGAAGGGTTGCGAAAAGCGCTTATGGAGAAACCCGGCTTCATTGAGCGTTTGTCGCCTGAAAGGACTCGTTATCTTGCTCTTATTCAGGCAGCCCTCTGTAAGGCAGTGAAAGATGACAAGGTAGTCTATCACGGGCATGCGGGACATTTGCTGCTTGTGGGCGTCCCCCATTTGATCCGGGTCAGAGTTATCGCCAACATGGACCTGCGCATAGCTTCCGCTATGCATCGCCAAAAGTTAAGCAGGCAGCAAGCCATCGAGTATATTCGCAAAATGGATGATGCAAGGGCAAAGTGGACCAAGTTCCTTTATCATGTGGACTGGCAGGACCCTTTGCTGTACGACCTTGTTATCAATCTAGATAATTTCAGCCTTTCCGTAGCCTGCGAAGTCGTATGTGCTGCCACCAAGATGGAGGTATTCCAGACTACACCTGAATCCCAGAAGATAATGGGCGATCTGGCGCTGAGCACCGATGTCAAGGCCAGAATCATTTCTGACCCCGACATTAAGACTGCGGAAGTAGAGGTAACAGCTGATAACGGCATCGTTACGGTGTCGGGTACAGTGGGTTTCCAGGAGGAGTTGAACAGGATCAACGAAATAGCTCGAAATGCGCCGGATGTCAGAGGGCTAAAATCGAACGTCAGGGTAGAAACTCACTGGGCCTTGACGCAGGGCAGATACGCCCGCTAAAAGCAGAGCATTTCCCATACGCATCTTCAGCTCATTTCCAGGGCCTTTTTTCACTGCATTCACTTTTTATATTTGTGTGTCGTTCCTCTATATTCATCGATTAACCTCTGTAAGAAGGGTTGCAATCCTCCCTCTGCCTGTGTTATAAAAGGTATGGGTCAAGCATGAATTGATGGACATGATGTAAATATCACGATTTGTTCATCATGTTTTTTGTGCTTTATGTGATTTAAAGATAATCGTTGAGGGGGGCATGGTAGTATGCATGGCTGGACGTTTCTTACCAATCATGGCCTGGTGTTGAGCGTTCTTGCCAAATATCCCAAGATCACCGGGCGAGAGATTTCTGATGCGGTAGGTATTACAGAGAGGGCAACTCGAAAAATAATTGCTGACCTCGAAGCCGAGGGCTATATTACCAAAAAGAGGGAAGGAAGGGGAATAAGGTACCGTATCAATCCTGATCTACCCATGCGTCATGAGACATATGAGGATACTGCTATCGGTGATTTTTTAAAAGCCCTGGGCTGGAAGAGGAAACAGGTGCGGACAAAAGGCTTCGGCTCCAGAAGCTGAGTATGAACTACTGAAGGTTAGCCTACTGAGCAATCCATTCGACTTCTGCGCAACCTCTAATCTGCTTTCATTCATTACGGCAATCCAATGGTATTAATCATTGAGCCTCGGTTGGCTATCTCGCGGTAACCTATTAGTGATAAATCCCTAGGTTTTTTAGTTGGTTTATAAATAATATCCAGGATAAGATAGTTGACTGTTGTGCTAACGACGGGGTACGATATGCTGAGAAAATTTCCAAAGATGCATGCGGGCTGATAAAGATTCCAGACATCCTCTATATCAATGACCGACAGAAACGCTGGTAAACCTAACGCAATCATCTAAGGAGAAGCACTGGATAAGGCTATCAGAAGAACTGAATATAGTTTTAATTTCTTAAAACCTGCGCTTCTAAAGATATTCTGGGAGATAAGAAGAAGCTTTGTCCTCAAGCTGGCGATAGCCCTATTGCTGCTGGGCCCAACACCTACGAAAGAGTGAAAGATGTGATTGAGATTGAGGCGTTGGAACCGTAGCGTTTCAAAGGCAAGGCGGAGCCAGTGCCCGTATATAAGCTCTAGAGCTGCGTCAGTAGATGATCAGGAGGCAACTGATTTGCAACTTACCGTACTTGGCTCCAGCGCTGCCTACCCCCGAGCCGGAGGCGCCTGTTCCGGCTACCTTGTTGAAGAAGACAAAACCAAGCTCCTCGTAGATTGCGGCACCGGCGTACTGAGCAATCTCCAGAAGGTAGCTTCACTACGAGATGTGAAGCATGTAGTAATCTCACACCTTCATGCTGACCACTGCTTTGATCTTATACCCTACCGCTATGCTCTGATGCGTCCTCCGAATAAAGGCTTTCATCCGCATCTCTACCTGCCGCCGGGGGGCAAGGAAGCACTCTTAAAGACAGTCTCGGCGTTCAGTGAAGGATCGACATTCTTCTCTGAGTTCTTCCGCGTTGAAGAGTATAATCCCAGAACAAAACTCAAAGCAGGAAGCCTCAGGATCGAGTTCGCCTTAGTGAGGCACTATATAGACGGCTATGCAATGGCTATCTCCGGCAGCAAGAGGATGGTTTATTCCGCCGACACCGGCCTCTGCGACGAACTCATCGAGCTGGCCCGGGGTGCTGACCTCTTTCTCTGTGAGTCGACCCGGTGCAGCCCTGAGGACTCTGACTGGGGGCATCTGACAGCAGGTGAGGTCGGCACATTGTCGCGGAAAGCCTATGTGAAAAGGTTGATGCTGACCCACTTTTGGCCTGATTGTGACTACACACGGAACGTCAGGGAGGCTGAAGCGTCTTTCGGCAAGCCGGTAGAGGTAGCTGGGGAACTCTGCACCTACGTCCTCTAGGCGATAGCGCCAGAGGTTTTTATGTCCGTTATATTCTTCATGAAGCTCTGGTTATCATGCGCTACTTTAGCCGTGAGTCACTTGGGCTATTCCGAACATCTTGGCATCCCAAGGGGCGGTGGCAGAGTTAAACTCACGGTGTAGGACTTGCCCCACTTGTCTGTAGCTTTCACAGTCAACAGTATCTCTTTACCCGGGTCATTGTTATTGAATACTAGGTTCACTTGATTCATGTTAGCAAGGCACAGCTTACATTCCTGATTGTGAGCAATATCGTCCCTGCAAAAGGCTGGGTACCACGACACCGACCCATTTCCATCAACGGAGAATTGTGGGGGGTTTAAGTTGAACATCCCTACATTCTTAATAGTCATTTCCACTACTATGGTGAAAGCACCCATTTCCCCAGGCATCGGTGTGGTCGTTGATTGCCAGGACCAACACAGACTGTCAATTCTCACTCTCAATGCTCCATTCTGGTGAGTTGAGCCTACGACTGGTTTTACTTTAGTCTGTGTTTGCCCATTCTCACTAATACTGCAGCCTGTGGCTCCGAGGGCAACAACTATCAGCAAAGACATGAGGGTAGTAGCCAGGCTTCTCACTCGTCTTTCTCCCGGTCCTTTCCCGCCCTTTGATGTTCTATTTTGCTTAATTGCACCCATTTAATGATATCACTCCATGATAAATCATATAGGAGTATTCATGACAGTTCAATATACCGTTGGGTCGAATGAGGAGCTACTTTAGTAATGTTATAGAACAACTCAGATAGATGACAGCTCTCGTTTGAGTCTCCATTTTAGGCCGTAGAATTGCAAAACTACAAAAATACACTAATTTTTAGAGAGCTATTTAGCTAGATGGCAGCGCAACTATTTCCTCTTATTCTGAATCAATGGGGACGCTGTCCACCTTCACCTCAGTAAGAAGCTTAGTCAAGCAGATTAAGCAAAAAGGGGGAAGCTCATGCGAATTGGAGGTGTTAACAAATCGCTAGAAAATAGAATTGGCTCCGCAGGTAGGACTCGAACCTACGACCAAGCGGTTAACAGCCGCCCGCTCTACCGCTGAGCTACTGCGGAGTGCACATGAGACTTATGTATTTTTTATCAAGCGTTTAATCCCGACCTGTCGGGACTGAGCGCCACAGTCGCTTAGTATATCATTTAAGGTTGGCTCAATCAATATTACTATTGAGAATAAGAGCAGGTGGGTTCAAAGGTGGCTGCCGAGCCGGGACTCGAACCCGGGCCATAGGATCCAAAGTCCTGTGTGCTACCACTACACCACTCGGCATTGGTGCCGAAGGCCGGGCTCGAACCGGCATGGGGGTTGCCACCCAACAGTTTTTGAGACTGCCGCGTCTGCCTATTCCGCCACTTCGGCGGTGGTGCCGAGGAGCAGAATCGAACTGCTGACACCGCGATTTTCAGTCGCGTGCTCTACCAACTGAGCTACCTCGGCGCACGGTGAAATTTTAGCTTAGCCTCGTTCAACTGTCAAGACAAGGAGTGAAAGGGTTGTGTATTCGAAGCTTGGATGCAGCGCGAGTATTCCTAAGTCTCCTATTTGAGCATAGCTTTTATTTCTCTGGGGCTGAGCACGCGAATCTCACCCTCTTTGAGTTTGTCTAGGTTAAGCCCACCCATTCGTATCCTCTTAAGTGCCAGGACGGGATGTCCCTGGCTTTCGAACATGCGGCGCACCTGTCGCTTTTTGCCCTCGTGAATCGTTATACTATAGTTAAACGGCGGGAGGTCTACCTCTTTGATTGTGGCGGGATATGTGATTCCGTCTTCAAGCTCGATGCCCTGTTCCAGTTTTCGTTTTTCTTCCGGCTTTAGCTTATCGGTGGTAGAGACCAGGTACTCCTTCTCATGCTCGAACTTGGGATGAGTGAGACGGTTGGTGAGCTCACCATCGTTGGTCAGCAGCACAAGGCCAGTGCTGTCCCTATCCAGCCGTCCCACAGGGTACAATCTAAGGTGGCGGTACTTCTCCGGCAGGATGTCAATGACTGTTCTGCGCCCCCTCTCATCGCTGGTAGTAGACATGATGCCTCTGGGTTTGTTGAGCACGAGGTAAACCAGTTGGCTGGGCTTAAGGTCGACCGGCTGCCCGTTTAATGTGACATGGTCTGTTTCCACATCGACCGGCTGACGGAAGTCCTCTGCTATCTCACCGTTTACTTTGACCCTGCCCTGTTTTATGGTATCAGCTAGCCACCTTCGCGAGCCGAGTCCTGCTAGATCGGAA
>JAJYLC010000115.1 GCA_021787935.1 Chloroflexota bacterium | reverse complement strand
TCATGGCTCTGATGCCGCTGGCTCCCGCCCCCATGAGCATGTATATAGAGCCCGATTCCGACTGTGACTGGAGAAACACCTTGCCCCGTTTGGGGAACTCCTTGGCGAAAAATTCCGGGATCTCATTCTGGGGAGTAATCGGGTAACCGAAGAAGGCATCGCAGCCGGCGCCCAGCGCGCCCCAGCCCACAGCCTCATTTCCTCTAACAAGTACCTTCTTTCCCATAACCCTCTTCCCTCAAAAGGTTCTTGACGCAGTTCTACTTAACTGGGACTTTGCTCCAAAATCTGGTAGACCTCGATAGCAGAATGAGGGCACATGCAACCGCAGTTACCGCAGGCAGTACAACGAGAAGGGTCCGAGATCACAGGTAGCATGTGACCCTGGGGAGTATACTTGTCGCTGGGCCAAGTGATGCAACCCCGCTTACAGAATATGGCGCAGTAGCCGCATCCTAAGCATCTGCTTTCATTTAGAGTTATCTCGCCCTTGACCGCCATGCCCACCATTCCTATTATTAGATACTCTCCCTGTCACTGATTAAAGGGCCATTACCGATATACTCAGTCTAGTAAATCTATCTTATGTTCCCATAGTCTGAAGTTGGTTGAATAAGAATGCCCCGCTGACTTGTGGTTGACCTATCGCTTAAATTTATTTGAGGGGACTTTTCTATAATTATCGCATTATTTTCTGCCAATGACAAATGCTATGATGCGTCATGAGCCGTCTCCTCGGTGCTCTTTCAAAATGTCACAACTTTTTAACTTTTACCTTCCACTTTTTATAACTTTTTTATGCTGTGGAGATTATTGTCATTTTATGCCCCTGTTAAGATTTATCCTAAAGTGTTTCTGTTAATGGATGCTGGCAGCGCAGTTCGGGGCGGGGCGGAAGGTGAATCGGGGCACAATGAAAGTACTGCTGGTGCAACCACCAACCCTAAGAAGCTTTGGCCTTCAGACATTTATGCTGCCGGAGCCCCTGGGCCTGGAATTGGTTGCCGCCAGCCTTATGCCAGAGCACGAGGTGCGTCTCCTTGACATGCGCCTTGAGCCCGGATTGGCCAATGCGCTTGATTCCTTCCAGCCCGACACCGTAGGTGTCTCGACCTGCTTCACCTCCGATGTATATAACGTCTACCGGATACTCCAGATAGTCAAGAAGCAAAATCCCCGCATTTTCACCTTCGTCGGAGGTCAACACGCTACCATGGCGCATGCCGATTTCTTTGGCAAGGTAGATGCTGTAGTCCTCGGTGAGGGGGAATCAACAGCCCCTGAGCTTCTCCGCAGATGGGAGCAGAATAAGCCACTGAACCAGGTGAGCGGTATCGTTTTTCGCCGCGGGGATAGCTGGATCCCAAGCCAGCCCAGAAATCTCATCGATAACCTGGATGAGACCCCTTTACCGGCACGCTCGCTCATCAGTAAATATCTTCCGCATTATTTCATCGGGGCACGCCAACCCTGCTCCTCGGTTGAGACTTCACGCGGCTGCCCATACCGGTGCAAATTCTGCTCTGTCTGGAGATTCTTCAGCCATTCCTTCCGTTCGCGCAACCCGCAGAGGGTTGTGCAAGAGCTGAAGCAAATCGAATCCCCCCACGTCTTCTTTACCGATGACAATGCTCTGGCCAATCCTTCGCGCAGTGATACACTTATTAGTGAAATAAAGAAAGCCGGGGTGCGCAAACGCTACCTGATGCAGGTAAGGGCTGACTCTGTCGCTAAGCACCGTGACCTTCTGGCAAAGTGGAGAGACATCGGCCTGGAAGCCGTATTCATTGGCTTTGAGTCAATCCGCCAGCAAAAGCTTAATGAGTTCGCTAAGGGCCTTTCTGTTAACGCCATCGAAGAGGCGATAGAAACCCTGCGAAGCCTGAACATCACTGTCATGAGCTCTTTCATAATCAGCCCTGATTTCGACAAGATGGACTTTGCTGCGCTGAGACAATTCGTGAGACACATGAAGCTCCCTATGCCGACCTTCTCAATTTTGACGCCGCTTCCAGGCACTGTGCTTTACGAGGAAAAAGCACAGGAAATAACAGACCACAATTATGAGCTTTACGATTTGCTCCACTCCACGTTGCCCACCAGATTGGGTTTAAAGGAATTCTACCGGCAATTCATCCGCCTCTATGTCAGCTCATATCTTCCTTATTTTACCCCCTCAGGATTATTCCAGACCTTCACCACGCGTAACCCGGTCAACTTCTTCAACGTCACCTCCAAGGCGGTGAGAATGTTAGCGGCTAACAACTACCGAGCCCTGACAAAGCATCACCAACTGCCGCCGGGGAAGCTTTCCGAGGTAAACTTCCCCAAACAGGCCTGGCGTCTCGAGCGGGGAAAGGTGTGACCTAAGCGCCCTGCCCATCTGGACTGCCCATTAACTGCCCTCATAAGTACAAGACTTGATTAAATTCCTATGCCTACGTTAATATAGGCAAAGCGCCTCAATGTTTTTTAAGCCTGATTTTACATGTAGAAATACCCTGTTCTTCACGGCCAGATAGCCAACTATTACCTGAAAACAAGGAATAGGTAAGCAATGGAAAATAATAAACTAAGCGAAGTCATCACAAGTGACTACCCACCTCTGCACCACATGCTGCGAGATCTCCTCATCTCAGTTGAGTTTCCGGACAGCGCGCGGTGTGTTGTACGAGCGCCAGTTGTGCCTGAGATCTGCACCGACCGAGGCGGAGTGCATATTGGTGTTCTCGCGACACTTATGGATGTCCTCGGCGCGTCCCTCGCAATAAGGGCAGTCTATCCCGATTGGATTGCTACAGCCGGCCTCTCGATATATACAACAGGACCAGCCACTTCAGGCACCATTGTCGCATCCGGGACGGTCATTAGAACATGGCAGACAATGAATGTCATCGATGTCGACATCAGGGTAAAGTCAAGTAGCTCAACTCCTGGTACATCAGTTGGATGTGCAATCATAAATTTCTCAAGGCTTCCCCGAAAAAAGGATACCCTGGAAGTGAAAGTAGACTCCGTCACCTCTACCACCTTCGCTGCTGAGGGCTCAGGGCTCCATAGACACTATCTTGATGAAGTTGGACTTCGGATTCTGGATGACAGGGCAGGTATTGTCGAAATCAAAATGAGTGATTACATACGTAACAGCTTTAATGCAATCCAGGGTGGCATAACTGCACTGCTTGCCGATATAGCAGGACAGTGCGTGGCTCGCGCAATTACCGGTCAACACCTGACAACAAAAGATATGAGCATGCACTACCTGTCTCAGGGAAAAGTCGGCCCGTTCCGCACCAGGGCCAGGGTGCTTCGCAAGACTGGAGATACGGCCTTAACCCGTGTCGAAGTGGTCGATACAGGGGCCAATGACAGACTCTTAATGGTGGCGATGAACACCGCAACGCTGGACTAGAATGCTGTATTGTCAAACAGCTTGACAGCAAAATAATGCCGGGGATATTATAATGTGCCCTAAAATGAGTCCGAATAGCTGCTCTCAGTAAAATGAGAAATCCCCGATAAGTCAAACTGCTATAGTCTTTCGTATCTGTGTCTAAGGAGGGAGAACATGGGTAAGAGGATGAGAGATGAAGTCGAAAAGCTAATGAATCTCCGCAAAGAAATAGAGAAAATGGGCGGTGAAGAGGCAGTGAAGAAACAGCATGAGAGGGGTAAACTGACCGCCCGCGAGAGGATCGACCTCCTGTTTGAAAAGGGTTCATTCGTAGAAGTCGGTGTGCTAGGCAACGAAGAAGGCACTAAAGAACTTGTCCCGGCAGACGGCGTTATTACCGGCTACGGTAAGATAAACGATGGGAATGCACTAAGGGAAGCAGCCGTTGCAGCTTACGATTTCACGGTCAGGGGTGGCTCAATGGGGGTCACCAATGAGGTTAAGGTGACTAGGGTAAGGGAAACAGCCCTCAAACACAGGATACCTATGATATGGCTGGTGGATTCGGGAGGTGCCAGGCTGGGTAAAGGGGGCTTCGGCGTGGAAAGGATTCCATATTTCGCCGATACAGGATATTTGTTCAAAGAAGAAGCGCTTATGTCGGGCATAATACCCTTGGTCGCAGCTATGATGGGACCTGGATATGCAGGCACAGCCTATATCCCCGGGCTTTCTGACTTCGTGCCTATGGTTAAAGGCAAATCCGCTATGGGTTTGGGGGGGCCATCTCTGGTCAAGATGGTGATAGGTGAGGATTTAACGGACGACCAACTAGGGGGTTCCCGCGTCCACTGCGATATGAGTGGCTGTGGCGATCTGGAGGTAACCTCGGATGAGGAATGTATCAAAGCAATAAAGCGGTACCTTTCCTTCTTCCCTCAAAATTGCGACCAGAAACCGCCTCGGGCCAAGTATTCTGGAGATCCGACTACCCTGATTGCTGACAGCGTATTGGACGTTATCCCGGACAATCCCTCACAAATCTTCGATATGCATGAGCTTATCAAGTACATTGTCGACGATGGCTACTTCTTTGAGATCAAGCCTAAATGGGCCAGAAATATAATAATCGCCTTATCAAGAATAGGCGGTTATCCTGTGGGAATCGTCGCAAATAATCCCATGCACATCGGCGGCATCATTGACGTAGACGCTTCCGATAAAGCTACAAGGTTTATCTGGCTCTGCGATGCCTTTAATATCCCGCTTCTTTTCCTCTCAGACGTCCCTGGCTATATGGTAGGCTCCAGAGCGGAGAAAGCCGGTATCATCAGGCACGGTGCCAAGATGATTCACGCCGTCGCAGAAGCCAGTGTGCCGAAATTAACTGTCATCGTGAGAAAATCCTACGGGGCGGGATACTACGGGATGTGCGGCAGAGCCTTCGACCCTGACCTGCTGATTGCCTATCCCGGAGCTGAAATAGCCGTTATGGGTGCCGAAGGCATGGTATCCATTGTAGCTAGAAAACAACTAGCAACTGCTGAGAAACCTGCCGAACTGGTGGAGCAGTTGGCCGCAGAATTAAGGCCACACATCACCATCGATAGAACAGCTGCCCTTGGTTTGGTAGATGATGTGATCGACCCCAGAGAAACCAGAAGAGTCCTTTTCCTTGGACTTGAACGTACTAAGGACAAGAAAATCTTCAGGCATCCCAGGAAGCACGGAGTCTACCCTGTTTAGGAGGTCTTGAATGTACCAGACAATAGTAACAGAGGCAAAGAATAAGGTGGGCAGGATAATCCTATCCCGAGAAGAGAAAAGGAACGCAATTTCGCCCACAATGATGAATGAACTGCTTGACGTGTTTAGAAAATACGATGATGATCCAAACATAGCTGTCATTGTGCTTACCGGTGCCGGAAGCAGAGTCTTTTGCTCAGGTGCTGATATTGGCGAGTCTATTGCTGCTGGCACGAGTTTCATCGAGCGACATGAAGAGCAACGGAAATTCGCTGACCTCTTCAAGTTAATCAAGGGACTGAAAAAACCTTTAATAGGGCGCATTAACGGCCACGCTATGGGAGGCGGGCTCGGGTTAGCTTCGGCTTGCGACATAGTAATAGCTGCCGAAGACTGCAAGTTTGGCACACCGGAAGTTAACGTGGGCTTATTTCCCTATATAATTATGGCGACCCTGCTCCGCGTTACGAGTGCACCCAAGTATCTTCTCGAGATAATGCTAACAGGTGAAAGAGTGGATGCACGAGAAGCTAAACAGCTCGGGCTGGTCAATCACGTGGTACCCAGAGACCAATTAGATGCAAAAGTTGACGAAATCGCTCAGAAGATGGCGAAGAAAAGTCCTGCGACACTCAGACTTGGCAGAAGAGCCTTTTACACCATGCGGGATATGGAGTATGAGAAAGCGCTGGAATATCTGTCGTCCATGCTGGCTATCAACACTATGGCTGAAGATGTTGCCGAGGGTATCGCCTCCTTTATGGAGAAGCGCGAACCTTTATGGAAGGGGAAATAGCGGAAAGGAGTATCCATGGCATTAGAGGACAAGGTAGTAATAACTGCAGCATTGACAGGTGTTGCTGCTAACAGAAACCAATGTAAGTGGATTCCATATACCCCCCAGGAGATCGCTGAGGAAGCATTGGCTTCATACAATGCGGGGGCATCAGTGGTTCACATTCATGCCAGAGAAAATGATGGCGGTCCATCCTGGAGGGTAGAGGTCTTCAGGGAGATCATAGTCGAGGTGAGAAAAAGATGCCCCATAATAATAAACTTCTCGACCGGTGCTGTGGGGACAGAGAGAGACGCCAGAATTGCCCATATCCGGGAGCTGAAACCAGAGATAGCCGCTCTTAATATGGGGACAATGAATTATGCTAAATACAGTCCTAAAAGGAAGGATTTTGTCTTCTCTGTCGTTTTCCATAATCCTTTTGAGGACATTATGTTTTTTTTAGATGTCATGAGCAACAATGGTATCAAACCGGAGTGCGAGTGCTTCGACCTGGGCCACTTAGAAAGTATATTTCCTCTAATGGATATGGGACTGCTCAAGAATTTTCAGGTAAGCCTGATAATGGGAGTAGTAGGAGGAATGGCCGCTACTGCCAGGAATCTAGCTCATGTGGCCAGCTTGGTTCCCCCCAAGGTAGCATGGGAAGTTATAGGTATCAGTCATGATCAGTGGCTTCTTTTAGCAACGGCCCTGGCGCTCGGCGGTAACATCAGGGTGGGGCTTGAGGACAACTTCTATTTATCGCCGGGGAAAATGTCACAGGGGAACGGACCGTTAGTGGAAAAGGCAGCCCGAATGGCGCGGGATGTAGGCAGGGAGCCGGCAACAGTTGAAGAAGCGCGTGCTATGCTGGGTGTGCGTAAGATATAGCCACGCTAAACGAAAGGGGGTTAGATAATGGCCAGAATGCCCAAACTGATAATCACCTGCGCCTTGACTGGCTCTGCGGTGGGCCCATCTCAGACGCCATATCTGCCTATAACTCCAGACCAGATAGCCGACGAAGCATACAGAGCATACAAGGCAGGCGCGGCAATTGTCCATGTCCATGTGAAAGACCCCAAGGATGGCATTCCGACTGCTGATTTGAAAATCTGGAGAGAAACCCTCACGAAAATCAAAGAAAAATGCAACGAGGCTACCTACCAATAACGTATCTGTAGGGGTCTACCTCTTCTCTAAGTATGCACAACTCCTCTTCAGTGGGAGGCTTGGTCTGCACGATCTTCGGTGCCCGGAGCAGCTCAAATCCACAGTTGTCCTGAAGATGTTTAAATGAGTACCCCGGATTAACCGATATTACACGCATACGCTTGCTGCGCGATTCAAAATCCATGATGCCCATGTTTGTGATAATCTTGTAAGGACCCGTGCCTGCGGGCAGTCCCGACTTGGCCCTGGAATCACCTCCTGTAAGCCAGCCAGGCGTTGTTACAAAATCAACCTTTGGCACAAACCGCCTCACATCCTGAAGGGTCATCACCATGGTTTTCCAGCAGAACGACGCAAAATCGTTTGCGCCGCCGCTTCCGGGAAAGCGAACCTTCGGCTTCCTGTGGTTCTCTCCAATTATCGTAGAGTTTAAGTTGCCGTACATATCAATCTGGGCGCCACCCAAAAAAGTGTAATCAACAAACCCTCTGCTGCAAGCCCCCATAATATCGCACATACTGGAAGCCATGACGGCCTTATAGAACGTCCGCGAATCTCCGACCGAGATTGGCATTTCGGGCAGCAGCGGACTTACTCCGCCCGCCTCGAACATTATCACCAGGTTCGGAGAATGTGTCTTTTGAGCCAGCATAGCCGCAGCGCAGGGTGCCCCTGTCCCGACTCCCACCGTAGCGCCGTCCTCCAGTTCTCTGGCAGCCACGCAAATCATGATCTCCATCGTATTATAGTCAGGCATCTTCTATCTCCCTGTGAAGCAGTAGCTCCTTCTGTCTCAGCTTGTTCATCTTCTCTGTGCCGCCATTCCTTCTTATGTACTCATAATGGTCGGTACACTTATAAATATTACGATTTAAAAATTTTCGGAACAGA
>JAJYLC010000114.1 GCA_021787935.1 Chloroflexota bacterium | reverse complement strand
TTCTTCACCGCTCCCGTAAATCGGGGCAGCGGGTGAGTTTTCATCTTCGGTAGACTAACCAAACCATCAGAGTCCAAAACCCCGTTAGCAATGACAAAGCTTTTTACCAGCAGCGCGTCTTTATGGATTACTGGCCTGCCAGAATCGAAATCGGCGACGCTGAGCCCCAGTTCGTCGCCAATCTCCTTGAGACCCGATTTTCTCATATTGGGCTCGCATTTCCCAAAGCTCGGGGAATCACCGTAAGACACACTGGCACCTGCTTCTTTGAATAGATGGCCCACAGCCCTGAACACGGCCGGGTGTGTAGTTACACTCTTCTCAGGCTTCGAGCCGATGAGCACATTTGGTTTCAGTACTATTCTCTCTCCCGGTTTGGCGAACTGAGCGATTCCTCCTAGAAGGTCAAGCCCACGCTGGACAGCTTTATCCACCTCTTCATAATCATATGTGTCGCATCTAACCAGGGCTACTTTACTAGTATTCATGATTTCTTTTCTCCCCCCACAAGCCAACAGTGTTATCCTCTATAACCCCATTATATCCATGTGCAGAATACAGAGGTAATTAACACTAGAGGGATTGGCACCCCAAGCACAAAAAAGCCGCGAGGTTGAGACTTTTATCACATAAAGGGGCCGCTTTCCGCCCTATCATAATTAAAAGAGGATTATAAGTTGCGTAGAACACTTCCCAGCGGCACCATGAGAATAAAGGGCAGATGCCCGGGATGCTCGAAGCCTGTATACAGGCGGGGCATCAGGCATTGGGGCCGAGTGTGGCACGAAAGCTGTCTCAGGAAATCATAAAGATACCTGAGAAGTCACCCTGGTCGGACTTACAAAAGCTGTCCTTGTGTTATGTTATCTGGTTTTTATACCCCGATCCCTTATCTCATACAACACAGCCCAGATAGCAAAAACGAAAGCTGCAATTGCTATCTCGACCCACACAGCCGGGCGCGTCTTCAGCGTATGCTCGGTAGCGCCAGTCACTATAGCAATGACCATACATACTATGCCCGCGAAACCCGCCAGCCTGGATACCCAGAAATACGACGTTGTAGGGGCCCTTTCCATCTATTCACCTCCTGGGGAAAGCAGATAATTCAGCAATCCCGCTAAAATCCTTGCAATAGTATAAATATGGCAATAGAATATCTCAACTGGCCAGATTACACACCCGACTGACTATTCTGGAGACAGCGAAATGTATTACTTCGCCTACGCATCTAACCTCAGCCACAAGCGTATGCTGCAACTCTGTCCCGATTGCAAACCCAAATTCACAGCCACTCTTCATAACTATAAGCTTATATTCACCGGTTGGTCGAGGGCATGGCGCGGCGGAGTTGCCACTATCAGAGCTTCGAGGGGCAGCAGGGTTATGGGAGGCGTCTACGAAATCTCCGACAGATGCCTGAGGTCACTGGACGGGCAGGAAGGATACCCCGCGGTATACGATAGAATAAACGTTTCCGTTACAACGAAAGATGGCAACCTGGTGGACGCGGTAACATACACTAAACGTGAGCAGTCGCAGGAAACCGAGCCATCTAAAGAATATCTGGTTGTCATCAGCGAGGGCTACAAAGACTGGCGGCTTGTCTGAATTCAGCTTCTATCGAATTAGCCTTTTACGTTTCGCTCTCGACAGGTTACCTTAGCTCAACGGCTTCGTTTGCCCAGCAATCCACCGTTGTTATTTGTGGGAATAGCATCCCCGGATGCGGAGGAATTCCCAGATAATCCCAGAATCTGGGGTTAGCGTTTGCAAGCTCTTTGAACTGTTTCTGCAACAGCCTTATATGTCGGCGTACCGTTGCTTTCTCGTGAGGGTCTCCTGCAACTTCGATAGCCAGGCGGATTTACCATAATGTATGTTAACTGTGGAGACTCTGTGGATAACTTCGTGGATAAAGCTCTTGACAGGCTAAGCTAAGCTTAAGCTAGTATAAGGACAGTGGATTTTATGTCCTGTGCGATTCTAGCTCAATACATCATCTAAATAGTGATATATAAAATGGCTACAGAACGCGAACAATCATACCTCGATCAATGTAAGAAAGAAGCACACTACTGGATACTCGACGATAAGAACCTGGGTGTCTGTAAGAGATGCGGTGCCAAAAAACAATTTGCAGTTGATAGGTGGGTTTGGCAAAGGCGCAAGCTTATTATTAGCAAGGATAAGGCTACTAGGTAGCTTTTCCTTAGACAGCAGACAGGACATCAAAGAGGAAGAGAAGCGCTATCTCCGGCCTCAGGAATGGTTGCTAAAATTAATAGAGTGAGCAGGAGGAAATGTCCTGGTGGAGTTGGCTTCTCTCTGGAATAGTAGCAGGGTGGCTGGCGGCGTGGCTGACAATCTTAGGTGTTGTCGCCCTTATCACCATGCTTGGCCTGGGCGGTAACTCGAAGCGGTAATAGGTCACCTCATTACCCGACAGAAATTCACACTCGGAACTGATATTCTTACTTTGCCTTCTTCAACATAACCAAGATTCTCAACTCGCCGCCCCGACCCGTAGGGCGCAGAGGCAAGTTATTCTTTACGATGTCGCTTATAAGGCCAGAAGCAAGCAGTTCCTCATCTACTTCTATTGCTTCGTCTACAACATCTATATTTCTTAAATCTGCGATAAGGGAAGCCTGCCTATCTGTAACAACAAAAATAGAGGACCCGCCATCGGAATTGCCCCACATTGATAAGATACGCAGACCGGCTAGCTGCTGCAACGACACACGCAGTCTCTCCATCTGGACGAAATCCACCGGCGGTATTATCACCAATTCCACGCGCTGTTTACGAATAGCTTTTCGGTTTTCCTTGTCAGCTTCCATCTCCAAAACGGCCTTTTCCATTGCCTCAGCCTTCTTCTGAGCTTCCTCGATAATTTGTTGCCCCTTCTCTTCAGCCTGAGCCAGTATTTTTTGCGCGTCGGCCTCAGCCATTTTCACTGTCTCATAGATTATCTGGCGAACAGTCTGCTCGAGTTCCTTAAATGTCTTGCTTGTCTCCTCGCTGGCTGCCTTTCTTGCCTCTTCGATAATCTGGTGCAACCTCTGTTCGGCCGTCTCGAGCAGGTTGAGTATCTTAGCCTCAGTGTCTTTACCCTCTGCTCGCGTTGTTATGTCTTCCATAGCCTCTATCCACTCGCAAAATTGCTCTGTGCTTTGTGTCGAAAGTCAACCACCTTACATGCGGACAATTAACACACGATTGGCCCTCAGCTATTTAGAGCAAGAACTCATTTGATAGGAATTCTATTAACAAGGCGCACACCGCCGTAGCGGTGTGCGCCTTACTCAAGATATCAAACTGCTCAGTTCAACTGCTTATTTTGTTGACGCTATGACGAGGTTGCGGTCAAATCCACCTCTACATTGCCCCCCATAGTCCAGGCGCTTACTTGGATTGCTGTGACATTACCTACCATGAAGGTAACTGCCTTTCCTGCGTAGCTAATGCCTTGTGCTACGGGTATTTGAATGGCATATGTAGCAGTAGTACCTGATATCTGTACCGTGGTAGTATACCCGTAACCAATTATTATCGCAGTTATAACGGTGCCGGCAGGGGCAGGAGTGCCATTCAGCAGAACAACGCCGTGGAAACGACACGGCGGGCCTGCTTCCGGCGGCGCTGCCGTCGGAGGCGGTGTCTTTAAAGGCGTGACCGTCGGAACAGGAGTTGCAGTTGGCGTAGGAGTAGGCGATGGTGTCGGCGCCACCGTCGGGGTTGGTGTGGGAGTTGGCGTAGGAGTAGGTGTCGGAGCTGCTCCCCCTCCGCAGGCAAATGCTGCGAAGATAACCACCAGCACCGCCAATGGGATCAACACAACCGCTATCTTTCTCATTTTATCTCTACCTCCTTACCTGATATAACAGACCCGATTATACCACAGAAAAATCCCTGGAGGAATACTAATTTTAGGACAATTTCAAAAAATATGTCCGGAGTAATTATGGTCAAAATAGCCTTCTAACCTTTCGCCCTGCGCCCATCACAGGTATTCCTCCCGACTCCCATTGACATCGAATCCCTTTAATTGTATCTTGTTTCCTGAGATGGCTAAAGAGATCACTTGCCCCAAGTGCGGCGGCCTCACACCTGACGCAAGGTACTGTAAACATTGCGGGGAACATCTGCACACATGCGCCTCCTGCGGCGCAAAAATGTCGATCGATGCGCGGTACTGTACCGAGTGCGGCACCGAACTTACGCAGGCAGACAAAGTCATTGAAGTCGAAGCGGGTCCGAAGGCATACGCCAGATATGGCCCCAGCCTGATCCCCAAGGACATCATGATTGAAGGAGAAGAGCCCCTATTTGAGACGCGGCCGGTGCTCTGGCTCCAGTTGATGCCCCCCATCGTATTTATCATTGTGGGTATTGGCATCCTTATGGCCATCTATTCTTCATTCCCTGCTACGGGGATTCTCTACGGCTGTGCCGGAGTTTTTTTTGTGGGCATGCTATGGGTGCTTCAGGCATGGTATCGGTGGAGGCACACCATTTTTGCTGCCACTAACTTCAGAATACTTCGGCAGACAGGCGTCACAAATAAATCCTACGTGGATTGCCCCCTCCGCAATGTGCACAACATCAACCTGGATATTTCAACGTGGGGCAGGATTAACCGTTTCGGCACGCTGCACATAATAGGGAGCGGGGTGGACATCGAGTGGGAAAGTATAGACGAACCGAGAGAGGCGCACAAAATACTGAATCAAATTGTGGAACAATATAGGAGACAGCTTATCTGAGCCGGAAATCTGGATAGTCGTAGGCCAGAAGCCAAGTTTACACTAGCTTCTGGCCTACCCGTTTTTTTAGTTGCTTTTTAAACTCTTGCTTTTCTGCCAGCAGCTCCACCAATACGCCAGGGCCACCTCTGGCCTCAGCCTTGCTTCAGCTTCGCATTGCCTACAGGTGAGGATAATACTATCCAGGGCAAGCTTCACCGCGAAGTTCTCGCAGCCACACATCCCGCAGGTGATCCGGTCCGACATTGTGATGTCAGCCATATTAGCTTTTCCCTCCTTCTTTCGCCTTTCTGTTCCCTTCAGCCTCCGCCCTGCCTGAGTATCTGGCGGCAGAGATAGACTCGGTAGAATTCAGAAGACATTGTGCTTGGGTAGCAGAGCGAGGGCAATCCTAAATAGGTACTATTTGGTTTAGTACTTTACTCCTAATTCTGCTGAATTGGGCCAGGCTTGACTCAATCATAAGCAGACACCCCCGATAGGACGCGCAAAGCGGGACAGACTTTACCACACCTGGAATCAATTGTCAAGTTTAGGTAGGTCAAGGGCTTGCCGGGCGGCATCGCAATGTCTTCTGACGGAAGCGAAGAATCCTACTTCACTACAGCGTAGCAGCGACTTCATAATGTCATTGCGAGCGAAGCGAAGCAATCTCACTGCAACCTTTCCTACCTTTGCTTGCAATAGCATAAATTTCACGCTAGAATGTCGCATGTTAATGGGCCCTTGGAATGGCAGCTTGAAGAAGCGAAGTAACTTCAATCCAGACTAACACAGGAGGAGGAAGTATGACAAGGATCATAGAAAGCATTGAGATCAAGCGCCCGGTCGACAAAGTATTTGCTTTCACCACTGACGCTAGTAGCTGGACGAAGTGGCAGTCGACTTTTCCAGAAGCGGGGCAAACGTCTCAGGGGCCCGTGAATGTCGGCACTACGTTTAAAGGATCCATCCGCATGATGGGCCTCACTATGAAGTGGAATGCCAAGGCCACGGAATACGAGCTAAACAAGAAGTTCGGCAAAAATATTACCTGCGGGAATATTACCAATGAACAGCACAACACCTATACCCCTATTGAGGGAGGTACGAAGTTTACCATCGTGTATGATATGAAGGTGGGCGGGCTTATGAAGCTATTTTCGCCAATGGTAATAAATTCCACACGTAAGGCATTGAAGAGTGCTATGAGCAACCTGAAAAGAGTCCTTGAATCGCAGGCTTAGAATAGCTTGAGGCATTGGAGCACGTACATTTATTGATCTTGAATTGGGAGTACCCTGGATAGGACTCGAACCTATAACCCGCTGATTAAGAGTCAGCTGCTCTGCCAAATTGAGCTACCAGGGCATACTTATCAACAGCGTATCATTCTATCATCTACACCAATGGGAAGCAAGTAGAACTGAAACTAAATACATTTCGATTAGGCAGAAGTTGTTTGTGTTCTGTGTTCCCATCTTTAGTATGCTTCACCCTCATCCTTCAACAAGTTCAGGACAGGCTCTATACTCTCCCCTCAAAGGAGAGGGAATAAAATCTTCCCTCCCCTTGAGGGAGGGATTAGAGGGAGGGGTAAAATTACCTTTGTGGATTGGTAAATTCCTAGCTTATCCCGTCAAGGAAAGCCTTGACGTTCTTGCCTAATACATCGTGGTTGTAGCCACCCTCCAGCACGCCATACCGCCTCCCCTTACACGCCTTCAGCGAGAATTCCTTCACCAGCTTCCCGATGGTCTGATAGTCCTCCACGGCCAGCAGGCCTCCCCAGTCCTTCACTCCTCGGTCGAAACCTGCCGATATGGCGATTATATCCGCTTTCTGCCTGTCTAAAAAGCGAGCGATACCTTCCACAAACTCCTGCCTGCTCCTGTCCTCAGGGTGGTAGTAGACCACCTCCGGCACTCCGCTGAAGACATTTTCCGTGCCATCGCCGAAATGCAGGTCGAAGTCCAGTATCACCGCGCTGTTTATCTTGCCCCGCTTCCTCAGCTTCGCTATAGAGATAGCCATGTTGTTGAAGAAGCAGAACCCCCAGCAGGAATCAGGACTGGCATGATGGCCCGGCGGCCTGACCAGACCGAAGGCAGGCTCTCCGCTCATAGCCAGCTCAGCCGCTTTGATAGTCCCTCCCGCAGCCAAAAGAGCAACCTCGTAAGTCTGGCCCATCCTCTGAATCTCTGCAATATGCCATTTGGTGTGGACCAGCTCTATTTCCTCAATTGATGCAGGCTCGGGAGTGACCAGATCGAAGTGGGGCGAGACTTCTTGCAGGATACTTTCGATACGGCCTGGCCTGGCAGCGGGGTCGCTGGCATAGACCTCCAGATACCGGGGGTGATAAACAACCTTCATCTTCAGCCTTCAGGCTTCGGCGTCAATTCCTTTAGAATATCGGCATAAACCTGATAACTGTATGAATCGTATAGAACAAATCTTATTTCCTGCAAAGAGTCGTCCCCCCTGGCGAAATCCATCGCAGTCGCCAGGGCCACTCTGGCTGCACGCTCCAAGGGATAGCTATAGGCCCCTGTGCTGATGGCTGGGAAGGAGATGCTTTTCAGTCCATTTGCTGCTGCCAGCTTCAGGCTCTCCCTGTAAGCACTGACCAGCGTTTCTGCCTCCCCGCTCCGGCCTCCATGCCACACCGGGCCTACGGTATGAATGACATATTTCGCTTTGAGCCTGCCCCCGCTGGTGATAACAGCCTTACCTGCTGGCAGGCGCCCTATCTTTTCTATGATTCTGCGGCATTCCTCCATGATGATAGGGCCGCCGGCACGGTGTATAGCGCCGTCCACACCGCCACCACCCATGAGACCAGAGTTAGCAGCGTTGACAATAGCATCGGTGGCTTGCTGCGTGATGTCGCCCTGAATCAAAACAAGCCTTGTCTCATTTACCACAACCAGCACACTCATTTCTCTGGTTCCTCAGTCGCCGGCTTTTCAGCTTCGACTTCTCTTGTTCTGAGCCAGCGCTTAATCTCATCCAGTCCGGGCGGAGAGACATAGAACACCTCTATGTCAGCAGGGAACTGCACCTGATGCCCTTCCCTCATCAGCACTATCCCGCACTCACTTTCCTTCAACGTGTCGTTTATCATTTTGGCTATGTGCTCGTTTCTTTTCTTATTAGCTTCTGAATAGAACTTGTAGACTTTGTCGAATACCTTTTGATTTTGCAGGCCGACAGCCAGACATTTGGTCCAATCCATCGACTCGGTCAGCAGGTCGGCATCCTCAAG
>JAJYLC010000113.1 GCA_021787935.1 Chloroflexota bacterium | reverse complement strand
TCCGGTAGTCGCTTAAAAGGCCTTTATTTTTCTTACGTTTTGGCATGTTTCATCACCCCTGCGATACTCCCGCATCACGAGTGTATCGATCTCACTTACTTCCCTTTAAACACGGGCTGGCGCTTTTCCAAGAATGCAGTGGTAGCTTCCATGAAGTCTTCGGTATTGAGCAGCGTTTCCTGAGACTTCTCCTCGCGCTTCATTTGTTTTACGATATCCTTCTCTTCCACTCCCTTATACAGGTCAGCCTTGGCCATGGCTACAGCCAAGGGCGGGTTATTCGCTATTTTACCTGCCAGCTCCTTAGCTGCCTTCATCAGGTCATCATGCGGAACAACTTTGTTCACCAGTCCTATTTTGTCCGCTTCGGCGGCATCGATAGCTTCGCCAGTGAATATAAGCTCGCAAGCCTTGGGAAGCCCCACCACACGGGGAAGAGTGAAAGAACCAGCCGTATCTGGAACGATCCCTCTCTTTATGAAGACCATGCAGAATTTGGCCCGGTCCGAAGCGATCCTGATATCACAGCCGAGGGCCAGTGAGAGAGCAGCGCCATAGGCAGGACCGTTTATGGCGGCTATCACGGGCTTACGCATGCTCATTATCCTCATTAGACCGCCTACGACGGTTCCCCGGCCGTAGGTCTTGTCATCCTCCGCAGGGGGAGCCGGCGCATCCGCTTTGTCCCCTACCATTGCCTGCGGATTAGTGAACATGCTGAGGTCTATACCAGTAGAGAAATATTTGCCGGCGCCGGTAATTATCACCGCTCTGACGTTTTTGTCTTCACCAACCTCTTTCGTCGCATTATCAATCTCAGCCATAAGCCTGAAATCGAAAGAGTTCCCTGCATCAGGGCGATTCAGGGTTATTATTGCTATAGCTCCTTCCCCCTCCAATGTAAGCGCTCTATAAGCCATTCTGTTGCCCTCCTTATTTATACGTGCATTGTATCTGCAATAACTCGGATTTATCTTTCAAAACCGATGACCTCTGCTGCCCGCTTGCTTGCTTCGCCTTGCAGCAGTTCCCGCTGACGGCAGCTTATCCAGGACTTTCAAGGCTCCAGCCACCATTTCTTCGACTACCCGGGCTGCGGGCTTCAGCTCTTTAATCATGCCTACTATCTGGCCTGCCGGGGCGGGCACTATATCTGCCATCTTCGCCTCGTATGCACCATCCAGGATGGGTATAATTGATATAGATTGCATGGGCATAGGCAATGTGGGCAATCCCGCTTCATGCCAGGCGGCGATTAGCCTGTTCTTCAGGTACCTTGCCTGTTTGCCCGTTATGACCTTGGATACCATGGTGTCGTCCTCGGTGCTTTCCAGTATCTTCTGCTTATGATAGTCCTCGTAGATGGCCTCAAATGTGCCCAGGAACACAGAGCCGCACCATACTCCTGCGGCCCCGAGCGCCAGTGCTGCCACAAGCCCTCTGCCATCTCCAATCCCTCCACCCGCCACCACAGGGACCGGTGAAACAGCATCAACCACCTGTGGAATCAGAACCATAGTGCCGATCCTGCTGTTGTGACCACCTGACTCTGCCCCTGAAGCCACGATAATGTCGACTCCGCTTAGGACAAGGCGGCGGGCTCCCCTCACGCTGGCGACCACGCCGATTATTTTGATGCCTCTGGTATGGCACTCTTTCACATATGGCGCGGGGTCTCCCAGTGCTGCAGCCCAGACAGGAACTCGATACTCCATGATGACCTCGACCTGTTTCTCAAGGTCTTCTTGGGACCAGACTGTATCATCGGCTATCCTTCCAAGATAACCTTTTCCCCCGCTGGGCGCAGGTACTCCCAGTTCCTTTCTCAGCTTCTCAATAGCGTCAGGCTCATCTGCAGCACCTGAGGGTGCAAGAGAGGGCAGTTCTGCTTTAAGCTCAGTGGTGCTCCCAGTGAGAGGAATATCAGGGGGCAACAAAGTATCCACACCAAATGGTCTGTCGGTGAGCTGTCGCGTTTTCCGAATCATTTCCTCGACCTTATGAGGGGACAGAAAGGCGCAGCCCAGGACGCCCAGTCCGCCCGCGTTAGACACAGCCGCCACAAGCTGAGGGCCTGAGACAGGTCCTCCCATACCTCCCATTCCAGCCAGGATTATGGGATATTTTATGTCGAGCATATCGCATAGCTCAGTTCGAAGAAGACTCTTTGTCATCTATCTCTTCCTCATTTAACGGGCATGACAATCTGAATCCCGATTGGCAGGACATTGCTCTGCCACAAACGGCCAATTTATTGGGCAGTTACCTATTTACCGGCTTTTTTAAATGCATGAAGAGTAATCTCATCCGAGATTTTTTCGTAGTCTACCTCCACGTGCATGCCTATCTTTACCTCTTCCGGAGCCATCAATCCGTGACTCACTAATCGAGGACCTTCCTCCAGTTCCACCAGCAATACCGGCCATGGGTACGGCATTGTAGCGTGCTGGATGGTATAGCTATGCACTGTGCCCTTGCCGCTGCAGCGAGTCCATTCGTAGTTGAACGAATTACAGAAAGGGCACATCTCAATCGGCCAGAAACGGAATTTGTTACAGTCCGTACATTTCTGAAGTACCAGCTCATGTCTGCTCAGACCATTATAGAATTCTTCATTAATTGGCCCGGGCATTGGAGCTAATCTTGCAACTTCTTCCGTCATCTAATTACCTCCTTTTAGGCTGAGCGCAGAATCAAAGCGCTGGTAGGAATTCCACTGCCGCTGGTCACCAGCACATGTTTGCATTTAGGTACTTGCACCAACGAAGTGCCTCTCAACTGGCGTACACCTTCGACAATCTGGTTCATGCCATGAATGTAAGCCTCTGAAAGACAACCGCCGCTGGTATTGGTAGGGAGTTTGCCTCCTATTTCCAGAGCCCCGTTTCTGACGAATGGGCCGCCCTCGCCGTGTTTGCAGAAGCCGAAACTCTCCAGTTGCATAATCACCAGCGGAGTGAAGGCATCGTAGATTTGGGCGCAGTCTATATCCTTAGGCCCTATACCTGCCTCCTTCCACAGATGCGGGGCCATGCGAGTGTATTCCTCCAGGTCAGTGATATCCTTGCGCTGATAGCTGGTCATCATCTCCATCCAACTGCCGGTGCCTTGCTCGGCAGCCATGATATAAACGGGCTTCTGTTTAAGATTCTTTGCCCTATCGGGCGAGGTGACAATTACTGCCGTAGCGCCGTCGCTCTCCTGGCAGTAATCGAACAGGCGAAGCGGATAGGCAATCATCCTGGCGTTAGCGTGGTCTTCGAGCGTCAGTGTTTTCGAGTGCATCATTGCCTTGGGATTCTTGTTGGCATGCTTCCTGAAGGCGACAGCCACCTCGCCAAAATCTGTGGTCTTTGTACCGTAGAGATGCATATGCCTCACAGCCATGACGGCGACCATCGAACCAGGTGCCATCAAGCCAAACGGAATAGAATACTGGAAGTGCCCCATCATTGGCATAGCCATCGCCATCTGCCCGTAGCGGAAGCCAGAGCGTTCGTTCAATGACCGGAAGCACGCAACGTATTTAGCTTTGCCCAGAGCCACTGCCATAGCTGCCATCTGTACTGTACCGCAGCCTGCACCTCCGCCGAAGAAGACCTCCGGGAAGAACCTCAGATTCTCCAGGCCGAGATTCCTGGCTATTTCATCTACCTGGTTGCTGTCTACCGAAAACCTTACTATGCCATCGATCTCTTTGGGGCTTATGCCGGCATCGTCGCAGGCAGCTTTTATCGCCTCCAATGCGAGACGCATCTCGCTGCGCCCCGAGTTCTTGGAATATTCAGTTTCGCCGATGCCGACGATACAAGATTTATCCTTCAAACTGTCCATTTCTTAACCCCCTAATATTAGCTGTGCGCTTTCTTGGTCGGCAAAGCCAGGGTAATCTGGGCATCGCAGAAAGGATTGCCGCTGGCTGTGGCGTTAACCTGAAGGTCAACCAGATGAAGTCCCTTCATGTAGTTGTCATCCTGGCCGATATATTTCTTTATCACATTGCCCGTTACTTTGAGGGTATCGTCAGCATAGCAGGAGCCGCGGATGTTGAACCGTATCCTCTTTAGCTCGCCGGTGGGACCGCTCCAATCGGTTGCCAGCCTGCACAATAGACCCTCTGAATGCATAATATTTACGATGATATTCTTCTGACTGCCCCTTTCCGCAAAGGCTTTATCGTGGTGTATGGGGTTGCTGTCTCTGGTAGCCCAGGCACCACAGCTAATCTTCACTGCGTCCATCTGCATCTCATAAGAACCTATATCCTGCCCATCAGTAACATCTTCCCAGCAGACTTTTTTCCATTCTGGCATTGTTTCCTCTCCTTCGATGATTATTCTGATTGACCCTGTGCGCTCCCCTTAAGTACTGGCTTTATACTTCAATACAGTACGAATTTCTTTGCCTACTACCTCACCCCTCTGGTTGCGATAAATCTGGGTAGTAGTGATAAAATGCCCTTTGCCAATGCGGGTCTTTTTTTCCTCCGTTACGCTGTCTAACTTCATGGTATAGCTCAATATGTCGCCAGGGCGTACCGGAAGATAGAATTCCCGAATCATATCTGTAGCGACAAAGGTATCGTAGTCGCCCGGCAACTCAAGCTCAGCCATAGGAACCCAGGGGAACTCAGGCCACGGCCACATGCGAGGCATACACCAGACCATCATCATCTGGGGAGGCGCGATAATGCCGCCGAACTTGCTTCCCCTGGCGTATTCCTCATCAGTATACAGGGGATTAGCATCCTCCACCGCTTCCACCCAGTGCCTTATCATGGGCTTGCATACCTCATCCGGGGCGTAGATAGGCGCAGACTCTCTTCCGATCAAAGACCTGTCCTTTTCACTCAAGGCCATGAAACTTAACCTCCTTTATCTTTTATTTAAAGAGTGCCTTGGGCACTCGCGTAATACAACCGAGGCAAAGGGGGGCATGGTGCAATACGGGTGCCATCTTGTTTGAGATAAGTCCAGAACCATCATACATTCCGGCAGCGGCAATACGAGGATTCCTAAAATTAATCTTGTCCGGAGGGCTCTCTGTCTCTGTGTATTTGTTTTAGGTATGCCCTCAACTGAGCTACTGTCGAAATAGCGTAACCTTTAAAAAAACGGGCTCTATTTCTGACTTTCTATCGAAAGTTCAGGCGTATTAAATCCTTCATTACCTCGCTCGGTATTCGGATTCCACGGGGTAGCTTGACGCAAGGCAGTTGGCCATTTCTGACCCAGCGCCGAACTGTCTCCTTGCTTACCCTTAGCTCATTGGCTACTTCCTCTACGGTAAGCATTCTGCCTTCAGGGAGCTGGTTGAGTATGCGCTGGACAGCCAGAGCCAACTCAGTACTTTTGCCCAACGCAGTGGTGGTCCCTCTCGCCATTCCCACAACTCCCACAGGCTTGCCCGCGCCATTTTTAACCAGGACACCGGTTAACCTGATGCCTAAAGCATCTCCATTGCTTTGCCTAACACTTAGTTCAGTTTCGACATATCCCTTTGATACGATACGTGATATGATTGACTCCGCCATTGTTCTGTCGGCTACGAAATCCTGAACGCGCTTGCCCATAAGCTCTTCTTTCGATTTTTTGAGGAGTTCGCAGCCATTTTGATTGACGAACACCATAGTACCATCCAGCTTGAATACACTGACGGCAGCGGGATAGCTTTCGAGGAAGCCGAGAAGAAACTTACCGGTCAGAATAGAAGATGACATAAGACTACTTTACGCTCAGAGTACTACATAAGTTACCATGGGTTGCAATATTTGTCAAACGTCGCCAGAGATTATTGACAAAGGGTCTTTGTCTCAGGCCTACACCAGTCAACAACTACCTTGAACTCAAACGCCCTGGAAAATTTCAAGATGACAATGTACCAAGGACCCATCTAAGCTGAATTCATGCTTACTGCTATGCCATCGGCACAGATTTACTGCATACAAACCACAGGTGCTATACTAATGTCCGAAAAAGACCACACTTGCATTAAGGGAATCACCCAGTACTGACTTCTGACATCCTAAAATGCGGTGGCCAATGGAGGGAAGAAAATGAGCTTGTTTGATGCTGACAACCTGGAGGCAGGAGCCGCGCTACTGGAACTAAATTGGCAGTTTCGAGCATCAAGGGCTTTGATGACAGCCCATCAACTCGGGATTTTCCAGGCGCTGCGCAAACCGAAGAGCGCTTCTGAAGTGGCCAAAAAGTGCAATACCGACGTACGTATGACAGAGAAATTGCTCATCGTCTGCTGCGCACTTGGTCTTGTAAAGAAGGATAACGACCATTTTTCGCTGACCCAGTTAGCAAAGGATATGCTTTTGCCTGAGAGTGAACGATATTTCGGCGGTGTTCTCGACCATGGCGAAATGCTCTGGTGGGGCAGCACCGGGCTTCCTGATATAGTGCGAACGGGAGGGCGAGGGGCGGCACCAAAGCCACCGGACTATTTCATTTCCCACTGGCATGAACACTGGATTTGGGCCATGCACGGGAACGCCGCCAATGGAACCGCGCAATGGATTGCTAGGCAATTAGACCTGACTGAAAGAGAATTGCTCCTCGATGTCGGCGGCGGCCCTGGCACCTATAGCATCGTTTTATGCCAGCGCTTCCCCAAGCTAAAAGCTGTCATATGGGATTTGCCGCAAACTATCGCTATCGCCCGGCAGGTGGTTGAACGATTCAATATGAGCGATCGCATCTCCTTCAAAGAAGGGGACTGGAACAACGAGGAATTCGGCACTGGTTATGATTGCGTATTCATGTCCAACGTCATGCATGGTCAGGGCAGCCAGGCAGAGACGAGAGTGCAGCAAGGTATGCAGGCATTGGTGCCAGGCGGCTTACTTATAGTACAGGACTTCCTGCTGAACAACGACAAATGTGGGCCTTTACCTGCAGCGCTATTCAATTTAATGCTCGGCGCTTACACTGTAAATGAAATAATTGCCATTATTCGCTCTGCAGGTTTTAAGGATGTGTCTCTTATTGCCTATAACGCACGACGAGGAAGCGGTCTTATCACAGGCATCTGTCCCTAGACCGGATAAATTAGAAGCCAGTAATATATGTTTTTGCAAAAAAAGAAGTCTTCACTGATACCGGGATGAGGTTTCTTTGCATGGTAGAGAAGAGTTGAATGAACATGTACATTCAGCTATTTTGTGGTTACATAACACAGGTCTCCACTGTTTTTAGCTTCAAAATACTCTAGCACTGGAGTCAGCTTTCGCTATCCTATCCTATGACTTTCTTATTCCTCAATTATGCCATCTCCTACCTTGAGATACCTAAAATCTCTTGCAGGAACTCATCTGTATTCAGTACAAGTAGAAGGGCATATTTGCTCGGCCCCCTTGGATATAGAATTAAGACCGCTGAAGGAGATGAAAGGACCCTAAAGGCAGACCTCACGTGTTCCAACTGGCGTTCAATCAAACTCAGACCTAATCTCAGCGTTAAGTAATGAGTTTAAGAAGATATGTGTCAGGCGACGCCGTCCAACCTAGGGTATCCGAGATGTCATCGTTCAGGATTTTCAAATAAATCGGAAAGTCTAGATAACAGATTTCGACATTTTATGAGGACGGTACGGCAGTCTTAATAAATATAAACAATGCTACAACAGATATTAAGTTCAGGTGTTTTCACGTATATATTTCGAGTGTATTCACTTATTTAAAATCACGAGCTTTTTCGTGTACTAAAGCTTCCTATGTAATGTAAACTATTCAACCAAGGCTATGGCATAATCTTTATGGAAAGGAGAGATCCGTAAAATGGTACTACGAAAACTGGGAATGGTTGCTCTATTGGTGGCCTTGGCAGGACTGTCGATTCTAACTGCGTGTTCGAAGAGCTCGGCTCAGGCGCTAACGGTGGATGCGAACACGGTCATAAGCGCCGAGGGCGCTAAGAATCCGGCAGATATCTGTGTTCAGTCAAGCAGGTTCCAGCAAGGCGAAAGTGTGGTCTGGCGCATCAAAGTGTACGACCCGGCAACCGGCAAACCTATGGATAACTCAACTCTCGACTCCGTCG
>JAJYLC010000012.1 GCA_021787935.1 Chloroflexota bacterium | reverse complement strand
TGGTGTATAGGCATCCTTGAAGTTATGGACATAGCACCAGTCGGGCGGGACATCCTTCTCACGAGCCACAGCTTCGAGGAAGGCGACGATTGCCGTGCTTTTCCCGGTGCCAGGCAGGCCTGCAGCGTAGATGTTAAAACCAGAGTTCTGTATACTGAGGCCGAACTGAAGGGCTTGAAGCGCACGGCTTTGCCCGATAATAGTCTGCACGGGCTTGAGACCCTCAGTGCTCTCAAATCCCAGGGTATTCGGGTTACAGACTCTTCTCACTTCTTTAGCAGTCAGTTTCCTGGCCATTACTACCTCCATAAAAAGATAACCGCGGAGAGCAGGGGTATACCTGGTATACCTAGTTTTTGTTTAGTATAGCATATTATCTGAGGACGTCTATAAGCATTTTCACAACTTCTTAATTTCACCATCCTAAGGCAGTTAAAAAATGGGGGATACCCCGAATACACTCTAGTGCCAGGAAAGTGCTACAATATTTCGAAGAAGCAAGGTCTTGGATAGGAGGAAATAAGCTTTGGATTTCAATCTGACGGAACAGCAAGAGGCATTCCAGAAGCAAGTCAGGAAGTTCGCCGAGAAGGAGATTGCTCCGCTGGTGGACATAATGGACAAAAATAACACATTTCCTCAGGAGATTCGGCCGAAGCTGGCCGCTATGAATCTGTACGGGATTCCCTGGGAGCCGAAATACGGCGGAGCCGGGGCAGATCATGCGAGCTTGACCCTGGCTCTTGAGGAGCTGGCCCGCATCATAGCTCCACTCTCAATGCACGTGCAATGCCAGCATACCGTGGGCGACAGATTCGTCAAGCTTGGCACTGAAGAGGAAAAACAAGAGATACTAGCGCCGATTTGTGCAGGTAAGAAAGTAGGCTGTTTTTGCTTCACCGAGCCGGACACTGGTTCAAACCCGAAGATGCTCAAGACCGTGGCGGTTGAGCAGGGCGACAGTTATGTACTCAACGGGACCAAACGCTTCGTCACTAACGGCCGGTTTGCCGATGTGGCTTTGATTTTTGCCAAGCTCGAGGGAGATATCAGTATATTCATTGTAGAGACTGACAGGGTAGGTTTCTCGCGCGGCCCGAAGATGGACAAGCTCGGATTGAGAGGCACAGAGCTCTGCGATTTGATTATGGATAACGTACGAATACCGAAGAAGAACTTGTTGGGTGGCAGAGGTGGGAAATTCGATGCCCTGAAGGACGCCATGACGCTGGGCAAGCTCTGTCTCAGCGCCCACTGTGTAGTGCTGATGCAGGCAGCATTGGAAGAGGCAATTAAATATTCCATGCACAGAATGCATTCCGATGAGCCCATCTTCGATTTGCAGGCCATTCACTGGCTATTGGCTGAGATGGCGTCCAGGCTCGAGGCATCACGCTGGTTAACCTATAGGGCTGCCTTCTTGAAGGATCAAGGTGTCGGTACCATAAAGGATATGGCCATTACGAAGCTATTCGTAACCCAGACTGCCGTGGATGTCTGCAGATGGGGCATGCAGGTTCACGGTGCCTACGGCATCAGCAAGGAGTACAAGATTGAACGAATCTTCAGGGATGCCAAAATGTATGAGTTGCTTGAAGGTACATCTGAGATACAAAGAGAATTGATTGCTAAGCGTTTACCTCGTTGATGCAGATGTAGCGCTGCCACTCCCGTGGCGACGAATCACCCGTCGTGACAGGAGTCACGACGCTACAGCGATGTGCCGATTACCAGGCGAGCCAGCCTCCATCCACGGCTATGGTATCGCCGGTGACGAAACTCGACGCCTCAGACGCCAGGAAGACCACGACCCCTGCCAACTCGTGAGGCTTGCCGCTCCTGCGCATAGGGATTTTACTCAGGTTGAACTGGAGGATTCTCTCATCTGACTCGATGTCCCGCTTGGTCATCTCGGTTTCGATATAGGATGGAGCAATAGCATTGACCCTTACGTTATACCTGGCCCACTCAACTGCCAGTGCCCTGGTCAACTGGACTATAGCGCCTTTGCTTGCTACATAAGGCGAGATATTCATGAAGCCGGTGAGCCCGAACACCGAGACCATGTTTATGATGCTGCCCGATTTCCTCTCCACCATGCCCTTCCCCACAGCCTGGCAGCAGTAGAAACATCCCTTCAGGTTGGTATTCATCACGGAATCCCACTCCGCCTCCGTCAGCTTCAGGAAAGGCTTCACCAGGTTAATTCCGGCATTGTTCACCAGGATGTCAACCCTGCCGAAAGCCTTAATCGCCCCAGCTACCATGGCATCGACTTCTTCTTTTCGAGTTATATCCGTGGACATAGAGAGCGCTATACCTCCCCGGGCCTGGATTTCCGAGACAACCCTGTCTAGAGGCTCCTTCCTGCGTCCGCTGGCCACTATGGAGGCTCCTGCCTCAGCCAGAGCTTTAGCACATGCCTCTCCCAGACCAGTCCCTGCGCCGGTGACTATGGCCACTTTCCCTGTCAAGTCGAATATCTTAATCTCCGGCTCTCCTATCTGCCCTTGAAGTGGGGCTTGCGTTTCTCCAGAAAAGCCTTCCTGCCCTCCTTGACATCCTCCATCAGAAGCAGGCCCGGACTGAGCAGGTCTTCCCAGCGGTAATCGTCATCGCAGCCCCGATGGAGCATACGTTTTATAGCGCGCACCGCCAAAACAGGGTATTCGGCGATACTTTGAGCCAAGCTTTCCACCTCGGCAGGGAGTTTGTCGTGGGGCACCACCTGGGCAACTATGCCGTACTCCTCAGCCTTTTTTGCATCTATGGTCTTTCCGGAGAGCAGCAGGTAGCCGAGCCTGCCCCGTCCCAGAGTCCCTCTGCCTCTGCCCAGGGTTATGACATGGACAGCACCTACCTTTATGCCCTGAAGCCCGAACTGCGCCCTGTCCGAGGCTACAGCGATGTCGCTGACAATAGCGATCTTGCAGCCATATCCGAAGGCATAGCCGTTGATGGCAGCTATCACAGGCTGGGGGATATTCTCGATGCGGCGAAACATCCTGGCGTCCGACCTGATAAAGGCGTTTGACTCCTTCAAATCCTTGAAATGCAGCTCCTCAAAGTCAACTCCAGCGCTGAAAGCCCTGTCTCCTGCTCCTGTGATGACCACGACCCTTACGTCGTCGTTATCCTCCACCGACGCCAGCGCGTGGTCTATCTCGCGGAACATCTTAAGGCTGCAAGCATTGAGCTTATCGGGGCGGTTCATAGTCACAGTGGCGACCTTGTCTTTGACTTCAAAGATAATAGTCTCATAATCACCATAACGCTGAGTCCGCCTCGCAGGTCTTCGGTTATTCATACCTTCCGTTCCTTAAAATCCGTCATTTTGCACCATAGTATATTTGCAGCTTCCATAGCTGTCAAGGCAGGGAAAAAGCCAGTGAGGAGTATGTGTTGTATTCCTCAATAGCTCGATGCTATAATGACCTCGGCTTCAAAGTAGATTCGTTCTCACGGCAAAGCCGGCAGCCTGTGGATAGGAGAGCAGCCTCATGAATGTTATGGAACTGTTCAGGCTTGATGGCAAGGTAGCCATTGTGACCGGCGGGTCGAGAGGGCTGGGGTTCTGGATGGCGGAAGCGCTGGCCGAGGCCGGCGCTGATGTTGTCCTCTGCGCCAGAAAGCTGGAACCGTGCCAGGAAGCAGCCAAGGCTATCAGGGAAATCGGCGTCCGCAGCGCTGCATTCAGTTGCGATGTGTCCGATCAGACTCAGGTGAAGGACGTGGTGGAAAAGGCTATTGCCCAGTTCGGGCGTATAGATATTCTGATCAACAACGCTGGCTTCATCTGGGAGGAGCCCCTGGAGAATATGTCGCTGGAAAAATGGAACCGGACTATGGCGATAAATGCTACCGGGACTTTCCTGTTCACGCAGGAAGTCGGCAAGCACATGATTAAACAGAAGCAGGGGAAGATTATCAATATCGCCTCTGTAGCTGCACTGGTCTCGGCAGACCCCGAGCTGTCCAACACTATCGCCTACAGCGCCAGCAAGGGAGCAGTGGTGTCTTTTACCCGCGACCTGGCGCGCAAATGGTGTCAGTACAACATAAATATAAATGCTATCGCCCCCGGCTACTTCGCCACTAAGATGTCCAAGTTTCTGATAGAGAACCGGCAGCCGCAACTTATGCGCACTATTCAGATGAAGAGGCTGGGAACGAAAGACGATATCAAAGGGGTCGCCGTATTCCTTTGCTCGGCTGCAGCAAACTACGTCACCGGCCAGACGCTGGCTGTGGACGGCGGCGTGCTAATCTAGGCGCAAGGCGAACGGATTCCCTCATCCTTCGGCAATCTTTCGACAAGCTCAGGACTGGGCTCAGGACAGGCTCTTATCTCTCCCTCAAGGGGCGAGAGGATAGGCGATGAACGGGGCTATGGATGATAACATCCAGAGCAAGTGGCAAGGGCGACGGGGCACCTGGATTCCTGCTCGGAGGCAGGAATGACATGATGGGCGTAGTAATAAATTTATCAGGAGTGCAGGAATGTATTCAGCAGAAAAATACCTCTGGTGGAATGAGGCGGAACGGAAATTGGCTGACGAGGTGGCGGATTTCTCGGACAACGTGATCAGGGCGCAAATCAACGAAATCGAGAGGTCAAAGAAGTTCCCCTGGAACTGGTTTGAGGAAATGGGCATGAGGGGCTGGTACGGGGCTTTTATCCCTGAAAAATACGGCGGCACAGGCAAGGGTATCGGCAGGACTACAGGCTTCTGTATCGTACTGGAGGAGATTGCCCGCGGAGCCCCTGTCGCAGTAGACTTCTATGAGACCACCATCTACGGATACTCTCCCATTGTCAGATTCGGCACTGAGAAGCAGAAGAAAAAATGGCTTCCCAGATTGGCCACCGGCGAGCTTTTCGCTGCCATCGTCATCACCGAACCTTTTATGGGCTCCGATGCGGCGAACATTCAAACCACAGCCGTACGCAAAGGCAATGAATACATCATCAACGGCAAGAAGCGGTTCATCACCCTAGGCGGTATAGCCAATCTGTACGTCGTCTATTGCAAGACCAGCGATGACCCCGAAGACCGCAGGAATCACCGGCACCTGAGCACCTTCGTGGTAGAAAAAGGTACTCCGGGGTTTACTGTGGAGGCTATACACGACCCCATGGGACGTTTCGGCTCCAGGCACGCTGTGCTGAACTTCGATGAAGTGCGCGTACCCAAAGAGAACCTTATTTTAAATGAAGGTGATGGCTGGAAAATCCTCACCGATGCCCTGAACATCGAAAGGCTCGGTGTAGCGGCCGGCGCTGTGGGGACGTCCCGCTCGGCTATCGAATTCACAGCGGAATATGTGACCCGGCGGGTGGCTTTCAATCAGACCCTAGCCGACATCCCAGGCGTGCAGACCATGTGCGGAGACATGGTGACCAGGACAAATTTGATCAGTCTGCTGGTTTACTACTCCGCGCACAAGATGGACCTGGGCATCGATGTTCCCCTCGGCTGCACTATCGCCAAGGTCTACGCCACGCAGTCCCTGATGAAAACCGTGCTGGACTCTGTGCAGTGTCACGGCGGTGATGGCTACATGCGGAACTACCCCGTGGAAAGGCTGATGCGTGACTCCAAGCTCATCGAGATTGGAGCCGGGGCTAACGAGCTGATGCAGCATCTGGTGTGGAGACTCTGGCTGAAGGACTACCTGGCCCTGCGCAGCGCAAGCAGAAAACCGGTCACCCGCAGCAGCACCACAGGCCCGGCAGCGAAAAAGAAAATCCTGGATGCTCTGGCGGATTTCTACTGCCGGCATCCTGCTCTTTACATGGAAAAGGAAGAGATGATGGAGAAGCTGGGGCTGACCGGCGAAGACCTGGATAAGGCACTGGAAGCTGCGGAGGCGGAAAAGCTGGTGGCCCTTTACCGGAAGCGGGGCCGCATCGCCCTGGCCAAGGCTACCTACGCAGGTCTCAAGAAGGCCAAGCCGCAGAAGCACTATCAGTTCTTCCCTGATTTCGTGGACAAGAAAAGGGAAACATTTTAAGCAGACCTGTCGAAAGGCGGAGCAATGGAGCTAAAAAACATTGTCTATGAAAAGTCGGAGGGCACAGGCACTATTACGCTCAACCGTCCGGCGAAACTGAATGCCATAAACTTCGAGATGCTGGACGAGATATGGTCCCTGCTTCAGGATATAATTGCGGACGAGGATGTGCGGGTTATAGTCCTGACAGGGGCAGGCAGATACTTTTCGGCAGGTGCAGACCTGGAGATTCTATCAACGCTGACTCCGGCGACTTTCCGCTGGCGGCAGCGCAGGTACTGGAACAGGGTGTTCAACGAATTCGAGGATATACAAAAGCTGACTATCGCAGCTCTGAACGGCCCGGCTATCGGCGGCGGCCTGGAGTTTGCCATCTGCTGCGATTTGAGATACTCCGTGGACAGTGCCACTTTTTCTCTGCCGGAGATAAACTTCGGCATTGTTCCCGATTCCGGCGCCACTGTCCGCCTGCCCTGGTTAATGGGCCTGGCAAGGGCAAAGGGGTTCATACTGAGCGGTGACAGCATCACGGCCAAGAGGGCGGAAGAGCTGGGGCTGATAAATCAAATTTTCCCTCAGGAAGTCTTTAAAGATGAGGTACATAAAATCGCGTTGAAGATGGCGCAAAAGGCTCCTCTGGCATTGGGAATGGGCAAGCAGCTCATCAACAGAAACTTCCAGCAGAGGGAGGCCAAATTTGGGCTCGAAGATGCTATGGACGTGCAATCTATACTAATTGTGACCGAGGACTACCAAGAAGCGATAAAGGCGTTTAAGGAAAAGAGACCGCCCATCTTCCGCGGTAAGTGATTTAGCGGCCGCCGCTGATAAGAAAGGTGAATGGGTACAGAAAGGACAAACTCATGGGTTTAACAAAAGCGCTCTCAGGTCTAATCGCTGTGCTGGTGATATTGGCTGCGTTCAGTGGATGCGGGGCGAAGGTTGGCAAATTCACTGAAAGCGAGGTGTCTTTCCAGACCACAGACTCGCATATCGTGGGCAACCTGACAATCCCCGAGGGCAAGGGACCGTTCCCGGCCGTGATAGTGCTCGCCGGCAGCGGGCCATTTGATCGCAACGGAGATGTTGACCCCAGGAGTGGCGAACCCTTGAAATTGAGCTCTACCTACAAGGATATCGCTTATGCCCTAGCCCAGGAAGGCTTTGTCACCCTGCGTTACGATAAACGAGGCGTTGGGAACAGCACCGGAGAAGGCGGGGACTTCCCGGAGCCCTCACTACGCGACCTCAAAGCAGCGGTTGCTTTCCTCAAAGATAATCCATCCGTTGACCCCAAGCGTATTGCGCTGGTGGGACACAGCCTCGGCGGCCTGTGGGCCCTGATGGAGGCTGCCGGGAATGACAGTATAGCCGCAGTATGCGTTATGGCTACGCCGGCCAATCCCATGAGCGAGGTACTCGACGAACAGATCGAGTGGCTGGTGAAATCTCAGGGAGGTAACAGTACCGACGTTGCCGCAGCAGTTGCCAGGCAAAATGCGATATATGACCTGCTCCGTTCAGGTCAACTCGACCTGTCGACTATGCCGCCTTCCGAAAGCTTTCAGTATGAATACGTAAAGGCGGTTATGGATATATCCGGCGCTGACTACGCCAAGAAGATCAAATGCCCTGCCCTGATCCTGCAGGGAGACAAGGACTTGTTCACGAATATACCTGAGGAATCACAACTGCTAAAGGAAGCTTTCATCGAAGGCGGGAATAAAGACGTGAAATTAATTACCTTCGCTAACCTCGACCACATGTTCCGCCCTACTCCTGGCCAGCCAAGCCCGCAGCTTTACTATGAGGATCGGGGACCTATCTCCCCTGATGTGGTTAAGGCGATTGCCGACTGGATGAAAACTACCCTGCACTGAGGTTTACGAATCCAGTGCTCAGGATAAAACGCTTCCATTCCGTTGAAAAACGGAATCCAGTTGCATGACTAGCTATTATGATCACGGAATGGACAGATTTGTAAGAGAAGTATATTGGTCGTGACTGGGTTCCGACTTCCGTCGGAATGGTTGTGGAGACTCGCCCCTACAAGAATCTTTCGAACCGGTCCTTTTTCGCTTTGCATATCGGGCAGACCTCGGGAGGCTCGTTCCGTGCGCAGAGATAGCCGCACACCCTGCAGTGCCACACAGGCACCGTAACAGAAAATGCGGCCCCCACGTCTATGAATTTTTCGAACCTGTCCTTTTTCGCCTTGCATACGGGGCAGATTTCAGACGGCCCGTCTCTGGCACACAGGTATCCGCATACCGTGCAGCGCCAAACGGGCAGTGAAACAGGCTGTGCTGCGCCCTTAGCTTTTAGCTTCGAGGCCTCTTCTTTCAGCCTCTTCCTTTCCTGCTCCGGAGGCCGCCGCTCGGGTATCGGACCAGCTACTTTTTTACCCTCTAATACCTCAGTGGATACATAGAGCGCGCAGTAGCATCCTCCATACTCGTCTACATCGGCATCCCTGTAGTCGCAGGGACATATTATGTCAAGGTCATCTTCCTTAACGCCCGAGGCGAGACGGCAGGGGCAGGCCCAGTAGCCATAGCGTTTTTCGTTAACCAGCAGGCTTCTGACAAGGTCTTTGGTGAAACCCACATCAGGGTTAAGGTGATACCCACCTTCTTCGGCTTCCCGGTTCAGCCGCTGGTAGAGGGCATCTACCGCTTTGTCGCCGACCTCAGTTCTTTCCACCGCCTACCGCCTGCGTGATCTTGTCCTCCTGAAAGCCGACTATGCACCTATCATCGTCTATCACTACTGATGGGAAAGAATGCGCCTTGTTCCAGCGGTCAAGCTCCGCCATCACTTCATTTCTTGCCTCGCCGTCCAGCAGGTCAACGTCTATGTATCTATACCCTACGCCGAGGGTATCAAGCAAATTCTTCGTCTTGCGGCACCACCCGCAGGTGCTCAGCGCGAACAGAAGTATGTCGCCTTTTCTCTTGCCAGGCACCTTCTTGGCATACTTTTCAAGTTTCATTATTCCTCTTTCTTCTCGAATCGAATATGTCCCCTGTCAGAATCAAGCGAAAGTGCGGAACTTGTCTTTTTTGGCCCCGCATATAGGGCATACGTCAGGGGCCTCGCCTTCATAAGTCCAGCCGCACACAGTGCATATCTGCATAGGTCCCAACTGTACATCCTTGCCTGAGTCGACAGCCGACTTTGCTTTCTGGAAGAAGGCAGCATGGGTTTTCTCGGAGGACAGTGCATAGAAGAAGCTCCGCTCGGCGCCCTTCTCACCCTGGAACTTCGCTGTCTCCAGAAAGGTGGGATACATCTCGTTGATCTCGTAAGTCTCGCCGTCAATACCTCCCTGCAGATTCTGCGACGTGGGACCAATTCCGAAGACAGCCGCAGAGTTACAGACAAAGCCGCCCACCAAATTCTTCAACTCCCTGAAGTGATTGTTGGCGTGAATCTTTTCGGCAAAGGTAATCGCTCTGAACAGACGCGCAGTATTGGGGAAACCATCCTTCTCTGCCTTATCGCCCCAGGTCCCGTAGCGCATGTGAGCCATAGACTCACCACCATAGGCGTTATGCAGATTGGCCGATGTAATGTCGTGCATGCTTCAACCTCCTTTAATCACAATTTTATTGTATCAAATATTATGATATATATGGGAGATAACGAAGTCATAACATGAGGCGAGGAAAGGTTAAAAAGTTATCACATTTTGGGGTAATTGTTAAATTGGCTGAGTAGAAGCTCAATGACGTATCTGGAACCAAACACAAACCTAGGGATACATAAGTTCGCGGTAGACCTCAACGGTCTTCCGGGCTGCCGCCTGCCAGCTAAAGAAGTCCTCGATCCTCTTCCGGGCTGCCTGCCCCATCTTCTGCTTCAGCAGCTTATCTGCCAGAAGTCGTTTTATCGCTGCTGCCAGCGCCTGCGGGTCTGCAGGCGGCACCAGAATCCCGGCTGCACCGTCGCCTACTATCTCAGGCAATGCCCCCGCTCTGGTAGCTATGACAGGAGTTCCGCATGACATCGCTTCTGCCGCAGGCAATCCGAAACCTTCGTAGACAGAGGACGTAACCCCTATCTCTGAAGAGGAGTAGAGCCTGACCAGCTCCTCCGTGCTGACATAGCCGGTGAAGGTGATTCTGTCAGAGATGCCGAGCTGCTGCGCCAGGTTCGTGCCATAACCCTCGCTGGCTTCCTGCTTGCCCACGACGTAGAGTTTAACATCAACGTCGCCTTTCAGCAGTTTAACCGCCTCCAGCAGGTATGGAATCCCCTTGGTCTTATCCTCGACTTTACCCACTACGACCAGGCTGTTGGGCTCTTTCCCGACGCCGTCGAGCCGCCTGAACATGTCGGTATCAATGCCGTTATAGACAACCCTGACCCTGTCTTTGCGCAATTTGAAGGCGCGGGCAGTGTCTTCAGCCGAGGACTGGGAGACAGTGATCACCCTTGCCATGCGCCTGCTGACAATGCCCTGCATGTTGAGGAAGGAATAGAACATGGCCCATCTGACGCCGCGCCTGAAGGTATCGGCTTGGGCCAGGGAGGCTGCGAGGTCGACAGTGATGGGATGATGTATGGTAGCGACAATAGGCACGCCGAGGCTTTTCATCAAGAGCAGGCCGTAGCCCAGGGTCTGGTTATCGTGAATGACGTCAAACCTTTCCTGGGACATGAGGTCGCGCAGCTTGAAGTAAGCCCTCATGCTGAAGGTGAATATATCGGGGAAGAACCCGATATGCACCGCAGCAATTTCATAGAGATTGAGCGGCGTCAAGGCCTGAAGAGGGCTCGACAGCGAGGAGAGGCTGCTGGTCTCGTACAGGTTGAGTCCCGGCAGTTTGTGCAGCTTGACGCCTTCAGGGGGTGTGGGATATGGCGGGCCTGATACTATATGGACTTCATGCCCCAGCTCCTGGAGCGCTCCGGCCAGATAGCATATATAGACCCCCTGCCCGCCGCAATACATATTTCCCCTGTAGGTCAGGAGGCAAATCTTCATTTAAGGCCTTTATATGCGATAGCAGGACGTTTGTCAAGGCAAAGCTTTTTCTGAGGCAGTCCACCACAGAAGGCGCTGAGATAGCCGAGAAAGGTGTAAATCCAACTGCTAAATGTAAGATATTTTTAATATTATTGCTCTGGATTTTATGACTTTTACACCGCGGGTCTGTTAACCTTGGCACAATATTATATTGACATAGAGGTATTTATGAGAAGGGAGGTCTTCAGAGGATGAACTGGCTTGATGTCGTGCTAGGTATTTTCTTACTTATAATGGCAATCTGGGGGCTCATGCGCGGCCTGATAAGCACCCTTATTCCTATCATCGGTCTGATTGCCGGCATCGTGGTAGCAGGACGCTACTATACCGGCCTGGCCCATGGCTTCCACGGGCACTCCACCGCCGCTTATATAGCTGCGTTTGTGGTGATCGTCATCCTTTTTATGATAGCTGCTTTTATTGTAACAATGATAGTGCACCGTTTCCTGAAACTGGTACTGCTCGACTGGTTGAATCACCTGGCCGGATTCGTTCTGGGTGCGCTGCTGGGCGGGTTCATCGCCGGCGCTATTCTATCTATACTGCTCAATCACTCAATCGGAGTATCCCCGATATCCGGTTCCGTAGTCGCTGCTTTCCTGGTGGAGAAATTTCCACTGGCGCTTTCTTTCCTTCCCGGAAGTTTCGACCACGTCAAACAGTTTTTCCAAAAATGACAGGAAAGCAAAGATATCTTGAAAGCCGCGCTTTGACCGTCCTGTGAACCGGGTCAAGAGGCTATTATATTAAGCCCATTCTTTCATAATATCCTTCGAGGACTGCACCAGGCACATGCGCGGCAGTATCTTGAGTGCCATCTCGTGCGCTGTTTTGTCGGTCGAGGAGGCGCAGTCGGAGACTACAACAGTGTAGAAGCCGCGGATGGCGGCTTCGCGGGCGCTATGCTCGACGCCGTACTCAGTGGCGATGCCCGTAAAGAGAATAGTCTGTACGCCGCGGAAGCGCATCAGTTGCTCGAAATTGGTGCCAAAAAAGATGCTGGGCGAATGCTTGTTGATAACTACCTCGCCGTCGGCTGGCGCCAGAGGAGCGGCAATTTCGGCTTCGGGACTGCCCGGCTTCATGAAAACGGGGATTTTAGAGGGGTCGTCTATACCGAAGCGTTTCATGGCCTGGTAGATGCCCCAGCCGGACTGGTAGCCAGTGGGCAGCGGCGTGATTTTGGTATAGATTACAGGGATTTTACGGCGGCGGGCGGCGGTAAGAAGCGCTTTGAGGTTAGCCAGAAACTCTTCCTTATCGAAGATGTGGTCGACCAGCGCGTTCTGGCAGTCCCAGAGAACGAGCGCTGTATATTCCGGATTAGCGATTTCTTTAAGATTCTCAAAAATCGTCAGTTTACCCAGTGTTTTCATTCCCTTCCTCCTCCACTTACATACAGCTTATTCCTCGGCTGCTCCCCTCGGCACCGGCTAATAAAAAGTCACGGCTTCGCTGCCCTTGGTCACGTTGTCGAGCTCGCAGAATAACGTAAGCGTGGTGTTTCCGGCAACCGTCGAGGCGCTGGGCTTAACAATAACATTCGCGCCACCCTTGAGTGTAACGATATTACTCCCATCCGCTGTCACCGCCAAAACAGACACCGAGCCCACAACCGGGGACGAGAAACGAGAAACGATATCTGCCGCACTCGGCGTGGTCAGTATATGCTCCGAAGCACTGGTGTCAAAGCGGAACAGTACGTACTGGCCGAACTGAGTACCGGTCATGATGAGATCGTTGGCTCCTGAGTCATAGAAGGCGCTGACCGGTTTGCTCTGAGATCCGAGGCAGGATGCGGAAAAAAACAAGACGAGCACCAGCAGGATGAAAAGTGGTAAGATATACCAGCGGATAGACCTTCGTTTCATTTATCTCTCCTTTTCTAAACAATACTCGGGGCGGCCGACCAGAAGACACAAACACACTGTTACCGTCTTTTTTTCATTAACCACTTTCTATTTAATATATCACCACTCCGCATATTGTTTCACATCCACCATGACAAAGTCAAAAAAGCGAGAGGGAAAACGTTGAAAAGGTCAGGATTTTCGCCTGCACACCCCACGGTTTTTGGCACAGCACGTTGTGACCCTACGAATGGGAACAATTTTTGAATTAAGATATGTGGAACGCTGGCAGGCGACCTCGGGATGCTTTATCCTGATCTGACTAATGTCATTTTTACACTTAATCATCAGCCATAAGGATACATCTTCGTTTTGATCCCACTCAATCGGTCCAGCAGGTTGTTGTGTTTAGTCTCATCTTCTAACAGGTAATCTATCAGATATTGTTGTATAACCATGTGCTTGCCCTTTAAGGAGGCTAGTAGCTGTCCAGCAGCTTCTATCATCTTTTTCTCCAGTTGTATATGCTGCTCGATCATTTCCCAGACCTGGGCCAACTCCTCGGGAGTCAAGCTAACCGTCTTTTCTCCGAGGCTATCGGCAATGAAACCTTGCACCTGATAATGCATCTTGGAGTCCCGTTGAATGATCTCCATAACCAGGCGTACCACAGGGTTTTTCGTCTTCTCGATGATGCGACCTGTTGACGCCACCGACGCGTTCTCAGCTTTCTGCCATTGCTTCATGTCCGAGATGATCTGTTCCTGTAACTCCTTTGTATTCATCCGTTACCTCCTTTATTGATGTGCCCCCGGTCCGGCAGCGATAGCCCTCCATAAGCCTAAATCATACTGCCCCTCCTGGTTCCATTTCACGGCCATTCTCTCACGCACGTGGAAAGCCAGATGCTGCGGCTGTACTAAGCATGTTATTCGTAAAGACATCAAGAAGTTATAAAAGAAGAGAGGGAAAGCTTAAAAAATTGTGACATTTTGGGTCGTGTTTAGCGGATTGTCATGCCAAGGGGGAATTGGGCAAGGCAACCTCGCCCCTACTGGGTGACTACAATGCCCTGGCTCAAGGTCTCGGCTTTGATGTCTGGGTTGTAATAGGAATAGGCCTGTGACGTAACACCTTTGGCCGTGACCGGGTACAGCGCCTTCACATCGAAGCTGAACGATATTTTAGCGCCCGGCTGCATGTCCTCGATGTAGAAGATGACCTTCCTTCCCGCAATGTCATACCGCTTGATGCTGTCATTGCCCGCAATTACTTTGTCTATGGATTCGGTAACCGGAGAGAAGCCGGTGGGAACTGAGACGTCAAGCACTACCATCTCAGCCTTCATGTCTATCGGCGGGTTATATGTTAGGTCTACCGAGACCTTGACCAGGTCATTCACCTCGACCTGGTCGGTATCATAGCCAACGTTTATCTTCAATATCTGGTCACTTTGCTGCTCGGCCTGGGGCAGGTTGTATCTCTCGACAATCTGGGCAATGGCATCACCCCTGCCCGCCGTGCTTATGGTAATATCCTGATTCAGAGGCACCTCCACCGTCTGGAGAACATCGAAGTTGTCCTGAGTAATCCTGAGCTGCTTTGTCTGGCTACCGGCGTTTATGGCCACGGTCAGGTCGACATCAGCCCTGGCGTTAGTGGAGTACTCGGTCAGCGCCTGGAGAGCCACCACAGTATCCTGGGTCGAGCCGTAGCCGCCGTAGGCGTTGCGCTGCGAGACCAGCCACTTGGCAGCGCGGGAGGCATCGAAGGCATCGCCATTTTTGAGCAAAGCCAGGGTGGCGTAGCCTGTAGCCTCAATGGCGTTGCTCCTGTTCATCTCCATAGGGCGGAACGGCATCATGGCGCCGCCTGCTTGATTCAGAGGTTCAATCTCTGTAACGTTGCCCCAGTGCAGGCCATTCTCGTCCTCCTGCGCCATCTCCATCAGTTTAATGTGGGCCTGTCCGCTGAGTGCGCTTCCGCCGAGCTCCAGGGCATAGTCCGTAATCGCCATGGTGTAGGCGTCATTTATGTTGTTAAGCTGGCCTTCCAGGTAACTAATGGCTCTGGAAGCGTCCGCCTTATCACCAGCCTCAAGCAATGCTATAGCGACATAGGCGGTGAGTGCGGTTTTACCTTTGAGCCCGCCCATCATATCCTGATGGGCAACAAAGCCAAACGGGTCGAAAGAGCCGTCAGCGTTCTGATGGTTGATTATCCACTTCTCGGCTTGAGATAGAACACTGTCATCAATATAGACCAGGCTTTTGGCCTGGGAGAAGCACTTAAGCACAAAAGCGGTGAGAAACAGGCTGCCCTGCTCATCATTGTCCCCGAATGCGGAGAAGCTGCCGTCGCTGCGCTGATAAGTAAGCTCTCTCTGGTAGCCGGTAATCATCAGCTTTTCCGCTTTGGCCATGATCTCGGGCTTGAGTTGGCCCGATTCCTTAAGATACTTGGTGATGTAAACGTCGGGGGCAAACAGAATCATGTTCTGCTCGCCGCAGCCGAAGGGCATCTGAATGAGCGCGTCCAGACCATCTATGGTCTGTGTCAAATAGCTGGAGGTTACTGCGATGTAAGCTCTGCCCGAGCCGTCGACCACTAAAGCAGGAATATTGGTATTTACCACCGTGCTGTTACCAGCGGAGAGTACCAGATTCTGCACATCCTCTCTGGCGACTCCTTCAGGCTCGACTATCAGCGTCTTGACTACGGCATCAGCAGCCTGGCTGCTCCTGGCGGTAATCTTCAATTGCCCGACTCCTAACTGCGTTGGCTTTATGTTAAACTCGACGCCGCCGACATCGTTGGGAGCTATCTCCACCGTCTTCTGGGACTGGTCAAGCAGGTCGAACCAGTCGGCGTTATCGATTTGCACCACAACGTTCTGCGGCTGGTCGAGATAGTTGTATATAGCTACTTTGACCGGGAATTGCTCGCCCCTTATCGCCGAGTATGGCAGGTCGGCGCTGAGGAAGAACGGCTGGAACGCTATGAGTTGGCTTTCGGCGACACCCAGGCCGTTTTCTTTGGACAGGGCAACGGCACGCAGCATCCAGGTGGTTATGGTGTCGGGCACGGTGACATCCAGAGTTGCTTTTCCACTAGCGTCGGTGATGACATTCTGCCAGAGCCAGGTTTCAGGGAAATACTGCCTTACCCGCTGGACCTGGGCAAGCTCTTCAGGACTGAATCCTGAAGCCGAAAATCCATGTGATCCCACGGCGTTTGGCGCCAGCACAACTCCATTTCCACCGACAGGGCCCTGACCCATAAACTTCCAGGCGCCTTCCCAGGCTCGCGGCCCCCACTCCAACTGATACTTCTCGCCTTTCGGGATGTTGTTGTTGGTCAACACCACCACGCCGGCGTCATCAAAGATGTCCTTGGTGCCCTGGACATTGATACCATTATAGATGGAGACCTCGTGCAGCTCAGCCTGCGGCTCCATATACAACTTCTCCAGCTCATCGAATACCTGCTGTAGATTGAGCCTGTTTCCGGCGAGGATAAAGACCGACTTGTCCACCGCCGTGAGGCCGATCTCAGACTGGCCCTGGGACTGGATATTTATCTGGATCTGGTCTCCAGGCTTAGCCTGGGTCTGATTGAACTCCACATTCACATCATTGGGATATACTGCTTCGACGGCGAAGGGCAGGTAATCTGCTGCCACCTCGCTGTTGGGCAGGATTTGATAGACCAGCAGCTTGGCGGAGGGTGTCATGAGAGGGGTGGTATCGAAGGTTATTATGTTGCTCTGCGTAAAATCGGTGAAGACTACCCTATCGCGGGCTACGACCTCGTAGTAGAAATTGGCAGCCTCGCTGGTAGAGTAGACCTTGAACATGATCTGCTGCCCTATCTTGGGCGTGCCCTGGCTCACCTGCTCCACGTGGATGAAGTTGCCCGAGGGAGAGTAGCCAGCTTCCACCATCTTGGAAGCCTGGGCTGGCGGCCGGGACGAAATCGGCGTAAGCTCGAAGGCTTCGATCGCCAGAGCTACGCTGTCCGCGGGTGGACTCACCTCGACCAGGGCTTTGCCGCCGGTGGTATCGACATTTCTTTCATCTTTGCTTATCTCCTCGAGCTTCTCATTGAGATAAGTTACCGTGACAGCTACTTGAGCATCTACACCTTCGTTATCAGGCGTCTCGGTGATAATAAGAAAACTGAAAGGCAAACCGGGCTTGAATACCGGGCTCTCGGGGATTATCTGGATATTGAGCGGGGTGCTGGAGACTGTTAACAGCTCGCTGGTGTTCCCTTCATAGCCGGTCTCACTTTCCTTAACCGCGATGTCGAGCATAACGTTGCCCATGCCGCCTGCTGAAGGCACTCCCGCGACATAGCCCACCGCTGGCAGTTCGAAGTCGGTCTGCCCGTCAATGGGCTTGGAGATGGTAGCGTACTGTTCCCACTGGCCGACATATCTCTCGGCGGTGATGACAAGCTCACCTTTTACAGGCTTGCCGAAGCTGTATTCCGCTGAGACGCTGCCCTTGATGGGCTCGCTGGCCAGGAACCAGTCCTTGGGAAGCTCAGCCTTGACCTCATATTTGGGCAGCACATACTCCTCGACGGCAACATCTATCTCAGTATCGTCATTAGCCGATTTAGCGGTTATCTTCCACGTGCCCAGGTTGGGTTCCTGGGAAATGGGAAGCTCCAGGGTTGCCATGCCGTATGCATCCGTGGAGATTTCGCTGCGGAAGATTTTGATGCCCTTGGCATCCAGCACCTCCACGGTAGCGGCCTGGCTTACCGGCTTGAGGTCAGGGTCGAGGGTCATCACCCTCATCTCGATGTTCTGTCCCGGCTTGTAAATAGGCTTATCGGTCTCCAGGAAAATGAGCGAGCTTTTCTGTACGGTCACCTGGGCTTTGTCCTCGAAGCCAGACCCTTTGACGCTGAGCACATAAGTGCCTTCCGCAGTCGGGGGAACCTTGAAATCTATGGTGCCTTTTCCGCTGACCTGCCTGGTGACGTGGAGAACCTGGTTGCCATCCTTGAGCAAAGCCACCTCGACCCTATCCGAGGTCAGCGCTGACCCGCTGAAAAGGGCCAGAGATATAGATTCCTGGCTCCCTGCGTGCAGGACTTTGGGGACTACCGCCATATAGCTTTCGACCTGCCCCACTGCCTCATTCTCCGTAAACACAGACGCGATGGGGGCGATAATGGCCAGAGCTAGAATAAGAATAAATGCTATACCTACCAATCCTGTAGACCTCATGGCTTCCTCCTCGGAAAGTGCTTGTGGGGTCGCTTATCAACCATCGGATTGCTAGTTGCAGTAAGGGATAAACAGCCTTCTGTAAAGAAAGACGGAGGTCTGGGCAGGAAAGTTCCCGTAAGACTGTTAAAAAACGTAGGGGCACCGTGCCCCTACCATTCGAATTATAGACTTATGTAGGATTCAGTGGTCAGGGCTTATTATTTACCTTTTGCTGCGCCAGCTCGCGTTGATACGCCTTCCAGCCGGGACACCAGCCTGTGTGCCAGCGCCAGATTTTGCTGATTATGGAGTTGGGATTTTTCTCGGCGCGCTTGCGCATACTGCAGTTTTCACAACGCGATTTCATAGCAGCACCTCCGTTCCCTGGAGTAACTAGAATCCTAGCAGTAGCGAAGACGGTTGTCAATTTTCTGTGTGGGTGAACCTATGTGTTCGGCTTTGATCCCTATGTTAATAACAATGTGGGAGCTTTCTAAAAACAACTGCGAGTTAGAGAACCCGACTTTCGCGTTCAACCTGTCGCGCGGATAAACCGCGACAGGTGATATACCACTAAATGCATGTCCTCTTCGGTGAGCATTTCGGGCTCTCTGTCTATACAATATTTAAGCCCATCGGGATTTAGCACCCATACTTCTCCAGTTTTCTGTTCGTTAACCCACCAGCCAGGAAATACTACGACTGGTTTTACGGGAAACCATTTGCCAGTGCTTTCATGAAGTATGTCGCAACATAGCCATTTAGCGCTTGCCTTTGCCTGCTCTACCGGACTTGGATAGATGGATTTGCCAGCCACCAGAATGTTTTCCCCGTTGAACGTGACCTTTGAGTTTACATTCGTCGGCTTGCTGTACGTTTTCGTCTCGATTGAGAATATACCATGCGTGGAGACTATGACATGGTCAACATTGAAGTTCTTACCTACCACATCATGAAAAACTAAACACCCTTGCTGGCGAAGACCTTCCAAAGCTTGCCCAACGACCTTTTCTCCATCACGTCCTAGCTCAATATTACGGCGACGCCTCCTGAGCTTGAAGAATTTGGGGATGCAATATCCTAACAGAATAATTGCAAGTATAGTGGCCGCAATAGGGTGTGGCGGAGACTTCAGATACCAACTCCACCACTCCCATATAGCTAAAAACACAAGCAACAAAGGTGCTAGGAGGAACGACAACATATCCCATTTGATTTGGTCCAATTGCTCATCAAGCGATTGTCCGGGATTGCGAAGAGGCTTTTCTTTTAGGGGGCTTCTTTTTTCATTTTTTGTAACTTCCGAGAATAAACACATTCGCTTTACTCCTTAACACAGTTTATTGTGACATTCTACAGCGATATGTTTTCCCGCTGCTTGAATTATGACGAAGAGGGATAGTTACAGTAATCACCTTAGGGTACTTTTCTGCAGGGTACTTTACGGCTACTGAGATAGTCACTTACGATGTATTTACTGAGGCAAGGAATAAAGTAAACTGCTGACTTGACTCGTCAAAATGACCCATTACCCGGTGCTAAGTCATGATAGGTTTTAGTGGGTTTTGTGGTAGAATGCTTAATGACTCCTTGTGGGAAGAATGGTCATAGTACAAGCAAATCAGACATTCCAATTAGGGCAGACACATTGGTCTGCCCCTACAGAAGCAATCAGACCTCCCTCACAACAACCCTTTCTTCTTGTAGTAGACCTCGTAGCCCCCTACCGTCAGAGCCAGGTCCATGTCGGTCAAGGTCATGCCAAAACGACTGGAAGCTGATTCCTTCACCCGGCGGTTTATATCCTCGATTGTTCCACCATCCTTTAAGGCCTGGAGAATTATGTCGCCGATGATACTGGTATTCTTTTCTGCCTGCGTAATCAGCTTATCCGGATCGCGACCTACCACACCGCCGTGGGCATAGAAGATAATTCGGGCATTCAGCTTCCTCAGCTTTTCCATGGTCTCCAGATATGTCTCCTGGTCGAAGCTGGGCGGTGCCACAGCGGGCAGCAGAGTCCGGTTGCCCTCGCCTCCGGGCAGGCCCAGCGCCTCGCCGCAGAAGATGCCCTTCACTCTGCGGTCAAAGATGGCTATATGATGGGGCGCATGGCCCGGTGCATAGATAATCTGCAGCTCTCTGCCATCCACCTTAATTATCTCGCCATCCGCTACCGACTTTATTTGAGATTCCGGAACGGGGAGAATCGGCCCGAACCCTGCCTCGAAGTCCTCGCCGAAAACGGTTTTGGTACTCTCGATGAGACGGGACGGATTGACTGCATGTTTCACTCCGGCGGGGTGAACCAGCACCTTCGCCATGGGGAAAAGCTGAGCCAGCTTACCAGCGCCGCCTGCGTGGTCAACATGGATGTGGGTAGGGATGATATAGGCCAAGTCCTTCATGCCCAACTTTTTCATTGCTTCCTGAATTTGGGGAACCAGGGCTCCGGGGCCAGGGTCTATTACCACGCCCTGAGCCTCCTTGATAAGGTATACCGTGAACACGTTGGTCATCACCGGCAGGCCTGCCTCAAGTCGGTAAATCTTATCAGCCACTTCCTTTAAATCCGGCACGGCTTTATCCTCTTATCTAGTGAGCTTTCTCAACCTGAACCAGCGCAGTGTTGGTGCAGCACGCGCCGCCGAGAGAATAGGCATCTTTGGTCAATATATTAGCACAGCCGCCTCGGTCTATGCCCTTTTCGTCGGGGTCGTACCAGGCTCCCTGCGGGACATCCACCACGCCGGGCATAATACGCTGGCTGACCCTGGCCGGAATTATCATCTGGCCCCGGTCGTTGAACACCCTGACCAAGTCACCATCCTTTATGCCTCTGGACTTAGCATCGGATGAGTTTATCAATACTGTCTGAGGCAGCAGCTCCTTCACCCAGGGCACATTATGGAACTGTGAATGGGCGCGGCCTTTGAAATGCGTGGTGACGAGCTGCAGAGGGTATTTCCGGGCCAGGGGGTCGTTGAGGTCTTCCCAGTTGCCCAGATACTTAGGGACAGGGGGTATCTCCGGGTTATTCATCTCCGCAATCAACTGGGAGTATATCTCGATTTTGCCCGATGGGGTAGGGAAGGGATTGTTATCGGGGTCTCTAATCTCATCGCCGAAAGCGACATGCGGCTCCGCAGGGTGCATTTTGTGCAGGGCTTGCTTCTTGAAGATATCGTAGTCCTTGATGTCGGGGCAACCTTTCACCATGTCCCTCAGCGTCTCGTCCTCCGTTTTATCGAAAAAGTGCGGTATGTCCAGTCTCAAGGCCAGCTCTTTGCATATATCCCATGACGATTTCGACTCGCCCAGGGGCTCGATCACCTTGTTCTGGTATCCATAGAACCAGGTGGCAGACCACTGAGCCATGTCGTTGCGTTCCAGGAAGGTGCTGCACGGCAGCAGGATGTCGGCGAACTTAGCGCCGGGCGTCATGAACTGCTCGTGCATGACGATGAACTCCAGTGACTTCGATTTCATGGCCTGCACATGCTTGTTGACATTGAGGTATTGATTGGGATAGCCGGTACTGGCTATGTAGAGCAGCTTATAGTCGGCGGGATAACCTCCGGCCTTCCCTTTGAGTAGAGCGTCCGCCATTTGAGCAACGTGTATGCTGCCTGCACCCCAGGGCCAGATTCTGCGCAGCGGCAGCATATCCCCCGGGGGAGCATTATTCGACTCGTGAGGGTTAACCACAATTTCGGGGATGCCCATCATCATGAAAGGAAACGGGACCAGCCCTGCCGGCCAGGACCTCTGGGCAGCGCTCCCGCCGTGGATGCCGATATTGCCCGTCATGGCGGACAGGGTTATGGCTGCCCGATGGTACTGCTCTCCCCTGGCGGAGCGCCCGGGGCCTATGCCCGCGATGAGCGCTGCAGGCTTGGTGGCAGCATATTCTCTGGCCAGGTTCTCTATCACAGTCGCTGGGACGCCGGTGATGGGCTCAGCCCAGGCCGGAGTTTTGGGCACGCCATCCTCTAATCCCATGACATAATCTTTGAATTTATCGAAACCGTAGGTGTATTTATCCAGAAACGCCTGTTCTTGGAGGCCGTCTCGCAACATAACGTAGGCCATGGCAATCATCATGGCGGGGTCAGTGCCCGGTCTGATAGGTATCCACTGGTGCGCCACGGTTGCCGTGGTATCGGTGAATCTGGGGTCTATCGAGACAATCTTGCAGCCAGCTTCTCTGGCCTGTGCCAGGTACCAGATAGTGTTTGTGTCCTGTATCGTAACCGCCGGGTCCCAGCCCCACATAATTATCAAGCGTGAATTCAGAAAATCCTCGCGGGAACTCTGAGATGACATCGTACCGTAGGTGGTCAGCTCGGCGAAAGTGCCGCCTTCGTAGGAGAAGTACGCCCAGGGCGAAGAATAGCCGCCCGCCATAGCCAGCAGCTTCTCCACGACCATGGCCCCTGTGTGGATAAAATTCATATCACCCACGGAGGTCTTGAGCAATATTGCCTGCGGCCCGTAGGTATCCCTGACACGCTTTATCTCACCGGCTACGGTGTCCAGGGCCTCGTCCCACGAAATCCTCTCAAATTTACCTTCGCCCCTCTCTCCCACCCTTTTCAAGGGATAGAGCAGGCGGTCGGGATGATAGGCCCGCTGACGATATGACCGCCCCTTGAGACAAGCCCTGGCTTGCGGCTCCTCACCCTCATCGGTCTCGATTCTCGTGATTACGCCATCCTTTACATGCACCTTCAGACCACAAAACCCGCCGCAGTGGCTGGCACAGGTGGTCATTATCACCTGTTCATCAGTACGCTTTTTGCTCATCTCGTTCCCCCCGCTTATACATGACCTGCTTTGAACCCGGAATATTTAGCGACTTTACTAGCTTAGCATCTCCCCTCCGGTGGTGACGAACTTGCGTCGTGACAGGAGTCACGACGCTACATGATATTCCTAATCAGCCCCGCTACATACTTGGCTATCGCTGGTGAGGCGGTCAGGCCAGGTGACTCGATGCCGATGAGGTCTATGAGACCGGGCAGGCCTTTGTCAGCCTCGTCTCTGATGACGAAATCTCTGACCTCCTCTCCAGGCCCCTGGAGCTTGGGCCTGATACCCGCCATCTCGGGTTCCAGGTCCTCATACTCTATAAACGGCAATATTCTCTTTGTAGAATTATAAAACGAATCTTTATGTCTGCTGTCCACGGCGTAATCAATCTTGTCAACATACTCCGTATTGGGGCCCAGCCGCATCCTTCCTTCCAGGTCAAGGGCAACGTGGACGCCGAGCCCGGTACCTTTCACCTCAGGCACCGGATATATCAATCGCTTGACCAGCTTGCTCTTGCCATTGCCTACGGTAAAGTATTCTCCTTTGCAGTAATGCAATTTATACCCGGCTCTGGCTATGTTTATTCCGGCCAACTCAGCTATCTTATCACACTGAAGTCCAGCGCAGTTTATCAGGACTCGTGTATCGAAGGAAAATTTATCCCTGTCGTTTTCTTCCACCGTTATCTTGTAGCCATCCGGCAATTTTTCTATCCCTACCACATTCTTGCCAAATGCAATCTCTGCCCCGCCTTCCTTCGCCCTGGCAGCGAAGAACCCCATCAAAGCATGAGCGTCGATAATGCCCGTTGATGGCGAGAGTAGTGCCGCAACACCTTCCACATTCGGTTCCAGCTTCTTCAACTCTTGCTTCGAAATCATTTTCAGCCCCTCAACGCCGTTTCCCTGTCCCCTCTGCTGCAGTTCTTCCAACTGCACGATCTCTTCATCATTGGTGGCTACTATAAGCTTTCCCAGTTCCCGGTAGCCTATGCCATGATTCCGGCAGAGCTCATAAAGGAGGCGGTTGCCTTCAACACACAGCCTCGCCTTCAGAGAGCCATACGGGTAATAAATGCCTGAGTGGACAACGCCACTGTGCCTGCTGCTAGTCTCCTGGCCGAACTTTTCGTTCCTTTCCAGCACGTAAATTGTCTTATACCGGCCTGCAACCTGAGCAGCTATAGCGAGGCCGACCACACCGGCCCCTATGATAGTGATATCGGACTTAAAATTCATTTCTGAAATGTTTTTCAGCCCTTTGTATTCACCGGGAATGAAGATGGTGGTTCGGATTTTGGGTTTATTTGTGTTTGTTTTCCTGATAAACATAAGTATAGCATACACGCTAGGGATGATATAGTTTACTACTCGTCCAGCAAAGAAGTCGGGAATTAGGTGGATCTGGAACAGTTAAGCGGGTCTAAAGAGGCGGAAGGATGGCTCGTAAATCTTAGCGGCAGAAACTGCGGATACTAGGCTGTTGCCACGCCCAGTTTTTTGAGTAATGTCTCCACGATAACAGGGTCCCACTGCTTTCCTGCTCCCTTTTTGAGCACCTCTGCTGCCTGAGCGGGGGTTTGGGAGGGACGGTGGGGTCGCTGACAGGTCAGTGCGTCATAGGCATCGGCCACAGCCAGAATGCGTGCACCCAGAGGTATCTGCTCTCCCCTCAACCTTTTAGGGTAGCCGCCGCTGCCATCGTACCATTCGTGATGGCTCTCCACCAGTGGAAGGATATCTTTGAAGTACTCAATGTGCTGTATTATCTCTACCGATGCTGTAGGATGCTTGTTTATTTCTCGGTATTCAGCGGGCGTTAAATTTCCCTGCTTGCTGAGAATACTTTCCGATATCACAATCTTGCCGATGTCCTGGAGTAGAGCGGCGAAGTTTATCTGCCTCTTCATACTTTCGGAGCAGCCGAGTTCGATAGCAATTTCATTGGCCAGCAAACCTACTCTGTCGGCGTGACCGCTGGCGTAAGGCTCCCGCGCTTCAGCTATGGCAGACAGAGTCCGGGACATCTTTAAATAAGCGGCCTCCATATCAGCCTCATCCCTAGTGCCGCTTATCTGAAACATTTTTCTGGCATACTGCTGCGCCTGGTGCATTGCATCAGGTGTATCCATCGACATCTGCTGGATGCCAAGAGCTTCGACGGAATCATATAGATACTTCCGTATCTGAGCTACCTGAAGCTCGACCTTATGCTCCAGATGGTACTCATACTCCCTGTTTTCCCGGGCCAGTCTCTGTCTTTCCAGCGTTCTCTCTATTCTGATAACCACATCGTCCATATTCAGAGGCTTAATTACGTAATCATAGGCCCCCAGTTTCATCGCTTCGACTGCCGAGGGCATATTCTCTATGTTCGTCATCATGATGACACATGTATCAGGATGTGCAGCAGCCACTCGAACCAATACCTCCATGCCCGACAGCCCGGGCATATCCAAATCCAGAAGCACCAGGTCGAATTCCTGTACTGATGTCCTCCGCAGCGCCCCTTCACCATCGTTCGCTGTGGCACAAGTATAGCCCTCAGCCTGCAATTTGCGGGAGAGGGTAGCTCTGCTGGGCTCTTCATCGTCTACTATTAATATCATTCCCCTGGGCTGTTCCATATTTACTCCCTCAGGGCTGGACATTGCTGTACAATGCCCCAATTCCAAGTTAGCATGACTGGCACCTGGTATAAATAGTAATTTCGGTTAATAACTATGCGAAAATGGTACGGCTGCGGGGAGTACCAGGCACATATCCACAGCAAGTGGAAATGGTATAATATTCAACTCAGAGCACTACAGAACACAATCGCAGACTGCAAAGTATAGTTATGTCAATTAACACCATAATATGCGACTGGAACGGTACGCTGATCGAGTACCCGGATGAGAGGCCCGTGCTGGAGAACGCGGCAAGAGATGTGTTCAGGGCTTCCTTCCCTTTTCACCCTTTCAGGATGGCCCGCATCCTGAAAGCGAGGAGGGAATTGGAGGAGCTATATGAGAGAGGACGCAGCAATGCCGAAGCTGATTTCATCAGAGCGCTGTTTCGCATCTATAACGAGCGGATAATAGAAGGCGTGCCGGTCTCGGTAATACTGCGTTCTATTGAAAAGTACGCCCGCAAGCGGCAGACCCAGGATAAGCTGGAACACAGAGTCCTCAGGCCGCTCAGGGAGTGCCATAAGTCCGGCAAGACCACAGGCATCTTCTCTGCCGGGTATGGATATGGCATCGAAAGGATTCTGGCAGTTGCCGGATATGCCGAATGCTTTGATTTTATCGAAGCCGATAAGCTCAAAGCAAACCGCGGAGAGGCTATTGGATTCGGCCTTGATATTTATAAAAGGAAACCTGAGTTTCTACTGAAGTTGCTTCAGGACAGGAATATGGATGCCAGGAATGTGGCATACCTGGGAGACAGTGAAGACGATGAGGGCTGCTTCGAGATTGTGGGGTATCCGGTGGCAGCTTTTTTAGCTAAGGACGAGCTTAAACAAAGGTTTGCCTTAAAATACAAAGCGTTCGTTCCCAAAGACGAGAAGGATTTAGCAAATTACCTCAAAGGCGTGTGACACACCCGTTATCCAAGCTTAAGCTCCCACTTACACCAGAAGCCTTCCTGATGCGGGTCTGGAGGACAATTGAGACACCTGACCACTGCCCTTGGCTCTACCACCCTGGCGATACTTGAGAGCAGTCCCAGCTTCATCGTTTTACAGGGGAACAACGGTTTACCCTGCATGTTCCTGCTTTCGTGAATGGCGCAGCGCGTATAATAAAAGACTACCTTTTCAGGGCTCTCCTCCTCGATTTCGAAAAGAGGAGAGGCAAGCTGCCAGGTCATAAAGCTCAGCACAGTCAGAACCGATGATAGCCCACCTTTATCGAGATTCAGCACTTTCTTTATCCTCTTCGCCTCCAGGATAGCCTGTTTCTCCCAGCTCTTTAAATCCAGCCTGACCGCAGTTTCCAGGCCAAACTCAGCCTCCACAAGGCCGAACCAGTTGCCATCGAGGGACTGCCAGTTTCGGGAATATACCTTCGCCAGCTCTATTAAGGTCTTCCTGGGAAGTTTCTCTAACTCAACTCTCTTCATCTCGACACCCCTGATCTTAGTGCCGCTATAATTTTACCTTAGACGTCCATTTCGCCACAAGGGAGTATTGACTACCGATAGTCGGGGGGTTAGGATATGGCGAAAACAAAATTTCTAAGCTCTGGGATGTAGCTACGTTCTCTCGAAAACCTCTGCAGAAACTCATAATAGGCCTGGGCATCCTGGGCTTTGCTGCCTTACTGGGGATAATATTTCTGAAGGCTTCCGCCTTTTCCGAGACTCGTCTCCTACCCTATTATGCTCTGCGCACCCTCCTCAGATTGAGCATCACTTACATTATATGCCTAGCTTTTGGCCTTGGGGTTGGTATCCTGGCCGCCACCAAAGAGAGGGTGGGCAACTTGATAATACCCCTTCTGGATATTCTGCAGTCGGTCCCCGTGCTGGGTTTCTTCCCACTGGCTCTGGCGGTTATCATAAGCGCATTTCACGGCAGCACCTTTGGTCTCGAGTTAGCTTCCATGTTCCTTCTCTTCACCAGCATGGAGTGGAGCATCGTCTTCGGCGTAATCGCCGGTATCAAGTCTATGCCGTCGTATTTGAAGGATATGAGCCAGGTCTTCCATATCGAGGGCTGGGACTATCTAAAGCATATCTTGTTCCCCTCTATCTATCCCTACGTAATCGCAGGAAGCATCCTGGCCTGGGGCAGCGGCTGGTATTTCGTCATCGTGACTGAGTTCATAAACTACGGGGGCAAGACTTACTCGCTTCCTGGCCTGGGATACTATCTGCAGACGGCCTCCTTCAGATATAGCAGCGTCTGGATGTCACTAGCCGGACTGGCGACCATAGGTATCATTGTCTTTTTGATGAACAGGCTCATCTGGCACCGCCTGAATGAGAGGGCAAAGGAACACAGGTTTCTGTTGATTCATGGTTTCACTCCCAGGGAATCTGCAGGGCAAAGCTTCTGGGCCAAACAGGTCAGCTACATCGACTCCAGATTGAACGCCGTCCAGGGAGTACATCTGCCATCATGGTTTCTGCTCCGGTTCCGCATCAGAAGACTGAATTACCTGCTGGTTGCCGTGGGCTTGCTCATAGTGATTGTCGGCGTTTTCTACGGATGGATACGACTGCCTATCACGTCCCTAGACCTGGAACACCTTGCCAGAGACACAGGGTACTCCATGAGCAGGCTGGCCATTGCTTATTTCATAAGCCTTGCCCTGGCAATCGCCGTGGGGTATCTAATTTTGCAGCGGCCGACTACCAAGAATGCTATAATCATCTTCACCGATATAGCCCAATCAATCCCGGCGCTGGCATACTTTCCTTTGCTCTGGCTTATCTTCACCAGTATCTTTCCGGAACAAATAGGCCTGGAGATCGCTGCCGTGCTCCTGATGCTCACTGGCATGCTATGGTATCTGATATTCAATGTCATTGAGGCGGTGGAGCACTGGCCCAAGGAGATAAAAGACCTGGCAGAAGTATTCAGGGTACGGGGGCGCAGATACCTTCGCCATATGGCGATCCCGGCCTTATTGCCCGCACTGGTCACCGGCAGTATACTGGCATGGGGAGGAGGATGGAACGCTACTATTGTCTCCGAATATGTTAATATCGGAAACAAGGTTCATACTATACCCGGGCTGGGCTCTGCCCTGGACGAGGCCTCCCAAACCGGCAATAACCATCAACTGGTAGTGCTCTTAGTTGTGATGAGTACCATAGTTATCGTTATGAACAGTCTGATCTGGAGAAGGCTTCTCAGCCGTGCCAGCACTCATGTGCTCGAGGAGGAGTAAATCTTGCCTCTGATAAGAATTGAGCAGGTCAGCAAGGCATTCTACGAGCCAAAGGGAGAGCTGCTGAGCCTGGATAATGTCTCTTTCGGCATAGAGGATACAGAATTCCTGGCTATTATCGGTCCCAGCGGCTGCGGCAAGAGCACTATTCTGAGAATGATCGCAGGGCTCGAATTCCCTACAAAGGGCCATATCTATTTCCAGGATAAGCTTATCAAGGGGCCTATGCCGGGCGTCAGCATGGTTTTCCAGAATTTTGCCCTGCTGCCCTGGAAGACGGCCAGAGACAATATCCTCATTGCTCTGGACGCTAAGCCTATAAGCCGACGGGAGAAAGAGGAGGTTGCGCAGGCATTGCTGAAAAAGCTGGGATTGGAAGGTTTCGAAAATAACTATCCCAGCGAGCTTTCCGGAGGAATGAAACAGCGGGTGGGTATAGCACGAGCACTCGCGGTAGCCCCGGATGTCCTGCTTCTGGACGAGCCATTCTCCTCGCTTGACGAGGTGACTGCCAGAGAGCTGCGAAAGGAAACATTGCGCATCTGGAACGACCGCACCACACATCCCGACACTTTTGTCATAGTCACCCACTTAGTCGAAGAGGCCGTGCTTATGGCTGACCGGGTGCTGATTATGGCTCCCCGACCGGGAAGGATAATCGGCGAAGTGAAAATCGACATACCGCGGCCCCGCTTTGAATATGCCCGGAGCAGCCTCTTTTTCGGGCACGTTGACCGCATAGAGGAAATCCTCGAGAAAGCCGGAGTCGAAGATATGAAGCATGTTTGAAGGCTGCCCCGATACCTTGGCTAAGAGCGAATTTCCTCTCTCCACCTGCTTTTACTGAACAATCTTCTCACAAAGTCGTTGACAATCGGTGTCTGTTGCTTTACCATCGTAGGCTAGTTTAGGCCATCTCAAAATAGAGTGGAAATCTAGTGACAGCGCATAATTTTGTTTTGACTTTCGTGCCCCTGTTCATCGTCATCGATGCTATAGGGAACCTGCCTTTTGTCATCTCCGCGGGCGAAGGCATGACAACAGGCGAGCGCTTCAGGATGATTAATATCGCAATCACAACTGCTGCTATTGTCGGCTTCGCCTTCTTGTTCCTGGGCCAGCTAGTCCTGAACGCAATGGGCATATCGTTCGGGTCTTTCGCCATCGCAGGAGGTCTTATCCTCCTGGCCCTATCCATCAGGTACATGATAACAGGGCAGATGGTAGAAGTGCACGAGCAGGAATCGCGTGAGCTGGTGGGCGTTGTCCCTATCGGCACCCCTCTGACTGTGGGGCCAGCCACCATAACTACTCTGCTACTGCTGGTGAAACAGCAGCAGGGGACCCCGCCGCAGCAAGAGTTCCCGCTGTATATGGTCTCACTCTCCTTCGTCCTGAATCTGCTCATTGCCTGGATTATATGCATGGCTGGCACCAGGATTGCTGCTTTCCTGGGGCAGGGCGGAATAAAGGCGGTATCGAGGGTGTTCAGCCTACTGCTCGCTGCTATCGCGGTAAGCATGGTGATTAAGGGACTGGAAATCCTCGGAGTACTTCACCTTACGGCTTAATGCGAATCTAACAACAGAGGCGTAAGTATTCAGATTAGATTGAATTTTCTGGGCGCAGCCCAGAACGTGACCGGCTCGGCATACTGTCTGGAAGCCAACGGCGTCAGGCTTCTGGTAGATTGCGGCCTTTATCAGGAACGAGAATTAACGGCCAGGAACTGGGGCCCTTTCCCTATTGTACCTCGCACCATAGACGCCGTCCTTCTATCTCATGCCCATATCGACCACAGCGGGCGGTTGCCCAAGCTGGTCCGAGAGGGGTTCGCAGGTAAGATATTCTGCACGCATGCCACCAGCGATATCGCTCAGATAATACTCCTCGATGCCGCTCACCTGCAGGAGCAGGACGCAGAGTTCAAGCGAAAGAGGCATGAACATGAGGACAGAAAAGGGCCATACCCTGAGGTCCCGCTCTACACAGTGAAAGATGCCGCAGCTTCTTTCCCTCAATTCTCGCCCGTAGGATACGAGGAGCCCGTCGAGCTGGGCGAGGGCATTGAAGCGACGTTTCACGACGCGGGTCATGTGCTCGGCTCATCTATGATAAAGGTCAGGATAAGCCAGAACGGAGAGCAAAGGACGCTGATATTCTCCGGCGACGTGGGCAGGTGGGAGAAGCCAATGCTGCATGACCCTACAATCTTCGAAGAGGCGGATTACGTCCTGGTGGAGTCCACATACGGAGACAGGCTGCATGAGGACCAGAAAGGGATAGCAGAGATGCTGGCCGAAATAGTAAACTCCACCAGAAAACGCGGGGGAAACATAGTCATCCCCAGCTTCGCCTTGGAGCGTGCGCAGGAAGTATTATATTACCTGAATGAATTGCTCCTGGGAGACCGCATTCCACATCTAATGGTCTTTCTGGACAGCCCTATGGCGACAAGCATCACAGAGGTTTTCGAGCGTTATCCGGACCTGCTCGATGAGAATATGCTCGAGCTCATACGCCGGAAAAAGTCCCCTTTCGATTTCCCCGGGCTGAAAATGACCAGAACTACCGATGAATCCAAGGTAATTAATCACATAAGCGGCACAGTTATCATCATAGCCGGCTCAGGAATGTGTACCGGCGGCAGGATAAAGCATCACCTGGTGAACAACATCTCCAGACCTGAGAGCACTATACTCTTTCCCGGATACCAGGCTACCGGGACACTGGGCAGGCAGATCATTGACGGTGCCAAAGAGGTGAGGATACTGGGCCAGATGTACCCCGTCAAGGCGAGAATTGTTAAGATAAACGGATTCTCAGCCCATGCGGATAGGGACGAGCTGTTCAGATGGCTGTCAGGGCTGAAGAAGCCTCCTCAGCACCTCTTCGTAACCCATGGCGAGCCCGAGGCGGCCCAATACTTTGCCAACTTCGTAAGGGAAAAAACGGGGTGGCCTATATCGGTGCCTGGCTATCGGGACAAAGTCACCCTGGTCTGAGAAGAGGTTGAGTCTGATTCGGGTGTCATAGATTAAAGATGCCGGTGCGCCTCTTCATCATTGCCGTTCGGCTCAAGCACTCCATCGGGGTCGCGGCCCTTCAAGGCCTTTAAGTGCCGGGGCAGAATGTGTTCTTGGTAAACCTGCTCTAGCTTATCCAAGAGGCGCTCCGGGTCAGCATCGTAGCATATGACAGCCCCGGTATTTTTCTTCACAAAGCTAATTATCTTCTTCAAATGCTGTGTGATGCCGCCGGTGCCTTCCAGGACTCCTATCACCTTCGCCTCGTCATAGGCGATGGCGAACTCCCCGAGCGTGCCCGAGCGTCCTCCGGCGAAGACAACCACGTCGCAGCTTCTGATGTTCTCTATCTCACGCCCCATGAGGCCGCTTCCGGTATAGATGATAGTGTCATAGCCCCGCGTGGGTGAGTGATACTTCGTGACGTGCTCATCCAGGTTGAGGGCCGGGGAGACGCCTACCACAATCCCACCCTGCTCCTTAGCTCCCTTGACAGCCTCATGCGGCATGCCCGGGCAGGCCCCGGTTATGAGTACATAGCCACGCCTGGCTATGGCGCCGCCCAGGCGGCGCACCGGCAGGCGCACTTCTTCTTCCAGCGTCCCGCCTGCCGACCCCATTACCCCTACAGTCATCCTGGGAAAAAGGTTGTCGTCTTTCTGTTTAACATCCATATGCTCATCACCCCTCAGTAGGTCGAACTACGAACTAAAGTGCCAAGATGATAACACCAAGGCCAGCCGGGGGCAATCCCTACTTTTTGTCACCAACAACCCATCGAAGTGACTATTGCATAACCTGCCACGAATATGCTAATGTTGGGGGCAGCTTGGTTTGAGTAAGAGTGTGAATTGTTATGATGTGGTTTAGACGGATAGCAGCCATTCCGCTCATCATTATCTTCGTTGTCCTGTTTATCGGGGCACTCGTCGTCACACAGATAAATAACTCCTTTGCCAGCCCCGGGTTCTACAACAGCCAACTCCAACGTGCAGATATGTATAACTTTGTCTACGATAAGGCACTGCCCGCAGCGCTGGACCAAGTGAAAACTGACGTATCACCGGACTTCAATCTAAACGTAGACGCTATCAAAGCACCTGTCGCCTCAGCCGCCAGAAAGATAGCGCCTCCAGAGTGGCTCCAGACACAGGCCGAGACTGCCAGCAATACAATCATCCCTTATTTTGTGGGCAAAACCGACAGCTTCACTTACACCTTAGTGCTAAAAGACAGGGTCGAGCTGGCTGACGAGGTGGTGAAGAGCGACATAATACACGGCGATGCTTTCAACAGCCTTTACAACGACGGCATATCTTACGCCGCAGACAGGGTGCTGCAAAACATCGGCACTCTGCCCTATTCCCTGACATTCAGCAAAGTGGATATAGAGAACGCGCTCAAGCAAGGGATACCCATAGATTGGGCAGCTTCGCAGGCCAGCGCAGGCGTGGATTCCCTTGAAGCATACATGATAGGAGATACCAACCACTTCACCATCACAATCTATCTGCAGGATCGTGTTGCTGAGACAATAACAGCGCTCGCAGCATTGGCTGACCAGAAAATCGAGGCTCTGTTCTATAGCCTGCCTACCTGTAGTACAACTCAATTCAACCAGGCTGTTCAGGCCCTGTCGACAGGAAGTCTACCGCCGTGCCGCCCCGCCGACCTGACCTATCAGGAATTTAAAAATATGTTCAATGTGGATGCCAGGGTTACCAGTTCAATACAGCAGATAGTCCAAGGTCAGATACCCAACCAGTGGACATACACTGACGCCCAACTGATAGCTAAACTGGGAAGCAAAAATGCGCAGACCCTTGAGGATATGCGCGGCTGGATAAAGAACGGCTACACGCTGACCCAGGCCGACGTGAGAAATGAGATCGCGAAAAATAACGGAGACCTCGCCTCTTTTGATACAGCCCGGCATAGAATAAACACCGTCAGGACCTGGCTCTGGGCCCTCTGGCTGATACCGTTCGCCGTTCTCATACTCATCGCCCTATTGTGCGGCCGTAACTGGTTAAGCAGGGCTTTCTGGGGGCTCGGGACGCTGTTCGTTACGTCGCTGGCTATTTATATAGCCGTGACAGTATCCTACGCCCACGCAGTCGAGCCAAGATTGACGCGGGACCTTTTCCATCCCTCAGAGTACCAGGGCGTGGCAGCAGTAATGGCTGAGAAGGGCAACGAGGTGATTCGCAACGTTGCCGGCAGTTTCGCCTCAGGGATAGAGTGGATGGCCATTTACACCATGATAGGTTCAGGCGTAGTTATACTGGGCCTGATTATCTGGAAAGTGGTGCTGCCCAGGAGACGTGGCACAACACCTCAAAATCCGTAGAGCCAACCCCGCAGGTTTGACCATTGAGCAGTGTAGCGTCGCCACTCCCGTGGCGACGAATAACTCGTCGTGACAGGAGTCACGACGCTACATGGCTAGCACGGGGCATCCATTCCATGCCAGGGTCAGAGTCCGTAGGGGCTGACCAGTTTGTCTGCCCGATCCTCGCGGGGTGAACACGTTTGTTCACCCTCTACAGAAATCACCTTCCTGCCTGCATAATAGATTGCGGCCCGCTTTTCTCCCGACAATGGTATAGTGTAAAATATAAGGAACTGCTGTAGCTCAGGACGATGAACGATACTAAGAAGAAGTCTGCTTCCCCAAAGGCGAGCATCACCATGTTCTCAGGTAAGGGCGGCGTGGGCAAGACAACCTGTGCCGCGGCAACCGCCCTCCACTATGCCTCCTCGGGACAAAAAACCCTGGCCATCTCGACCGATGCCACCCCTTCGCTGTCGCATATCTTCGCCAGGCCGGTATTAGAGAAACCTCAGCAGGTGAAAGACTCTTTGTACATCAACGAACTCGGAGTGGACGAAGTAGAGGAGATGTGGGATGAAAAGTTCGGCAGAGAGGTCTATGACGTCTTCTCCACATTCGTTGCTATAGACTATCCGCAGTTCGTGGAATTTACCACGTCCATACTGCCGGGGCTCAGCGATGAGTTCATGGTTGACTATATCAGGGAACTGAGCCTGACGGACGAGTGGGACAATGTCATCTGGGATACAGCGCCGCTGGGGCAGACGCTCACCTTGTTCCAGACACCGGCCATGCTGGTGGACCACCTGAAACTGGCGCCGCGGGTCTACACCAGGCTGAAGGTCAGCAACATCAGCAAAGAGCCGATACTGGATATCATAAAGCGGTGGCAGAAGCTATCCGCAGATGAAATGGCATTTCTGCGGAACAGGGTAAAATTCGTGCTGGTCACCATACCCGAGGCCCTCGCGGTAGAGCAATTGGAAAGCGTTTTCTTCCAGCTATGCCGGTATGGCCTCCAGGTGGAACAGTTGATAATTAATAACGTGATAAAGGTGGATGACTCGGAGTTCCTCAAGACGAAAGCCGCACAGCAAAAGAAGTATCTGAATATTATGCACGAAAGGTATTCCGATATACCGATAGTTGAGGTACCACTATTCCCCTATGAGCTCACAGGTTGGGACAGGCTTAAAGAGGTAGAGAAAATACTGTTCCCTTAGCTAGCTCGGTGAGTAAGGTGGTTTGATAATGAAAATCGAACAGATAGAAGCCAGAGACCTGCCGGAAGCCTGGTTTCTGTGCCTGCGCAAGACGCTTACGCAGGGCAGAGAGTATATCATCGACAGGGGCAGTAATGTGGGACACAAAAGAAAAGAGCTCGATTTCGTCGTCGTCCAGGTGAGACACCCCTGCACAAGGCCGCTTGTGCCCGACGTGCCGCAAGGCGTGCCCCCTCCTTCGTCCATGGAGTATGTGGAGAACTATCTCCAGTACCTGGTGACCTCCCTCAAAGCCGACAACGAGCAGTATACCTATGGTGAGGACCTGGCAGACCAGATACCGGAGCTGATCAGGATATATAAAGAGGGCGGCTACAATACCAACCAGGGGTTCATGGCGGTGGGCAGCAAGGAATCTATCAAGCTTTCCGACCCGCCCTGCCTGAGAGGCATAGACACCAGGGTTATGAACGGTAAACTGCACTTTATAGCTTACTTCAGGTCGTGGGATCTGTGGGCGGGGTTCCCCTCGAACCTGGCGGGAATACAGCTCCTCAAAGAGTACGTAGCCAGCGAGATAGGTGCGGAAGACGGCGAGATAATAGCGTTAAGCAAGGGACTGCATTTATATGACTATACCTGGGAGCTAGCCAGGACTGCGGCGCGGCTGGAGGGAATTTAGGATGCGCCGCTACGAAGAGGAGAACTTGGTATAACGGTGGACGACACTGTACCAATCGTCCAACAACATGACCAGGCTGCATTCCAACTGGTCGGTCCCGAACGTGTGGAACTCTGCGCTGCCTACCTGACCCCGCCACACCAGACAGCCTGTTTCATTGCCCTCGATCTCGATGGTAAGCTGGTTTCTGTTCACCATGCTGGTCACAACTGAGGTCAGTGCGTTGCCGTTGCTCTTACTTCCCCGGATAACCAGCTCGCCTTTTTTACCCTCCCGAGTGGCGCTGAGGGCTTCGCCCTCCCACAGGGTATCTTCCAAAACATCGATATGGCTGATAGTTGCTTTCATCACGCACTAACCTTATCGTACTATTTGAAACAAAACTGTAGTACCGATACTAAAGTACTATCTGAAATCCTAAATTACGCCATGGGCTGAGTCAAGATAACGTAACTTTATAGTAATTCACTCTACCTACTAATCTATGAACAAAACGTAGCAGCCTGGTCTCTCGATGTGGTATTATCTGCCTATCAGGGAGGACGACATGGAACAGGGATATGAGATAAACGAACTGGTCAAAGAGGAATCATGGCGCATGTTCCGTATAATCGGGGAGCTGGTGTCGGGTTTCGATACCCTTACCAGTGTGGAACCGGCGGTAACCATATACGGCTCAGCCAGGGTAAGGCCGGGCGATGAGCTCTATGCCAAGACCGAAGAAATCGCTCGCCGACTGGGCAAGCTGGGTTTCAACATTATAACCGGTGGCGGTCCCGGAATTATGGAGGCGGCTAACAAGGGCGCTCTCGAGGCGAACGCTAAATCTGTTGGCCTGAATATCGAGCTGCCCGAGGAGCAGTACTGCAATGAATATACCACTATGTCGATAACCTTTCACCACTTCTTTGTCCGCAAGGTCATGCTGGTCAAATACGCTCTGGCCTTTGTCATCATGCCCGGCGGCCTGGGGACAATGGACGAGCTCACGGAAGTCCTGACCCTGATGCAAACTCACAAGATAAGGCCCTTTCCGGTGATATTGTTCAAAAGCGCTTACTGGAAGGGATTACTGGACTGGCTACAGAGCTACACTCTCGCTAAGGGATACATATCCCCCGAGGACCTCCACCTGCTGCGGGTCTGCGACACGCCGAAGGGAGTCGTCGACATTGTACAAAGCTGGTATCGCAAACAGGAGGTCGTAGGCAAGCAAGCGCTGGGCGAATGGCTGCTTAACGTCTTTTAGAAGGGCAGTTCACGAAGCGCCTGACTTTAGATCTCCTTCATATTCATCGCCAGCATGGCAGTATTGTTCCCAGCACTAAGCACGTAGTTTAGTTTTACAAGACTATCGTACTTGTTTAATATGCACCAACGATGTATAATACACCCCTGAAATGAAACTAGTATTCGATACCATTGGAGCTTGGACTGAAATCAAATTGGAAATTATCAAGAAATATGCTTCTGCGTATTCTATGATAATGGCAAGTCGAAAAAATCCGGAATTTTATCACATCTACATAGATGCCTTTGCAGGTTCAGGCAAGCACATCTCAAAAAGAACAGGAGACATTGTAAAAGGGAGCCCTCAAATCGCGTTGAATATAAATCCTCCATTCAAGGAGTACCATTTCATAGACATTAAAAGCGCGAAGATAGTCGAGCTAAGGAAGCTGGTATCACAGAGAGCAGGAGCTTATATCTACGAGGGAGACTGCAATCCCATTCTATTGAACGATGTTTTCCCTAGAGCTAAATTTGAGGAATATCGGAGAGCTCTATGCCTGCTCGATCCATATGGCCTGCATTTAAACTGGGAGGTAATACAGACTGCAGGGGAAATGAAAAGCATTGACATGTTCCTAAACTTTCCAGTTGCTGATATGAACCGGAATGTGCTTTGGCGCAATCCTGAGAATGTGGATCCTGCTGATATCGAGCGAATGAATGCGTACTGGGGTGACGAATCTTGGAGACAAATCGCTTACAATACTCAGGGCAATTTCTTTGGCTGGGAAATAAAAGAGTCTAACGAGACTATAGCTTTAGCCTTTAAGGAACGTCTTCAGAT
>JAJYLC010000011.1 GCA_021787935.1 Chloroflexota bacterium | reverse complement strand
TTCCGATCTTTGCCCACCCCGCTCTTACCGACGACGCATATTATGGGAACCATCTACATCTCCTCGTTCCAGTCAAGCATCTGCACCTGGACTTCTTCGCCCGCCTCGATTGCTGCCTTATCTTCGGGGACAATCATCAGACCGTTGGCCAGTGCCATAGAGGTCAATATGCCTGACCCCTGAGGTCCCACCAGGCTGGCGAAATACTGCCCATTGCGTTTGGCTACCCTTACTCTGGCATAGATACGCCGTTTATCCCTGTTATTGATACGGTCTTCGCTCCTGGCTTTGATAGTGGGTTTGGCGAATTCCTTTTTCCCCAGCATTTTCAGGATAGCAGGCCGTGCGAACTGCTCGAATGTTATCATGGAGCTTACCGGGTTTCCCGGGAATCCGAGATGCGGTACTTTCTTTTTACCCAGATTCAGCAGTCCAAAAGCAAGCGGCTTGCCCGGCTTCATGCGCACTGTCCAGAAGGTTACCTCTCCCAGCCGCGCCAGGACATCCTTGACTATATCGTATTCTCCTACGGACACCCCTGCGGACGTTATAAGCATGTCGGCATCGTGCGCCTGCTTTATTTTATCCTCCAAAGCCGCGATGTTATCCCGGGCAATCCCCAGTATTTTGGGAACGCCGCCATAGCGGCTTACCTGCGCGGCAAGGCTGTAGGTGTTGCTGTTGTATATCTTGCCTGGCGGGAGCTGCTCTTTTATGTCCACAAGCTCATCCCCGGTCGCCAGTACAGCCACCACCGGCCGTCGGATGACGGATACGACATCTCTTCCCAGGGAGGCCAGAACGCCAATCTCTTGGGGACGGAGCACTGTCCCCGCACTTAAGACCAGGCTGCCTTTGGAGATATCTTCTCCAGCCTTCCTGATGTTCAATCCCTTCGCCGCCTGACGCAGTATGCCGATCTCATCCAGGGGTTTCTTGGCTGCCTTGCGCTTTTCCTCGTCTGTATCTTCGAACTGGACCACGGCGTCAGCGCCTTTAGGTACGGGAGCACCGGTCATAATACGGATAGTAGTGCCTGGTGTTACCTCCTCACTGGCTATATAGCCAGCGGCCACCTCACCGATGATGCGAAGTATGCGCGGGGAGGAAGGGCTGGCATCTTTCGTGCTCTCAGCCCGCACAGCGTAGCCGTCCATGGCGGAGTTGTCCAGCGGCGGTATGTCTATGTCGGAGTAGATATCCTCCGCCAGGACACGCCCCAGGCTATTCAGGATGAGTTCATCCTCCGGTTCGAGGACGTTAACATAGCTCAGGATTTTCTCCAGTGCTTCCTCAACAGATATCACGCCCTGCATCCTCTATTCAGGCAGCTACGATTATTTCCTGCTCTTTCTTTTTGAATTCTCTCGTGCTGCCAGCATTCTGGCTTTCTTCAAGTCGGACTCGGTATTGATATTGAAAAAGCTCAAGCGTTGCGGGTCGAACCTGTCCAACTCCTCTTTTTCCACATATCTTACCTTCACTGAATCGAGGAAACCGGTTATTTTGAGATCGGCCCGCTCAATCAGGTTTTTCATCGGTCCCGCGCAGTTTTTGGAATATACGGCATGAAGCGGCTCTGTCTGGTCGTCCTCCTTTGGTATAACTACATCGAAACCGGGCGAGATATCGACCATATAACGCAGCAGGTTCAGGTTCAAAAACGGCATATCGCAGGCGACAACCAGATTGAGAAAATTGCTGGAATGTACCAGCCCTGTGTAGATACCGATTAGGGAGCCTTTCCCCGGGTAAAGGTCAACCACGGTTTTAGCTCCCGGATATGTATAAGATAGGGATGACCTTGCCTGCTTCTGCGAAATCACTATAAATATCTCTCGGCTCAGTGAACTCAAACTGCTTATGGCTCGCTCGATCAGGCTTTTCCCAGAAATCACCTCCGCGAGTTTTTCTCTTCCCAGGCGGGAGCTGAGGCCACCGGCGAGGACGATAGATGTTACAGTCAAATCGAAGCTGCCTGCTCCTGAAAGGCGAAAAATCTTCCAATTTATTGTATCACCTCAGTCAACTTTAATTAAGGATTTTGGCTTATAGATAGAAAAGCTCGAACCGGGTTTAGTATTTAGGTAGCACAGGCGCCCCGCCTGTGGTAAGTCGGGAGGTGCAGCCGCAGACAGGTAGGATAGGCACCCTCGCCCGTCCTCTGGCTATCCCTCGTCCCAGGCGCCTTCTCCAATGAGGGGGACAAAGCGGCAGGCCCCTAGGTTGGTAGTTTCTAGTCCTTCTTTGCGCTTTACCACCTTCATCAACTCCTGTTCGAAGCGCGAGCCCACCGGTATCACCAGCCGTCCCTCTGCCGCCAGTTGGTCCAGCAGTATTTGGGGCACGTTGGGCGCGCCGGCGGTAACGATTATGGCGTCGTAGGGCGCTCCTTCGGTCCAGCCCAGCATCTTTTCGGTACAGTGGAACTCCACATTAGTGTAGCCCAGCCTGGTTAAAACATTTTTCGCTTTATCTAGCAGTCTCTGATGCCGTTCTACGGTGACCACCCAGTTTGCCAGCTCGCAGAGGATGGCAGTCTGGTAGCCGCTGCCGGTGCCTACCTCCAGCACCTTATCCTTGTTCGTAATCTGCATTGCCTCGGTCATCAGGGCTACTATAAACGGCTGTGAGATCGTCTGCCCCATCTCGATGGGTAAAGGGATATTCTCGTAAGCTGCATGCTGACTGCCTGAAGGCACAAATAGCTCACGGGGTACACGAGTCATTACATCGAGCACTTTTTTGTCGCGAATTTCGCGGGACAGTTGGTGCATGAGTCTGAGCCGGGCAGTCTCCAGGTCCATGGTCACAGCCTCGTCTCCTTTGAGGAATATACCACAAACTGCCTGCATAGGTCTATAGAAAGTGGGCTAAGATTGTTTATTATCAGGAGAGTGCGGAGGTCTCTTCCTTCTGCCGGGGTTCACAGAAATGTCAGGACAAACCTGAAATTCCTAAAGATTGGAGGATAAGGGAGGTTGAAAAAGTACTAAACGACCTCTAGTATTACGTTGACGTACGAATCGTATGCTAGTAAAATGCGGGTATATAGTTGTAATCGTATGGTCATGGAACTTCGTGCCACTAATTAGGTTGCCGAAATCCTTGGGTGCGAGTGTAGGGGTGTCCTGATGTCCCCGGACTGAGCGAAGGGCCTCAGAAATTCCTCCACTTCACAAAAGTGCCAGGATAGCATATTTGATGTTGGGAATTTAAAGTGTTCGTAAAAAGATCTATGAATAAACGATTAATATTACTTATCTCCTGCCTCTTAATCATCGCATTCGGCGTGGCGATTCTGTCCTCCTGTATTGCATCTGCCGTCACAGCATCGGAAGTGGAGGATGTTATATACACTCAGGTCAACAAAATCAGGCAGGATAACGGCCTCAGCATACTGGCCAGGGACCCTGCTTTGGATGCATTGGCCAGGCAATTCGCAGCCAGCCAGCTTTCGCAGGACTTGGAAAATTCCACTGAGCTTCACTATCTGCTGCATAATTCGTGGTGGGTCTCCTACTCAGGGGGCTCGCCCAGGCTCGTTGAGGGCACCGCTCAAGATCAAGTGGAATACTGCTATAAAAACAGCGAGCTCAGAGATGCCATGCTCAGGAGCGAGGCGAGGGCGACGGGTGTTGGGGTGGCTGTTGTAGGTAATAAGGTCTATTACACTCAGGTCTTCGATGTGCTGAATGCCGTAGGCGGGAACGGCAGCCCTATCAGGCTCCAGGAGAATCCTCAAGCTGTCGATGTGACCTGGGAGCAGGTCAAACAGTTTGTCATGAATGATGACACTAATTCCCACCTCTACATCCCGGGTTCCTTCGTATGTGCCGACTTCGCTGCCATGCTGCATAACAGAGCAGAGGCAGCCGGAATAAAAACCGCGTATGTCAGCATTGATTTTGCAGAGGGACCCGGACACGCCCTGGACGCTTTCAATACCACGGACAGAGGTCTGGTTTTTATCGACTGCACAGGCCCCGGGTTCCAGGCTCCCACCTTTGGCAGCAGTCTGGATGGTCAGGATGCCTATGCAGAGTACGACAAGGTGGCTTATATAGAAGTGGGCCAACAGTATGGCCTTATATCGCTGGATAAGGCTACTTCTTTCGATTACGCGTTCTATGAGCAGTGGACGCAGGAGTGGGCTAATTACGAAGCTGATATTAACTTATACAACTCCGGCCACCTTACCTACCAACAGATGCAGGTTCTAAGGAGTCAGATAGAGGCTCTACAAGCTATTCTGGGCAATTATCATTGGGAGCCGCTGGGTATCGTCACCAGGGTCGATGTACACTGGTAAGGGCGAAAGCTCCCTCTCTTAAGATTCCTACCCCAAATGTCATTCCCGCGAAACTTATCCCTGTCCTGATCGGGGAGCGGGAATCCTGGTGCCCTTATTCATTCCCCTTTTGGCAAACCTGTCCCTACTCGCTCCGGGAGGGGGTAAGGGGGGATTTATGCCCCCTTTCCTCCGCGCCCTCTGCGTTCACCCGTCTTCTGTCTCCAGTCTCCAGTACTCAGTCTTTCGTCCTCGTGCTCTATGAGCTATCAGCCACGAGCCATAAACTTTCCCTCCCGCGACATCTTCCTCTTGACAGCTAAAGAACATTTGTTCTATTATTGCCCCATAATATCGGGACTGAATGTACACAGCATCCCGACCAAATCAAGAGCCGCAGCCAGCATTCTCCGAGCCTCACTATTGTGGGCTGATAGCTTTAAAGCTGATTGCTGGTTGCACCAAGCTCTTGACATCCCCTGGAAAATTGAATATGTGGGGTTTCGTTTGTAGGATGTTACCCTTAAAGGGAGGTTTTTTACCTTGACTATCCCCACTGCGTTCGGCTGAAGCCGAAGGCGGCCTTAGAAATCCCGGCACTCAGGCGATCCCAAAATTGAAAAATGCCAAATCCTGAAATCCAGGGCTGTGCTATGCCCTCCTCTGTCAAACTTGCCACTCCGCTCTGACATTGATATACTATTTGGAAGTGTGCTAACGAGAAGACAGATGGAATACGAGACTATCATCGGGCTGGAGGTCCACGCTCAGCTCCTGACGAAAAGCAAGATGTTCTGCGGCTGCAGCGCAGACTATGCCAGCGCTCCGCCCAATACGCATGTCTGCCCCATCTGCCTGGGCATGCCCGGCGTGCTGCCTACTATTAACAAGAAGGCTATAGAGTACGCCGTGATGACCGCCCTGGCGCTGAATTGCACTATACCCGAGCATACCAGGTTCGACCGAAAAAACTATCCCTACCCTGATTTGATGAAGGGATATCAGATTTCCCAGTACAATAACCCGCTCTCTCGCAACGGCTGGCTCACCATCGAAGTAAATGGCAAAAGCAGGCGCATCGGCATTACCAGAGTGCATCAGGAGGAGGATGTAGCCAAGCTCTTCCATCGCACCGACCCCAGCGGCGAGAGCTACAGCCTGGTGGACGTGAATCGCTCCGGCGTGCCTCTCATGGAGATTGTGAGCGAGCCCGACATGCGCTCCCCCGAGGAGGCACGTGAGTACCTGATGAAGCTGCACAGTATCCTGCAATACCTGGGGGTGTGTACAGGTAACATGGAGGAGGGCAGCTTTCGCTGCGACGCCAATGTCAGCATCAGGCCTGCCGGCAGCACCGAGTTCATGCCCAAGGTTGAGGTCAAGAACATGAACAGCTTCAAAGCTGTGTACCGTGCCCTGGCCTACGAGGTGGAGAGGCAGCGCAAGGTTGCCGAGGAGGGTGGGAAGTTGGTGCAGGAGACCAGGGGCTGGGTGGAAGAGAAAGGCGCAACCGTCTCCCAGAGAAGCAAAGAGTATGCCCACGACTACCGCTATTTTCCGGAGCCGGACTTGCCGCCGCTGGAATTGAGCCGGAAATTCGTGGATGAGATAAGGTCTCGCTTGCCCGAGCTTCCTGATGCCAGGCGTGACAGGTTTATCTCTCAATACAGCCTATCGAGATATGATGCCAATCTGCTCACTGTTTCCAGGGCGATGGCGGACTACTTCGAGACCTGTCTCAAGCCCTTGCCTCAGGGCGCAGAGGCCGAGAAGAGGGCAAAAACGGTGGCTAACTGGCTGCTAGGGGAGTTCAGCAGGTTGCTCAATGCCACTAATATTGAGATAAAGGATGCTAAGATCACGCCGCAGCATCTTGTAGAGATGCTTGAACTTATAGATAATGGTACTCTGAGCACTACTATGGCGAAGACAGTATTCGAGGAAATGTTCCGCGGTGGAAAGAGCGCATCTCAGGTGGTGAAGGAAAAAGGGCTGGCTCAAATAAGCACTGCCAATGAGCTGGAGTCGGTTCTGGGTCAGGTAATTGCGGCGAACTCGCAGGCGGTGGCCGATTTCAAACAGGGTAAGGAGCAAGCCTTAAAGTTCCTGGTGGGACAGGTAATGAAGGCGACCAGGGGACAGGCGAACCCCCAGATGGTGAATGAATTGCTTAGGAGGAGGCTGGCACATAGCCAGTAAAATAGTAACATGACACCTGTACAAATTGCTTTGATAATTATTTCTGTGACGCTGGTTATTGTTGTACTGGCTCAGGTACGAGGAGGAGGAGGATTGAGTGGCATATTCGGGGGGTCGGGAGAGTCTACGTTCAGGACCAGACGTGGCTTCGAACGGGCGCTGTTCCGTTTCACCATTGCGCTCATCGTCGTATTCGTGATTCTCTGCATTCTCAGCGTCAGGTTCTCATCGGCGTAAGCTGATTTGTTCGGTGTGTCGGCCGCATGAACTGGAAACATGGTTAAGGAGGAGGATGAAATGGCGAGTGTAAAAACATGGCTCATGCAGATAAGGGCTCCGTTCCTTCTGGTAGCTCTGATATCGGTAATGGTAGGTGCATCGGTTGCAGTATATGAACCACATTCGCATTCCATAAATATGCTCTACCTTGCGCTGGCTTTTGTGGGCGCTTTGCTATCCCATATAGCCGTCAATGTTTTCAATGAGTATTTCGACTACAAGAGCGGCGTGGATTTCAAGACTATGAAGACGCCTTTCAGCGGGGGCAGCGGTGTGCTGCCGGCCGGACGGCTCAATCCGCGGAGCGTGTATATACTGGGTGCTGCATGTGTCGCTGGTATTATCGCTATCGGTGGCTATTTCATATATGCTCAGGGCCCTTTGATAATTCCCATAGGTGTTGTAGGTATTCTAGTTGTTTATTTTTATACCACTCATATAACGAAGTCGCCCTTACTGTGCGTTATTGCGCCGGGTCTCGGTTTCGGGCCTTTGATGGTTTTGGGCACGTATTTTGCTCTCACGGGGACGTATAGCCTGGCAGCCGTGTTAGCATCTCTTGTCCCCGGTTTCCTGGTGAGCAACCTGCTTCTGCTCAATCAATTTCCTGATGTTGAAGCGGATGCCTCTGTGTCCAGGCGGCACTACCCGATAACGATAGGGCGTGCGAAGAGCTCCTTGATTTACATGGCCTTTGTGCTGGCGGCATATCTAGCGTTGATAATCTCTGTGCTGGTCGGGATTTTACCCTATCTGGCGCTGCTGGGCGTTGTGACATTGCCTTTCGGGTTACTGGTAGTGATGGGGGTGCGCAAATACCATGATCAGATAGAGCGCCTGATTCCGGTTATGGCACGTAATGTGCTGCTCACACTTCTCTTCCCTATGCTGATGGCTATCGGCATCATATTGGGTTAAGGCTAAGCTGTTCATCGTCTCTTCAGGGGCATCCTTCTCAGAAGGATGCCCCTGCATTTTTATGATAGGTTGGAGCATCCGCTCCAACCAAGTTTGTAGTTCAGCCCAACGACCCTACATGTGATACAATATCAGGTGCCGAAAGAGGTCCAATATGCGCATTGTGTTTATGGGGACACCGGAGTTCAGCGTACCTGCTCTGGAGTACCTCGTTAAAAGCGAGTACCGGGTGGTCGGGGTCTATACCCAGCCCGACAGGCCGACTGGCAGGGGACGGACGCTGGAGCAATCTCCGGTGAAGAAGGTGGCGCTGGAACACAGTTTGGAAGTATTTCAGCCGGTCGGATTGCGAAATACTGATGAAGTGCAGCGTTTGGCCGCGCTCAGACCCGACCTGATACTTGTGTCTGCCTTCGGTAAAATCCTGCCCCAGGATATCCTCGACATGCCGCCCTTTGGCTGCCTGAATATACATCCTTCGCTTTTACCGAAGTATAGAGGGGCTACTCCTATACCTTCTGCCATCCTTGGCGGAGATAGTGAGACGGGTGTCACTATCATGCTCATGGATACTGGGATGGACACCGGGCCAATCGTTTCCCAGATTATAGTCGGGATTGAGCCCCAGGATACCACCGAGTCACTCAGCAACAGGCTGGCTCAGGCCGGCGTTCGCGTGTTGGCCGAGACACTGCCTCTGTGGTTCGATCGTTCTTTGAAGACGCAGCCGCAGGACGGCACCAAGGTCACTTATACCGCTCCTATAACCAAGGAGGAGGGTGTCATAAACTGGCAGATGTCCGCTGAGGAGATCTCGCGGCGGGTACGCGCCTTTTACCCCTGGCCCGGATGCTATACCTGGTGGCAGGGAAAGCTGTTGAAGATACTGGAGGCAGTTGCCTTACATAACAAAAGAGAATCGCTGCCGGGAAGAGTGATAGCTTTAGCACCAGGTCAGCCTGCTGTTGTCGGCGTCGAGACTGGAGACCGAATTTTGGGTCTGTTACGCGTTCAACTCGAAGGAAAGCGTGCTCTAACGGCAGCAGAGTTCCTATCGGGACAGAGGACCTTTGTGGGGAGCATTTTAGGCGGCAAAGGCTGATGCTAAGCTGCCGGCTTCTTCTCTGAGGCTGGCTGTTTCTTCTCCGAGGCTGGCGCTTTCTTCGCTGATTCGGCAGCGGGTTTTTCCTCAGCCTTGGCTTCTTCTGCCTTCTCTTCCTCAGCAACCTCAGCCTCAACTTCAGCAGCAGGTGCTGCGACTTCCTCCACTGCCTCAATGCGGGCGCGGGCGACCTTGGCCACCACCTTCCCCGGATCGGTTATGATAGCCACACCATCGCCGACGTGGAGGTCACTGACATGTAAAGCCTGGTCGAGATTTACCAGGTTTGATACATCCGCTTCTATGCTATGGCACATATTGGTAGGAAGGCATTCCACTTCAACGGAGCTCATCTCCTGTACCAGTATCCCGCCAAATTCTTTCACAGCAGGGGCCTTGCCGATGAGCACCAGCGGGACCGCAATCTTTAACTTCTGGTCCATCCTTACCTGATAGAAGTCGACGTGGAGCAGTTCTCCCTTAACCGGGTCTCGCTGTATTTCCCGGACGATAGCTATCTGAGGGCGCTTCGAATTTCCTACCTTCAAAGAGACAAGGCTAGTTTTGCCTGCCTTAGCCAGAGCTTTCCTAAGTGCAGAGGTCTCGATTTGCAGGGCAGACGATTCAACGCCGTGACCGTAAAGGCTGACAGGTGTAATACCTTTGCGGCGCAGGAATCTAACTTTCTTGCCCAGCAAGTCGCGCTTATGAGCTGACAGTTCAATGTTTTCCATTTTGGCGAACCAGTTTTATACTATAACAGGACTCAGGGAGAAAATCAATATTTTTCGGGGCCTTGTAGTGGGTCATTTTGAAATGGCATGGGCTTAAACTGACAAGTTGAGTATATAGGAAGATAATTTATCAACTACATCAGCACCAGCGAGGTGCGTGTGTTCAAGAGAATAAAAGGCAAAGGTATTGTTGAAACAGAAGAAGGCTTTTCTGTTCAGGAACATCTTGATTGGTTAAAATTCACTCGCGGGGACAAAGCGTTTTTCATAAGTTGTGAACTACTTGCAAAGGTGCCCACTACAGTGGTAATTCATGAAAAATATATCAGGACTTGGGAAGGCGAAAATCCTGTTATAACTGGTAAGCCAGTTGATGAGGCAACACGAAAAGAAATAATTGAAAGCATCCGTCGTGCTCTAGCGTGGGAAGGCACCTTAATCGAAGTAGAATAGCTATTTCCCTTCTAGAGAAGTGAGACCAACTTGACTATTTCATCAATGCTCCAAACATGATCAGTTAATCCCACAGCCTAGCAGGAGTTCTCGGATAAAGATTAGCTAACGTATTGTGAATCTGGCGAAGTTGTATTGCATGACTTAGAGAGCAAGGGCGAATGTATGATTTTCTAGTTTCTTTGAAAAGGCGTTGGTTAGCCTATCTGCAACTTTCTCTCGACATAGATGACTCCGAACGCTTATAATCTTTAAATGATGAAAACCAGCGATTTCGATTATGATCTGCCTCTGGAACGTATCGCCCAGACCGCGGTCGAGCCCCGTGACTACTCCAGGCTAATGGTGCTTTCGCGAAAAGATGGGCATATGGAGCATCGTCATTTCTACGAGGTGGGAGATTATCTTCATCCTGGCGATTTATTGGTGTGCAATAACAGCCGCGTAATACCTGCAAGGCTTTTGGGACGCAAGATGGGTGGTGGGGCTAAGATAGAGCTTCTTTTATTGAGGAGGCTGGAGCGGGGTGTCTGGGAGGCACTGGCCAGGCCTGGGCGAAGGCTCAAGGCGGGGGCAATGGTGCAGTTGGGCGAAAGTCATATTATTGAAGCAAAGGTAATTGAAAAGAAAGATGATGGCGCTGTTATTGTGAGCTTCCCTGATGAGGAAACGCTGGAGAAAGCCGGGGCTGTTCCTTTGCCTCCTTATATTCATACTCCCCTAACAAACCCAGGCAGATACCAGACAGTGTATGCCAGGGAAAAAGGCAGCGTAGCTGCTCCCACAGCGGGGCTGCATTTCACCTCCAAGCTGATGAAGAGCCTTCAGGATAAGGGCGTTCGTTTCGTTTTCGTAACGCTTCACCTGGGTTTGGACTCTTTCCGGCCGGTTCAGGTGGATGACCCCGCTGAGCATGTGATACACAAAGAATACGGCGAGATTACATCTGAGGTTGTCCGGGAACTCAATCAGGCCAGAGCCGATGGCAGGCGGGTCGTCTGCGTGGGCACCAGCACTGTCAGGTTACTCGAATACGCGGCGCAAGAGGATGAAGGCTGTATAAAGGCTTTTACTGGCTGGGTGGACCTCTTTATTCGCCCTGGTCATCAATTTAACACGGTAGATGCCCTGATCACCAACTTCCATCTGCCGCGCTCGACGCTGCTGATGCTGGTGTCTGCTTTCGCAGGCAGAGAGCTTATACTTCAGGCCTACCGCGAGGCGATGAATTTAGGTTACCGCTTTTATAGCTTCGGCGACGCGATGCTGATTATCTGAGGGGAATTATCGCTTGCAAAAATGGGATGTGTCTTTCATTAGCTTTGAAACCTTGACAATACGTCTTGCGTCTTGCACAGCCAGTAGTCCATGGTCATTTCCTGGAACATTCCCTGGGCTTTGTTCAGGTACTCCAGGGCTTTCTCCCGCTGACCTGTATCAGCATAAAGCTCGCCAAGGTAGAGATATCCTTCAGCACACCATGGCCTTGTTTTGAGTTGGTCCAGGATGTCGATCCCGTGAAAGATTAATTCTTCAGCCTTGTCACTTTGTGACGGACTGGCTCTGCCCATAACTTTTCCCAGCAGTGCATATGACCTTCCTTCGAAATGTTTCTCCTTATTAGTCTGCGATAAGGCTAAAGCCTTCTCTGCACAGCTTTGAGCGTTCTCCAAATCGCCAGAATTGAGGTGGACTGCACCTAAGAAATAGTATTGGAGAGACAATAAGAAAGGCATTCCTGTATTATTATGGATTTCAATGCCTTGTTCTATATAGGCTCGAGCAGTTCCTAAATTTTCCAGGAAATAATATCCCATGCCCAATACAGTCCGGGCCAGCCCCATGATGATGAACGCTTGTGCTTCATCAAGGTAGCCGATGGCTTTCTGTGCATGATCTATGGTATTCTGGCCGTCTCCCCGGTGCATGTACAAATAGCTGTAATTCACTTCTGCCCAACCTGTGCCGTATACGCTATTTAGCTTAAGTGCGTAGCGAAGTGCTTTTTCACATTGTGCCTTTCCCTCTTCAAATCTCCCCAGCATCGCCATAGCATGCCCGAAATGAGCGTGAATTGACGAATAAGCATTAAGAGGCCTGCCAAATGATTCCGACTCCTTCTGCATTTTCTCGATCAAGGCGAGCACCTTGGGCGCTACGTCAATTATTTTCAAGGGATCTCCAGATAAGAAATATGTGTTGCAAAGGTCCTGTCCAACTCGCGCTACGAGATCAACGTCTTCTACTTCTAATGCCTCCCTAAGGCAGCTCTCGCTGTAGTTTATTGTCTGAAGGTGATCTCCATGAAAAGAGTAGTACATGCCTATACTGCTATGTAAGTCTGCTAGGTTCCTTTCTTCACCAAGCTCCATAGCGAGCCTTTCTCCTTCCTTTAGCAACTCCAGGGAATCCTCTGGGTAACCTAGTGGTCTCATAGGGCCTGCTATAAGGAGGATTACTTCAAGTTTTCGTCTCTTATTTTCTTCAGCTTCAGGCTCATTGTTGAGCACGGTTATTGACTCCTTGTAAAAGCGAAATGCTTCTCCGATAGAATAGTTTTGTGATGCTTTGTCTCCGGATAACTTCAGGTAGCGATAAGCTTTCTCAAAGTTGTCGCTTCTAGAATAGTGGTGCGCCAGCATCTCGTAGAACTCTTCCAGCCTCTCCCCGTATAGCTGTTCTATAGCTTGCCCTATCTTGTTGTGTATCTCTTTTCTTCTCTTGAGAAGCAAACTGTTATAGGCAACCTCTTGAGTAATAGCATGTTTGAAAATATATTCAAGCTCCGGGAATAAACTCTTTTCGTAAATAAGCTCTAGCCCCTGCAGGTTTAGCAAGTTTGATTTGAGGTCCTCTTGCATACCTGTGATGGTATGGAGGATGCGATAGGCAAAGTCTCGGCCGATAACGGATGCGACTTGCATGGTTCGTTTAAGGTTTTCCTCCAGACGGTCTATGCGAGATGTGATTATTCCCTGGATCGTGTCGGGCACTTGAATTTCGGAGGCTTTTTTGCTCAGGACATACTGGTTGTCTTTCCTCTTAATGGAGCCATTTTCCAGCAGGGTATAGGTGAATTCTTCAACGAAGAGGGGGTTGCCCCCGGCTCTACTGACGATAAGTTCCCGAAGCTCCGGCACAACCTGCGCTCCCTCGAGGATAGACTGGACAAGCTCTGCACTGGCCTTTATAGAAAGCTGTCCTACACCGACATGACTGTAATATGACTTGCCTCCCCAGGGATGAGTGTATTCCGGCCTGTAAAGAAGAATCAGTAAAATATTGGCATTCGCCAGCCAATCTATCAAATAAGTCAGAAACTCCTCCGAAGTTTTGTCGATCCAGTGAAGGTCTTCGACAGCGAGTAAGAGTGGCTTATTTTGACTTTCCCGAACCAAGAGGTCACGGATCGCTTCAAAGATTCTCTCCCTTCGCTGTTGAGGTTGGAGACTCAAATACTTCTCGTCATCTACAGTTAAGGACAAGAGCTCATGAAGCGGAGGCAGGATGTCTTGTAACTTTTCATCCAGGTGCAGAATTTTTTCTCTTACATTCTTCTTGATTACAAACTCCCGCTCTCCCTCCTTGATGTCAAAGTAGAGTCTGAGAATATCCAGCACAGGCAAATAGGGCATGGCACTCCCATAGTGTAAGCACCGACCCTCCAGATAGGTGTAATACCGCGGAGGAAGCCTTCTTCTCAACTCGAGTAGAAGCCTTGATTTGCCCACCCCAGCCTCACCCACTACGCCTACGACTTGGCCGTAGCTAGATTGAGCTTTTTCGAAGGCTTCTTTGAGAGCTTCGGTTTCTTTCTCCCTGCCTACGAATTTAGTCAGGCCCTTGGCTATTGCAGCCTCGAATCTTGTCTGGACCCCGCTTGCTTCTAAGAGTTCATAAGCTTCGGCAGGTTCCTCCTTTCCTTTCACCTTCAGTTTACCCAGCGGTTTGAACTCGAAGAAATCCTTGGCCATTTTATGTGTGTCTGCGGAAACCAGAACAGTGCCAGAGTCGGCCAGTTTCTCTATTCGAGAGGCCAAATTGATGGTGTCGCCGATGGCGGTATAATCCATACGCAAATCATTGCCTATGGAGCCCACGATAACCGGGCCGGAGTTAAGGCCTACTCTCATCTTGAACTCTATTCCGCACTCTTCCTTCACCTTTTCGCCGTATTCTTTTAGGGCTCTTTGAATAGCGAGCGCTGCATAGCAAGCGCGTTGAGCGTGGTCTTCGCTGGCTATGGGAGCGCCGAAGAGAGCCATGATGCCATCGCCGGTGAACTTGTCGATGGTGCCCTCGTATCTATGGATTTCGTCCATGAGGAGTTTGAAGCAGCCGTCCATGAGCTGGTGGACTTCCTCGGGGTCGAGCTTTTCGGAGATAGAAGTATAGTTGGCGACATCGGCAAAGAGAACAGTCACAAGTTTCCGCTCCCCTTCGATAGCGCCGCGACTGGTAAGAATCTTATCGGCCAGAAATCTTGGAATGTAAGAGCGAGGCTTGGAGTAGTCAGTGACTGGAGTGGCTGCTGCTTCTCCCATGTTGTGGCCGCAGTGACCGCAGAACTTATCACTGAGGAGGTTCTCGGAGTTGCACTTGGGACAGATCAGCGCAAGCTTTGTCCCGCACTCTCGGCAAAACTTTCTGGTCTGAAGGTTTTCAGAGTGGCATTTGGGGCATTTCATCTTCACTGTACCTGGTTTTGTAGGGTGAGTTTGCTAAGGAATCAGGCTTTGAGTCCCATTTTATTTGCCGTTTCAGCGATAGCACCTGTTTACAGAATCTACTCTGGGAAAGCTTTCCTGCTGGCAGTCGGTGATGCTTAGCCAAAGCCCAGGGGTTATTATCCCTAAAGAGTCTGAGCCACCCCGAAGTCTGGCTGAGATGGCTGCTTAACCTTCTCTCAATCAAGGGCCTAAAGAGACCTCTGGGCGTGACATGTTGAAAATAGGCGCTTATGTACAGGCGGATAAATTGCCTGTAAAATTCTTTTAGCTCCAGTCTGGTAGGAAGTGTTGCGTGGAGCAGATCGTATAATTCATAGTTATGGCTGGTTATTTCTGGAGACCTTTCTTCATGCAATATTGTGCCAGGCAGGGGGGTCAGGATGGAGAATGCCGGCGAGCGCAGCTTCATTCGCTTTACAAAATGTCTCAAGGCTGCAAAGTCTTCTTTGTTGAAATCAGGGGTGACTATAAAGGATCCCATGAGATTGATATCCAGACTCCGAAGAGTAGCAATGGCTTCTTCGACATAATTTATGGGAAGGCGTTTCCCTAACTCATCAAGCCCCCGTTGATTGATTGATTCAAAGCCCACGAATACACTCTCCAGTCCAATGTTTTTCCACTTGGTAAGGACATGAGGGTACCTGACGATGGAATCTGCCCTTATTTGCATTAGATAGCGCTTTCGGATACCCGCTTTTTTGATTTCATCTACTAAGCTTTCACTGCGGACAGGATCGGATAAAGCGCTGTCATCAGTGATTAGGACATCTTGACTCTCGATCTGTCTTAGCTCTTCGGCCACCCTCTGAGGGCTCCGGGAGCGAAAAGTGTTTCTGAAAAATCTCCAAACGGAGCAAAATTTGCATCTGTGAGCACAGCCGCGTGAGGTCTCCACAGATGCAATAGGTCGGCGTGAGGTAATAAAATAGTGGGGTAGATATTTCCTGATAAGGTAGCGTGCCGGCAAAGGGCTCTCATCGAGGTTCGTGATAAGCTGACGGGGGCTGGTCCTAATCCAGCTATGATTGCGGCTGAAGGCCAGACCACTCACCGCCTCCAGCGGTTCTTCTTTTTCCCAGCATCGTACAAGCTCGCGCACAGTCAGCTCTCCTTCCCCCAGTACCACAGCGTTTGCCTTGCCCATGAAATCAGCATGAGCCATGGTAGCGTGCTGACCGCCAGCGAAGGTGAAGGTGTATGGGCTGTGTTCCTTGACTATGTCCAGTACCTGGAAGGAGTTATAGACATCGGAAGTGAAGCTGGCGGAGACGCCTACAGCGTCCGGCTTAAAGGAGGCAAGCTTCTGGTGCAGACCAGGCTCAAGTCGCATATCCAGCAGGAGCACTTCATGCTCTGGCTCAAGGCTGGCAGCAATCAATTCCAAGCCCAGGGGCTCAGTTAGCATAAAAGCCTGCAGTCCGTATTTACTATGGCTTGGCGGCTGCACCAGAAGGACTTTCATAGCGCACGCTTCTTCCTGAGCCTATACGAAAAGTTAGAAATGCAAGTGTAGTTTTACGACTTTGACATTTCTCTCAGTTAACCAGCTTACGCTTGGAATGGCAGGTATTCAGGTTAATGATGATGACCGGCAAAGCACCGGTGAAACCTCTGAAGGCAAAAACCACCGCAGCTACCACAATCGGTGTGGGAGATTCTCCATAACAATTGTCTTGATGATTATCTCCTACGCCCATGTTTATAGCATTACGATTGGCGCTTGTCAATACGCCATTTAAGCAAGGGTAAGATGCTCTTGACAAACCAGCAAATCGACAATTATGATTACTCCTACCAGAATATCCTCTCGAATTTAATTATCATTAACGACATTTGCGAGGGCTGTGTCCATTCCGACAAGTTTGAAAGGAGGCTAAATGGACTTACAACCTGGAGACATTGGGGCGGTTAAAGGCAGTGGTCTCGTTCCCTGGCTAAATCGCTATTTGGCCAGTCCTAAGACAGATCGATTCCATCACTTTATCATATGGGGGAAGATGGACCAGGATTATCTGATATTGGAGTCGATTGGGTCTAAGGGCCTGTCGATAGGCAAGCTGAGCTTCTACCAAGACCAGGATGTGATATTCTACAGGGTCAACTGTGACCAGGATCGCAGAGAGAAAGCTCCCTGGGGTCTGATCGAATACGGCAGGAGTAAATACGATCATTGGCTCTATTTGAGAATCATGATCTGGGCAGTAGGCTCGTGGATTAATATGTTGCTCAAGGGTGAATTTAGGAAACTGAAAGCTGAGGACTTTCCCTACAAAGAAGATAGAGCATTTATATGCACTGAGGCGGTAGAGAAGGCTTTTTTATCGGTTGACTTCCAGATAGTTGATGCTGGGGTCGTGCCCGTACCGAGTGCATTCAAGAAGGCAGAGATAGAAGGAAGGATATATAAAATTCAGCCATAAATTAAGTGAAAGCAGGCACCATCGTTCCCGGGTCATTTTCAGGAATGTGAAACGTGTTGATGCTGGATAAGAGACCTTGACGGGTGGAAGGGTTGATGTTATAGTGCAAGTGAACGTTTACTTACATTAGGAGCGTAAGAATGACTCAAACACGAGAACCGACCGAGGAAAGGCGGCGACAGATTGTGAGTGCGGCAAGGAAGATAACAGCCGCGAGGGGCATGCAGGTGCTGACCATCCGCGAGATAGCAAAAGAGGTTGGCATTTCCGAAGGAGACGTGTACCGCCATTTCCCGAGCAAGAAAGATATCATACTTTTGCTTATTGAAGACATAGAAAAGACGTTGCTGGATACGGTGGAGAAGGCCGCTGCTGAAAAGTCCGGGGCTCTGGAGAGCCTGGGGAATGTGCTCAAGGCCCACCTTTCCTACGTAGAGCAAAGGCGTGGAATTTCTTTGATAGTTATCAGTGAAATTGTGCGTCTGGCTGACAAGAACTTGCGCAAGAGGATGTTTGAGGTAATCAACCGTTACCTGAACGCGATCGAGGAACTCCTGGCTCGCGGTGTAAAGTCCGGTCAAATCAGGCAGGATATAGACCCGAGTACAGCCGCCCTTACCTTCTTTGCTCTGGTTCATGCCACTGTTACTCTATGGGCGCTGAGCAATTCAAGCTTCTCGCTTGCCAATAAAAATAAGCGCCTCTGGGAATCATATATGGCCGGTCTGGCCGAGCGGCCTCCTGCTGGAAAAACGCAGAAAACCGGTACGAATCTCAAGAATGCTGCTTCAAATCCTAGAAGTATTGTATCTGTTGTCGAGGGGTGATAATCTGGGTGACTCCGGGATCGACCTCAAGGTTGTGGGCGACACTAAGCCCATGCGGCAGTGGGATGTAATGGGAGAAATACGAAAAAGGGTGAAGAAGGCCTTTGATGAAGAAGGTATTGAAATCCCCTGGCCGCATGCTAAAGTATTCTTTGGCAATCCAATTCCTGCTCAACGCGAGGCTGTGAAACAGAAGGGGACTGAATAGGTAATGTGGACAAAAGCAAGCCTGCGTCAACTGGTTGAAAAGAAACTGCGTGATGACCTGTTCATTGTGGCTTCAAACAGAGAGCCATACATTCATACTTTCTCTGGGCGGGAAATTCAGTGCCAGGTGCCGGCCAGCGGCCTTACGGTAGCCCTGGACCCTGTGATGCAATGCTGTGGGGGCACCTGGATCGCCCACGGAAGCGGCAATGCGGACGCAGACGTGGTGGACAAAAGAAACAAGGTAATGGTGCCGCCACAAGCGCCTCAATATGCCCTGAGGCGAGTCTGGCTTACCAAAGAGGATGAAGATGGCTACTATAACCATTTTTCCAATGAGGCCTTGTGGCCCCTTTGTCATATTGCTTATACCGCGCCTTTATTCGAGGAATCATCCTGGAATACATACAGAAAAGTAAATAAGCTGTTCGCCGACAATGTACTGGATGAAGTAGGGGACAGGAAAGCCGTTGTCTTTGTTCAAGACTATCACCTTGCGTTGTTGCCCAGAATGATAAAAGACGGGAATCCTAGCATAAAGGTTGCTCAGTTCTGGCACATCCCCTGGCCTAATCCGGAGGCCTTTCGTATATGCCCCTGGCAGGAGGAAATTTTGGACGGGCTGCTGGGCAATGACCTGCTGGGCTTCCATATTTCGTATCATTGCCATAACTTTCTTGATACCGTGGATAAGACGATCGAGGCGAGGGTTGATCGAGATAGATTTGAAGTGATTCGTGGCGCTAAGAGAACTATGGTGCGACCATTCCCCATCAGTGTAGATTTTGAGACAATATCCAGGGAAGCGCAGAGCGAAAAAGTGGCTGCTGAGATCGAAAGGCTGAAAGGCGAGTTGGGAATTAGTGATGAATTGATAGGACTGGGCCTGGATCGCTTTGATTACACTAAGGGGATACCTCACAGGCTAAGGGCTATCGATCGGTTTTTTACGACGCATAGCGAATGGAAAGGGAGAATGGTTTTCGTCCAGGCGGGCGTCCCCAGCCGGGTCCACATACCGGCTTACAAAAAAGTAAACGAGGAGATAGAAAGCCTGGTTGAAGAGGTCAACTGGAAACACGCTGCTCGGTACTGGAAGCCTGTAATCTTCATAGATGAGCACCTGCCCCAGCTTTCTTTGATGGCGTTGCGCCGCATGTCCCATTTCGCCATAGTGAGCGCTTTGCACGATGGCATGAATCTAGTGGCCAAGGAATTTGTCGCCAGTCGCTTCGACGAAGATGGAGTTTTGATTCTCAGCCCATTCACTGGCGCTTCTAGAGAACTCTCAGATGCAATTCTGGTGAACCCGTATGCCACCGACCATTTCGCGGAGGCTATCAGGAGGGCGTTGGAGATGCCAAAGGAGGAGAGACAGAGACGAATGCTGAAAATGCGTAAGGTGGTCAGTGAAAACAATATTTACAAGTGGGCTGCGGATATAATTTCTGAGTTAGTCAAGTTGGACATCGGAGGCTGAACATTGCAGAATGTTCTGTATCATTTAACTTACTCACATGATGAGGGGCAGTTCATCTTTTGCAGGTATGTTTAAGGAAGTATTAAATGCATTGGTTTGCGGAGAATTGGCATGAACTGGAGTGATGTGGTTTTTCCGCTTATAGCTTTTATGGCCGGCCTAATTGTTACATGGTGGCTGCGTAGGCGTGCCTATAAAGCAATGTTTAGATGGGCCGAGAGGACCGAATGGAAGGGCGATGACATACTAGTTGCAGCTACGAGGGTTCCATCGATACTGTGGTGCATAATACTTAGCGCTTTGTTGGCAGTAGAAGTATCGACGTTATCCCACATCTGGAAGACAAGAGCGATCAATGGTTTGTGGACATTATTTATAATTTCTCTTGCCTTATCGGTAGTAAACGTGGCTTCTGGATTCATAGCATACTACGGTGACAGATATAAGGCGTCTCAGCGTGCCATCATTATTTCCAATAATATCGTGAGGATTGTAGTCTTTGTCTTAGTTGTTTTGGGACTGCTTGATGTTTGGGGTGCACCGACGGCTGTGCTACTTATCGCAATAGCCCTGGCAGTTCTGATACTTGTCTTGTCTTTGAGAGAAGCTCTGCCTAACCTCTTCGCCGGACTCCAGCTAAACGCCAGAGGGCGGATCAAAATTGGTGATTACATAAAGCTGGAGACAGGTGAGGAAGGCTATGTCAAGGAAATAGACTGGGCAAATACACATATAGAAGCTCTAGGTGGCGGCATCGTTTCAATTCCCAATCGAAAAATCGTTCAGGGTACAGTTATCAACTACGGGCGTCAGCTCAAGCAAGCCAGGGAACCGTTTCATTTTTTTGGACGGGCGCATCTGAAAGAGTTGACCGGGTTAAAAGCAAGTAATCTACGTGAACTGGTGGATATCCTCAAAACAGTCCCGGATTCTGTTGTATATTATCATACTCACAACTTCATAGAGGAGCACCATTATCTTACCCCTGAGCCGGCAAATGATTTTTCAGTATGGGTCAGTGACGCTCTGGATGATGATATCTTAGGAGAGAGATTAGCTGCTATTGATACTTTCGAATTCACTTCTTTGGCAGCTTTGAAAGACAGGCTGGTCAGCATAATCGAGGAAGACCTGGGCCAGGCGGCACAGCATTTGCATGGTCATCGAGAAGCTCCTGAAGGAAGAGAATTTAACTTTATAAAGTCTATTAGTGTAATAGTGCCTACAAACTATATAGTCCACGATCTGCGGGAGTTTTTGGAGGCCCTGCAAGTAATCAGTTTGAGTTCGCTGTATTTCCATATTTTCGAAGCCAGGCTTCGCCTGGGCAAAGGGCAGAACGACTTTTCTGCCTGGCTGGAAAGCAGTCTTGACGAGAAGGAGCTTGCGCAGGACGTTGCGCGGCTTGACCCTTATAACTATACACTGGAGGGACTGAGATCGTTACTGATACAGCTTATAGAAAAACGCGTCAAGTAAAGATTGACGACTACGGACCTATTATTGGCAAAAGCAGCATTGAAGAGTTGCGACTGCTGGCAAGTAAACTTTCTGGCAAGGTAATCCAGAATGTAAATTCCACCTATGCTGGCGGGGGCGTGGCCGAGATCTTAAGCAGAATGTTGCCGCTTTTCAGTCAGCTTGGCGTGGACGCTCGATGGAGCGTTATTAAGGGCAATGAGGAGTTTTTTCAGGTAACAAAAAAAATCCACAATGCCCTGCACGGAAGGGGAGGGCCGCTCTCGCCTCAAGAGATCTCGCTTTTCAAGGAAACGAGCCAGAAGAATATCGAGGAGATAAACCTGAGTGGAGACATCCTTTTTATTCACGATCCTCAGCCTATCGCCCTGGTCGAGAGGAAAAAGGAAATCGGCAAGAAATGGATTTGGAGATGCCACGTAGACGTTTCCCAGCCTATCGAGCCGGTTTGGAACTTTCTGGAGCCCTGGGTAACCCAATACGATGCATCAGTATTTTCCGCACCGGCCTTCTCCCGGCCGCTTCCCATACGGCAGTTCCTTATCTCTCCCTCGATTGACCCGCTGAGCGACAAAAATCGGGAATTACCCCAGGAAATGATAGAAGATGTCTTGTCGAAGTACGGTGTTCCTAATGACAAACCACTGATTGTCCAGATATCCCGCTTTGACTATTTAAAAGACCCGGTTGGCGTCATCACAGCGTTTAAGTTGGTGAAAAGAAGTATAGACTGCCGTTTGGTTCTGGCTGGGGGGACAGCTACTGATGATCCGGAATCCAACACGGTTCTGGCAGAAGTTAAGGAAAAAGCGGGCAACGATCCAGATATTCATATCCTGCTTATACCGCCTGGCAGCGATCTTGAGATCAACGCACTACAAAGGGCTGCAACAGTGGTTCTGCAAAAATCTCTGAAGGAGGGTTTTGGACTTACTGTGAGTGAGGCTCTCTGGAAAGCAAAACCTGTAGTCGCCTCGGCAGTTGGGGGGATTCCCCTGCAGGTGAAGAACAAATCTACCGGGCTTCTTTCTCATGGTATAGAGGGTACAGCTTTTGCCATCAGGCAAATTCTGACTAACCCTGAATATGCCAAGTGGCTGGGTGAGAATGGCAGAGAGCATGTCAGACATAATTTTCTGATTACGCGACACCTCAAGGAGTATTTGCTCCTGTTCATATCTCTTGACCATTCCGAAGATGTTATCTATCTGTCCTAGATAGGATAGCATTGCTCATTCTTGCTGGTAGCTCTTACAAATGTGAGGGAGGTTTCTGAAATGTTTGAGAAAATCCTGGTATGCTTGGATGGTTCTGAGCTTGCTGAGCAGATTTTGCCCTACGCCACCGAGGAAGCTGTACACTTCGGCAGCACCCTAGTGCTTCTTCGAGTTATCACTGCTCACAGCTCTATGCCGATGGCGGCAGCAGCGGTGCCCGCCTATACGACCGAGGCGGTAACACAGCAAATAGAGAGCGAGGTACAAGAGACGAAGGCCTACCTGGAGCGTTTAGCTCAACCTCTGCAACAAAAGGGTTTGCATGTGGAATGTGTTACCCTGCGCGGGTTGCAGGTTGGTGAGGCCATCGTGAGTTACGCTGATGCGAATAATGTGGGCCTCATTGCCATCGCTACCCATGGACGCAGTGGATTAGGCCGCCTGGTCTTTGGCAGTGTTGCGGACTTTGTACTGAGAGGGTCAGGACTGCCAATCCTGCTGGTAAAGCCCAAAAAGAGCGGAGCTTAGAGTTATTTCCCAAATGGTTAGGCTACATTGCCCGCTATCATATTAGCTAAAGAGTTAGATAGATTTGTGACTGAAATGGCCGGAGACTATTCCTTCCTTCGCAAGAACGTTTGTAGATGAGCTGGAATAATTTTGCCCGGCAGTATATTTACCCCTTTAAACTCTAGAGGAAGAGCACGAGTTGGATCATATCCCACAGGAGCCAGTCCTCTATATCACAATCGGATTAGTCGCTATAACATTAATAGTGCTAGTCCTGCCTTTCGTAGTTAAAAGAATAGGAGAACATTTAGAGCCGTTCTTCCTGATTATGGGCATGATTGCCGTGAGCGTTTCCAGCCTCTGGAGCTGGGAACTGGCGAAGGATGCCCTCAAGGCCCCTGTGATGATTGGCTCGCTGCCCATAGGCATTTTCCAGGTGGTGCTTATATTTGGACTTCTCATTTACTATTTCAACAAGCCTTTTGCTAATGCCATCATATCTCTAGCCGGCAAGCTTGGCCCCCCGGCCTTCATTTTCCTTTTTATTGCATTGCTGGGCCTCTTCTCCAGTGTTGTCTCTGTCATCGTTACGGCCTGTATCTTAGCCGAAGTTATAGCAGCACTGCCTTTCTCGAAGAGCGATAGAGTGAAGATAACCGTGGTGACCTGTTTCGCTGTGGGACTGGGAGCTGGTCTTACGCCGTTAGGCGAACCTCTATCTACCATCCTGGTGAATAAGCTGGCTGGCGCACCATACCATGCAGGTTTTCTTTTCCCATTACAGAAATTCGGGATCTATATAATTCCCGGCGTCATAGCCACAGCTATTTTTGGAGCGGTGTATATCGGTCGTAAGGTATCTTTCAAAGCGAAGGCGAAGGCCCCGGAGTACTCTGAGACCATCAGGGGAGCTTTAATGAGAGCTATTTGGGTTTATGTTTTTATTGCTGCGCTCATACTATTAGGTGAAGGCATGAAGCCATTGATGGTATGGTACCTGGACAAGATTTCGTCCTGGGGACTTTACTGGATCAACACGATTTCTGCGGTTCTGGATAACGCCACTCTGACAGCAGTTGAGATAGGGCCGACCATGGCACTATCTCAAATTATCAGTGCCACCATGGCGCTCCTTATCGCAGGAGGCATGCTTATCCCGGGCAATATCCCGAACATAGTGGCAGCAGGAAGGCTGAAAATAACTATGCAAGAGTGGGCAAAAACAGGTGTCCCCGTGGGTCTGGTTCTCATGGTAGTCTACTTTATTGCGCTGGTATCCACTACCTGAGTGCCAGCTAACTTACAGCAGATTTGTAAAGGGATATTACATTACCCATTCCCTAAATTTGATGATTTTTTAACCTTTTTCGATTTCATTTTATAACTTCTTTATAGACAATGCTTACTATTAGAGTTGTATTTCGGGCACATATGGTTGCATATTTTGAAAATCTACGGCCAAGCTACGAGGAGAAATGAGAAAGTCTAAGCAGAGAAAAGGTGAAAAGCAATCAGAGGGGCAGGCCAGGGCATCCCAGACTAAGGCTTTGCAGACCATGCCCATGTCTGAACTGCTGAGCCATTTGGGTTCCACTGAGAATGGGCTTAGTAAGGCCGAGGCTGAGAGTAGATTAGCTCAGTATGGTTATAACGAGCTTGCTGAGGAAAAAGTCAATCCCATACTGAAATTCCTTTCTTATTTCTGGGGGCCTATCCCCGGTATGATTATAATTGCAGCGGTACTCTCCGGCGTTCTGCGTCATTGGCCTGACCTCGGCGTTATACTTGTTCTGTTGGTGATGAATGCCGTTGTGGGCTTCCGCGAAGAATACCAGGCAGGTAACGCTATTGCAGCGCTCAAGGCGAAGCTGGCACTTCAAGCCAGGGTAAAGCGCGACGGCTCTTGGGCAACCATACCCGCACGTGAGTTGGTGCTGGGTGATGTTATCAGGCTGCGTATAGGCGATATTGTACCTGCAGATGCGAGGTTGTTAAACGGAGATCCAGTGGAAGTCGATCAGTCTGCTTTGACCGGAGAGTCCCTGCCTGTGGAACGCAAATCCGGCGAAGGTGTCTACTCGGGCTCTATTCTCAGGCAGGGAGAAATTGATGCAATTGTTTACGGCACCGGCCAGAATACCTACTATGGCAAAACTGCTGAACTCGTCGCAACAGCCCAGACGCGCAGCCACTTCCAGCAGGCTGTAATAAGGATTGCTGACTATCTCATAGTCATTGCAGTAGTTCTGGCGGTCCTGATATTTGGGGTAACTGTTTCCAGAGGAGAGGGGACGCTGACTGTCCTCCAATTCGCATTGGTTTTGACAATTGCGGCTGTCCCCGTGGCCATGCCAGCGGTGCTATCGGTGACCATGGCATTAGGAGCCAGAGTCCTGGCGACGAAGCAGGCTATTGTTACACGGCTCGCTTCTGTTGAGGAGCTAGCCGGGGTTGATGTACTTTGTTCCGATAAGACAGGGACGCTGACCCAAAACAAATTGACTATGGGTGACCCCTTTACCCTTCCGAACGTAGAGCGAGAACAGATGATTTTTAGCGCAGCTCTGGCTTCCCGAGCTGAGAATCAGGACCCCATCGACTTGGCTGTGCTTGGTGGTGTAAAGGATGGCCGGCAGTTGAGTTCTTTTGAGGTCGTTCATTTCCTGCCGTTTGATCCGGTTCATAAGCGCACGGAGGCTACAGTGAAGGGTAAGAATGAGCATGTTTTTAGGGTGACCAAGGGTGCTCCTCAGGTGATTTTGGCTCTTGACCCCAATGCAGACCAGATCAAGCCTCAAGTCGATAAAGCTGTAAATGAATTCGCATCACGCGGCTTTCGCTCTCTGGGAGTGGCCAGGGCCGAAGACCAGGGCCAGTGGCAATTTATGGGCGTAATCCCGCTCTATGACCCTCTGCGGGAAGATTCCAAAGCTACTATTGATACTGCTGAGCAGATGGGCATTGAAGTGAAAATGGTTACAGGAGACCAAGTCGCCATCGCCAAGGAGATTGGTCGTCAATTGAATCTGGGCACTAGCATCGTGGATGCTAGCCTCTTCTCTGAAGCGAGTCCCCACGAAGCAAGCCAATTGGCTGATGCCATCGAAAAAGCTAACGGCTTTGCCCAGGTCTTTCCTGAGCATAAATATCACATCGTCGAGGCCCTTCAACAAAAAGGACATATTGTGGGCATGACCGGCGATGGTGTTAACGACGCACCGGCGTTGAAAAAGGCCGACGCCGGGATTGCTGTTTCCGGAGCTACTGACGCTGCCAGAGCAGCAGCCGACATAGTGCTCCTGCTTCCCGGCCTTTCCGTAATCATCGATGCCATTAAAGAGGCTCGCAAGACCTTCAGACGCATGACTAACTACGCTATCTATCGTGTTGCCGAGACAGTTGCCTTGCTGGCGTTTCTAACAGTAGCCATATTGATATTCAATTTCCGGCCTGTAACAGCGATCATGATAGTCCTGCTGGCCATACTCAACGATGGTGCCATATTGTCCATTGCCTATGACAACGTCCGTTACGGAAATAAGCCTGAGGCATGGAACATGCGCACGGTGTTGGGCGTAGCTACAGTAATCGGGGTCTATGCGACGATTCGGTCCTTCGGTATCTTCTACCTCGGCGATAGGGTCTTCCATTTAAGCCATGATGTAACTCAGACACTGGTATATCTTAACCTCTCCGTAGGCGGTCATCTTACACTTTTCGTGGCACGCACTAGGTGGTCCTTCTGGTCAGTGCGCCCTGCGCCGATTCTTCTAGTAGCGGTGGTGGGCACGCAGATTGCAGCTACTTTCATTGCAGTGTACGGGCTATTCATGACTCCTCTGGGCTGGGGTTATGCAGGGTTGGTCTGGGGCTATTGCCTGGGATTGTTCTTTGTTCAAGACAGGGTAAAGCTGCTGGCATACAGAATTTTCGAGATGCAACGTCCATCCTTGGTGCCAGCAGAGGCGAAGCCATAAATAGTCTATAATCAGGGGAAAATTAGGAGGGTAACAATGCAAGAATCAGGAGAACAGACAAGGGATATCGATGCAGACCGGAATACGCAGGCTGATTTAGATACAATCAAGCTGTTGATCGCTAAACTAACCGGAAACAACGGCCGGGAGCGGGAACGTGCGCGCTGGGCCTTGGTAGATATCGGGAGGCCTGCCGTGGGCAGCCTGATCGAGCTGTTGGGTAATCCCAGAAAACAGGTTCGCTGGGAGGCAGCGAAAGCGCTTGCTGACATAGCTGATCCAGCGGCGGCGGAGATTCTGGTAAAGACTCTGGAAGACAAGGTATTCGATGTCCGCTGGCTGGCGGCTGAAGGATTGGTCAATGTAGGACGTGAGAGTCTGGTACCTTTGCTGCAAGCGCTGATTAAGCGTTCGGACTCACCCTGGCTGCGTGAAGGCGCCCATCACGTACTTCACGACCTGGCCACAGGAGACCTTAAGGAGTTACTGCAGCCCATAGTGGACTCACTGCAGGACGTCGAGTCAGCGGTGGAGGCTCCTATTGCGGCGAAAGCTATTCTAGACCAGCTAAAGCTAGAATAGAAGACGGTATACCTAATTATGCAGAACCCATGATATACTGTCACATAACAGTTGTCCGCGCGCTTGAATCTGCCCAAATCAATACACAATAAGGAGAATGCATACTTTGTATGAGAAAATCCTTCTGCCACTGGATGGTTCGGACCTGGCTCAGCAGGCTATACCATACGCTGAAAAATTAGCGGGAAGGCTCGGTTCGCAGATTAAGTTGGTACATGTCAGGGACCCGCACGAAGATAAATATGGTAACATGCATAAGTTTTATCTTCAGAAAATTGCTGATGCTATGAAAAAAGACACGGAACAGTACGCTGAGGAACCCGGCCGGGATAAAATTGATATTGAGTCAATAATCCTGGCTGGTGACCCTGCACAGGAAATTGTAGATTACGCAAACAAAGAAAATGTCGACTTAATTGTGATGTCAACGCATGGCCGAACAGGCATAACTCGTTGGGCTCTGGGCAGTGTGGCTGACAGAGTGTTAAGGGCTACGAGAAAGCCGCTGGCACTTATCAGGGCCAGGAATGTCCCGCCCAATAAATTTCCCAAGAACATAGTTAACAGGATACTAGTAACACTGGATGGTTCAGAGCAAAGTGAAGTAGTCTTGCCTTATGTTGAGGAACTTGCCTCCAGGATTAAAGCTGAGGTGGCCCTGCTACACGTGTTAGAGCCGAACTATTATGTTTATACTGTTGGGGGATACAACTGGGATGCCTATTCAGAAAAGCAAAGAAAGTCTATGAAAGCCTTTTACACGGATTATCTTAAAGATATGGCAGAAAAATTTCAGAGAAGGGGAATACCTACGAAGTATCAAGTCATATTCGGTATTGTGGCTGAGGTGATAATCGACTTTCCAGAAAAAATCCATGCAGATTTTGTTGCCATGTCCACCCACGGCAGGTCCGGTGTCAGCCGTTGGGTACTGGGAAGCGTGGCTGAAAGAGTTCTGCGGGCTGGCAATACTTCGCTCTTCCTGATTAGAGAGTCAGGTGCCAAAACCGAGTAGACTGATGAAAATTACTTTGTAGAAGGCTGCACCTATATCTCTCTGAAACCTGTCCTGCTGAGCAAAAATTTGTGAGAAAGAACAATAGTGTCAATTATTCGTACGCCTGAAGAACGTTTTAACAACCTGCCCGATTTCGCATTCGTACCCCGATATGTCGAGATTAACGGATTGCGTATTCACTACATCGACGAGGGAAGGGGAGAAATAGTCCTTTGCCTGCATGGTGAGCCCTCTTGGTCGTTCCTGTATCGCCGGATAATCCTCATCCTTGCAGCTAAATATCGAGTCCTGGCAGTGGACTTCGTAGGCTTTGGCCGGTCGGACAAGTTCACGGAGCGAGACGAGTATTCCTTCCGTATGCACAAAAATACGCTGGCAAACTTCATCGATAAGCTGGCACTTAATAAAATCACTCTGGCAGTACATAACTGGGGCGGTCTGGTCGGTCTGGCATTGTTAGCCGAGCTACCGGAGCGATTTGCCCGTTTGGTTATCATGAATACTGGGCTGCCTACGGCCGAGGAAGATGTAGACAGGGACAGAGTCCATGCTTTTTTATCATGGCGGCAGTTTGCCGAGAGGACGCCTGACCTTCCAGTGGGGCAGGTGATACGTATGGGCTGTGTGCACGGCGATAAAATTAAGCCGGAGGTAATTGCAGCCTATGATGCGCCGTTTCCCGATGTTTCCTACAAGGCCGGAGCGGCAGTGTGGCCGCTGCTTGTTCCTATTCTCCCTGACGACCCCGGTGCATCAGAAATGCGTCAAGCGAGAAAGGCGCTCTCTAAGTGGGACAAGCCAGCGCTAGTCATGTTCTCTGACGGTGACCCTATTACCAGGGGTGGGGATAAATTCTTCCGTAAACTAATTCCCACGGCGAAGAAACAGCCTGAGATCGTGATTAAAGATGCCGGACATTTCCTTCAGGAGGAGAAGGGCGAAGAAATCGCACATCATATTCTGGATTTCATGGCTCGAACCCCGATTTAGTGCACTAAATGTGCTACTTGCTTTGCAGCGCCTCGGGCATATCTGTGTCTGTGGTAATGACCCCTTCAATTAGTAAGTCGGCGACCTCATCATCGGAAAGGCCTAAAATCTTCTTGTAGACGTATTCGTTGTCTTCACCGAGGCAGGGCGCTGCTTTAGTTATTGAACAGGGGGTCTTGGACAGCCTGTATGCCGGAGATTGATAGGCGTGAGGTCCGATCTCGCTATGCTCCAAAAATCTGAAATGCTCCCTGTGTTTCAATTGGGGGTCATTAAAAAGGTCCTCAGCCTTCTGTACCACTCCTGCTGGCACTCCGGCTTCCTGTAGCATAGTCATAACCTGATCTGCTGTGTAGTTGCCAGTCCATTCCGCTATGAGTTCCTCCAGGTCATCCTCGTTCCCCTTCCTGCCCAGCATAGTAGAGAACCTCGCGTCTTTGGTCCAATCGGGGTTGCCAATTGCGGAGCAGAAGCTTTGCCATTCTTCGTCATTTGTAATAGCGATTGCGACCCAGCAGTCAGTCCCGCTGCATGGAAAGACGCCGTGAGGGGCGACGTAGGTGTCACGGTTACCCATGCGGCAGGCTACCCGCCCATTTACCATATAGTCCAGTATCGAGGGGGCTAAAAAGCTGACTCCCACTTCAACTTGTGATTGGTCGAGGTACATTCCCTTCCCTGTCTTGCGTTTGCGAATCAATGCGGCGATAAGCGCTGTGATCAGATAATAGGGTGAAATGAAATCGCTGTAGTTGTTAAAAAGCGGCAGCGGGTCTCTATCGGGCCATCCATTAAGATGACTGTAGCCGGCATAGGAAACACCTATAAAGCCATAGCCTTTTATCTTATTATAGGGGCCGTGCTGCCCCATCTGGGTCGTGCTGAAGTAAATTATTTCAGGTTTAATCTTCTTGCAGCTCTCGTAATCCAGCCCCCATTTGGCCATTGCGCCTACAGACATACTATCGCTAACGATATCGGCCCACTGGACCAATTTCTTGGCAATTTCCTGACCTTTGGGCATGTTCAGGTCCAGACTTATTCCATATTTATTGACATTGTAAGCCGCTGTAAAAGCACTTCTGTTAATGCCTGTAATGCCGTCCTTAAAGGGCCCTGCTGTTCTGGTGGTCTCGGGCCAGCGATGACATTCGATGCGGACTACCGTGGCTCCATAATAAGCAAGCTCCCTGGCGATCTGAGGCCCTGCTCCTACCCAGGAAAAATCAGCAACCTTCAGCCCTGCAAAAACCTGTCCGGTCATCTTGCCATCTTCCCCACTCTTTTCTGAAAGCCTAAATAACGCCGCAGCTCTTGAGTATGCCTAGCTGCTGCTTCGAAAATCCCAGCTCTTTTTCATAGACCTCTTCGTTGTGCTCCCCTATGAAAGGTGCCCTCCGCTGTACCTGGTAAGGTGCCTCGCTCATCTTGATAGGATAGCCTGGGTATGTAATAGCTGCTCCCAGTTCCGGGTGCTCCACTTCCTGCCAGAATCCCCGGGCTGCGAACTGGGGGCTTTCCACTACATCCTTGACTGTCGTAATCGGGGCGAGCAGGATACCCCTTTCCAGCGCCAGACTTGACAGCTCTGCCTTGGTCTTGGTTTTAATGAATTCAGCAATAGCGTCAGTAAGCCTGGTTAGCTCCTCCTGGTTTATGGTTGCTGCATCGATGGTCTGCCAGGGATAGTCCTTCAATTCGAAGGCTATACCCTCTTTGTTAGCCATCTCCACCAGAGCCTGTGAAGAGCTTATCATACCGGCTTGAGATGCGCCGGTAACCAGCAAAAAGACATGTCCGTCCTTGCAGGGGTAAATCACTTGGCTGAAGAGAGGGGAGCCACCAGGCCTGGCGCCTGCATAGAAAGGCCCCATTCCCCTGTAGCTGTACTTGAGCATGTCCCAGATCTCCGCGACAATCATCAGCGATAGCACCACTGCCTGTTGACAGGAGACATCCACATGCTGTCCCTCGCCGGTGAGCTCGCGGTAATAGTGAGCTACCATCGAGCCCGTAGCGCCGTGAAGTCCTCCCAGAAAGTAGAATTGAGGACAGCTAAGCCGGTTCGGCGGGCGGTCCATCTCGCCGTAGATATACACCATCCCACCCATAGCTACCCCCACTATATCGGTGGCCTTATAGTGGGCATAGGGACCGGTTTGCCCGAAAGGTGTGATGGAAGTCATGATGATTCTGGGATTGATTTTCTCAAGCTCCGCATATCCCAGGCCCAGGCTGGCCATGTATCCCGGCTCGAAGGATTCCACCACGAAGTCTGTGGTTTTAACCAGCTTCTGGAAAATATCTTTGCCGTCAGAAGTATCGAGATTTAAGGTAATGCTCCGTTTGTGCAGGTTGGTGTAAAACCAGAAAAGGCTCTTCTCGGGGTGTGGGATGTCTTTATGGAACGGCCCGTTGTTTCTCGCAGGGTCTCCCCCGGGCGGTTCGACCTTGATGACATCGGCCCCCAGGTCACCGAGAAGCTTGCCGCAGAGCTGCCCCTTCTCGTCGGTTAAATCGAGAACCCGATACCCTGATAGCAGGGAATTCTCCTGGCCCGCCACAGTTCCACCTCCGCTGCTGGGGTGACTTAGATTAAGAGTAATAGAGAAGCCAGGCTATCCTATTACTTCTTTTTGACGTAGTGCCTTTATACTTTTTGCATCGTGGCCGAGTTCAAGTAATATCTCTTCGGTGTGCTGTCCTAGCTGCGTGCTCCAGTTCCTGATTTGAGAAGGTGGGTTCAGTTTGAGCATAGAGCCTACTTGCTTAACACTGCCTAAAACCGGGTGGGGCATTTCCTGAATCATACCGCGGGCCAGGAGTTGGCGGTCTGCCACAAGCTCTTCGATGGAGTAGACTGGGGCAACACAGGTATCTTTCTGTCTCAGGATTTTTACCCACTCGTCTCTGGTCTTAGTTAAGAAGGTCTGTTTGAAATATCGGAAGACCTCCTCCCGTTTCTTGCCTTCCGCATACTGGTGTTCGATAAAATCATCACGGCCCAGAAGCTGGCACAGGTTGGCATAGAACCCGGCTTCGATGGCGCCGATGCTGATGTACTTCTTGTCCTTTGTTTCATACACGTTGTACCAGGGCCACTGCCCGCTGAGCCAGGTTTCGCCTCTCTGGCAGGCTACGCCCCAGGCAAGGTAGGGGTTTATCCATATAGACATCAGCCCCACTATCGTGTCTGTTATTGATACATCGATAAACTGCCCTTTGCCCGTCCTCTCTCTCGCCATCAATGCCGCTAAAATAGCTGTTGCCGCAGACAGGCCTCCGCCGGCGAAGTCTGCTATCGGTATACCCGGGATCACGGGCTTTCCGCCGGCGATTCCTGTTATACCTAAGAGGCCGCCGACAGCCTCGTAGTTGATATCATGCCCCACGAGATTGCGGTAGGGGCCGTCTTGCCCGTAGCCCGTAAGCGAGGCGTAAACGATCGCCGGGTTTATCTTTTTTATGCTGCTATAGTCGATGCCCAGACGTTTCACAACACCCGGCCTCGATCCTTCCACCACGACGTCGGCGGTTTTACACAGCTCATAGAAGATTTTTCTGCCTTCCTCTGCTTTTAGGTTAAGCCCCAGAGTCTTACAGTTCCTGAAGCCGGGGAAATCAGATGAGTTGGGGAACACCTGAGTAATCAGGCCGCCGCGACGTTCAGGATGTGGTTCGTGTATCTTTATCACCTCAGCGCCGAGGTCGCCGAGAAGGGAGGTGCAAAAAGGGCCAGGGCCCACCCAGGTCATATCCAGCACCTTAATTCCCTGCAATGCCGGAGTCGTCTCCTCTTGGGCCTGTTTTTTCGTCCTTCTTGTCTTCGTAAGGCTTTTTCTCGCCAAAGCTCCTTGCTCCCTCTCGTTTCTCTTTTCAGTTAGCGAGCCAGGAAAGTCTGCCTGCGCTTGGCTACCATGTCGCCATTCTGGTTGAGGAAGGTTAGCTCCATAGTAAGAAAGACCATCTTCCCCCCATCTTTGCCTATGCGCTCCTTGGCATCAGCGAACCGAGCATACCATGTCAATGTATCTCCGGCACGTACGGGAAGGAAGAAATCGTAGTCGACACCGCCATCGAGGATGCGGAGCAGGCCTGCCTCAATCAGGGTGCCGAACACTTTGCTCATCATCTCGACTGATTCATCATTTACTTTTTTAGCCCAGCCCAAGAAACCCGGCGGAGCTATTATCTCGCCATATTTGCTCTTTCTGGCATATTCCGAATCGCTGTAGAGTGGGTTGGGGTCATCTACCGCTTCGGCATACCTCCTGATGGCGCCTCTTTCCACCTCATTGATGACCGGCCCTGTAGTGGTACCGAGCAACTGTTTGAGCTTGTCCATTATCTCTGAGCCATCGGCCATTGCCAGTACCTCCTGTAGAACTTGCCTCTTAAAATATTCTTGTTACCAGCTTCTGGGCAGCCCCAGGCCCAGCGAGCAGACGAGGTTTCTCATGACCTCGGAAGTGCCCCCACCCATGTTCAGCCCTACGCATAGCTGGTAGTCCTTCTCATATTTACCCTGCAGCATTGCCCATCTGGACTCTTTCACCTGTCCATAGAGGCCCATAATCTGGCAGCCGAGATAGCTGAGGCGCTGGTTCAGTTCAGTGGCCATGACTTTCGCTGCTGCTGCCATAGGGCCAGCCGCCACCAATCCCAATCTGATCTGGCTCCAGACTACGGAGTAGGCAAAGGAGCGTCCCGACTCAACCTCGATGGCAAGCTGGGCCAGCCTGTGCCGAACAAAGGGATTTTGAGCTAAGCTCTTGCCGTCGATTTTTGTCTCCTGGCAGAACTCCACCAGTTCTTCCAGCTCCCGTTTGCAGAAAGAAAACACATTTATCATAGAGCGTTCGAAGTTAGACGACATTTGAGAGGCTATCCAGCCCTGGTTCTCCTCGGCTACCCGGTTGCGCACCGGAATCTTGACACTGTCGAAAAATACCTCGTTAAACATGTGGGAGCCTTCCATGCTGCGGATAGGACGGACTGTAATGCCTGGGGTTTTCATATCCAGCAGAAAGAAAGAAAGCCCGCGGCCTCTTTTCTGATTGGGGTCTGTCCTGGCCAGGAGGTTACACCAATCGGCACGGTGTGCCCCCGTTGTCCAGATTTTCTGTCCGTTAACGATATAGTCATCGCCCTGCCTTACCGCACGGGTGCTGAGAGATGCCAGGTCGGAACCGGAGCCCGGCTCGCTCCAGCACTGGCACCAGAACCGCTCGCCGCGCGCCATAGGTGGCAGATGTTCCCTCTTTTGCTCCTCGTTCCCGCTGATTAAAAGTGAAGGGGCCAGTACGCTCACGCCGAGGGGGTCGACGCCCGCTCCTCTGTGATACCCCTGCACCTCACTGAAGATGAATTGCTCTATCAGAGGGGCGTCTTCGCCGCCGTATTCTTTAGGCCAGGGGCGCGAGAGCCAGCCTCTGGCGCCCAGTTTTTTGGCCGTTTGCTTGTGGAATTCCCAGCATTCGTCGCTGCCGTAGATGGCCTCGAAGGATGTCCCCCACTCGGGCGGGGCATTCTTCATCTCTTCTCTGTAAAAATCGTCGAACTGCTTTCTTAATGCCTCTTCTTTAGGAGTGAAGCGAAAGTCCATTTTTGCTCCTGTAAGCTATCGATCACGCCCTACGATGACGCAGGAGACGACGTTATCTGCCGGGTGCCCACCCATATTATGGGTCAGCCCCAGTCTCGCGTTCTTGACCTGCCGGGGCCCTGCCTTTCCCTGAAGCTGCTGACACATCTCGTAGAGCATCCTGAGCCCTGTGGCTGCTACTGGATGCCCGAAGCATTTCAAGCCGCCGCTGGCTTGCACCGGCAATCCTCCGTCAAGATTGAAGAAGCCGGACTCGAGGTCATTCTTCACCTTTCCTCTGGGGCTGAATTGAAGGTCTTCCATGACAATAGCTTCATTAATGGAGAAGCAGTCATGCACCTCGGCCATGCTGATTTCTCCCCGCGGGTTCGTTATGCCAGCCTCTTTATATGCTGCCACTCCGGCGCGATAGCCTGCCTCGATGTGCGTAAAATCGAAGTCGTTTCTCCTGGCGCCATCAGCAGGGTTGGCACATATCTGCAGTGCTTTGATATAGATAGGGTCATTCCTGAACTTCTTGGCCTCGCTCGCCCGCACCAGGATAGCGGCGGCTGCACCATCGCTTGTGCCGCAGCAATCGAAGATGCCCAGCGGCCAGGCGATTATGGGTGAGTTTATTACCTGCTCCAGAGTCACCTCCCTGCGGAAGTGGGCTTTGGGGTTCATGGCTCCATTGTGATGGCTTTTCACAGGGATGTGCGAAAGCATCCTTTTCCCTTCCTGGGGACTGAGGCCGTAGCGGTGAAAATAGCTTGTGGCCATCATGGCGAAAAGTCCCGGCGCCGAGATAGCGGTTATCAAGTTAGGGGTGCCCAGGGGGACCTGATTGGGCAGTCCGGCGATGCCCATATCCTTCAGCTTTTCGGCTCCCACAACCATGACTATGTCATACACACCGCAGGCTATGGCATAGGCGGCGTTTCTGAGGCAATCTGACCCTGTAGCGCAGGCATTCTCGATCCTGGTAACGGGCTTGTACTGAAGTCCCAGGGTTCCGGACAGGCCCAGCCCTGTCATTCCTGACGTTTCACACCAGTGTCCTACCCATGCCGCGTCGATGTCCTTAAGCTCGACTCCCGCATCTTCTAGGGCTTCAGTGGTGGCGTCAACTATCATATCTGAGACGCTTCTGTCCCAAAGTTCACCGAATTTGGTACAGCCCACGCCAATTACGGCGACTTTATCCTTTATGCTTTCTGCCATCTTTATCCTCCTAGACTCTCACCGGTCTGGCTTTCCAGTAATAGTTATGGATACCGCGATCGAAGAAAAGCTTCCTGAAGGTCATCTCCACAGGCATGCCCACAGCTACCTTGTCCGGGTCGCGGTCAGTGAAATCGAACATCCCTCTGCCTCCGCCATCGAAGTCGATAATAACGTTGGTGGCCGGAGGGTCGGGTGTAGTTGCAATGTAGTCATGGGTGAAGTTGAACAGCTTTCCCTTCTTGTCAGCGAACTTGTAATCCTCGAACTGGTCTTTGGCCTGGCACATCACGCATATCCTGGCCGGCGCTCTCCCGCCAGCCCAGGCCGGAGGACGGTACTCCGGAGTGCCGCACTTTTTACATTTCACTCCGTAGAGGGGCAGGATGGCTTTGCGATCCCTGCGCAGCGCTGAGATAGAGGTGGGTGTTAGCTCAGGGCGTTGTGCCGGCTCCAGAGGTATCAGCCCTCTCCAGCGCAGATATGTTTCATAGTTGTTGACCATCCTTTTTGATGCTAGATGAGCTTTGATTCCCCGACGGTCTCTGGCGATTTCAATAAACTGGCTCACTTCGATAACGAAAGCATCGGCTCCGTTTCCATAGCTGGCGAAAAGTATCTTATCCCCTGCTTTAGCTTCTTCGAGGGCTGCCACCATCATCATCATTGCCTGTGCCGTGCCGGTATTGCCCAAGTTCATGAACATAGTATCCTGGACCTTCGCCGCATCGAATCCCAGGCTCTTCGACAGCTTGATGTGCGCTCTCACATCGAGGGGGGAGTCATATACCACTTTGGCGAAATCACTGGCCTTGAGATTAAATTTGTTCATCACGCCGGTGATGGCCTCGGGGAGGATTTCAGAATAGCCTTTATCCAGCACCATGCGGTCTTCCCACGAGCGAACAAAGCTATCAGTATGAGCCCGCCACACTCCGGAAAACTCATCGCAAATCGAATAGCTGCCCTCGATTGAGGCGATGACATCCTTATCGCCCAGAAGGAGAGCAGCGGCCCCGTCGCCAAAACCCTGCTCCATAAGACCTGAGGGTGCTGCGGGACGGGCATCGGCAGCAGCGACCATGATATTCTTAGCCGATTTAGCTTTTATAGCATCGAGAGCCGCGGTTATAGCGATAGTCCCTGTCCTCAAAGAGCCAGCGAAATCCGCAACCCTCACGTTGCGGCCCATATCGGCCGCGGCGGCTATTATGGCTGAGCTTTGCTTCTCGCTATAAGGGTGGGTTGTAGAGGCGAAGAACAGCCCGTCGATAGTTTTAGGGTCTATCTTGCCCATGCAATCGATGACTGCCTCTACCGCCATAGTCACGCAGTCTTCGTCGTAGCTTGCTACCGCCTTCTCGCCCGGCACGGACATGCCTAACATGCCGATGCCGCTCCAGGCCCGGAAGAGCTCAGTCCTGGCCAAGCGGTGCAGCGGTATGTAAGCACCGTAAGAGGTTATGCCTGCCATTAACGCCTCCTTAATCAAGTCCTTTTACCTGATTTGCATTTTTCTAAAATCAGCCTTAAAAGTTTATCTGCGGTTGGGTTGAGCTTTGACTGTGGAGCGATGGAAAAATCCGCAGGGAAAATATACTGAGTGAAGCATTGCGGAACAAAAACTTTATATCATTGCCATCGGTATTTGTCAATGTACGTTAAGTCATATTACCTTTGGATAGCCTTATCGCTGCTCGTGCTTAATTTGGGTAGGTCGGAGCACCTGCTCCGACTTGGTGCCTGGAGCGGGTGCTCCAGGCTACCCTTAAAGAGGTAGTATTTCATCCGTCTAAGTGCTGATTTCAATCAACATGACAGATTGTTTTGAAAATAGAGCAGTACCGCAACAGTAGCACATAAACAAACAAGGGAGGCCGAGAATCCGGACCGACTCTCAGCCTCCCTAAAGTCGCGATTACTTTAAGTTGTTTTCACCCAGCTATTTCTTATTACCGTTATCTATGATCCTTACAGTGTCACTGCCTGTGAATGGCGTCCCGTTTTTTAGCTTCCCGGTTACTGTTAGGCTGACTTTATCCCCAGTCGACACGTTTACCAAGGATTGTCTCTCGAACTTCACTGTCAAAGTATTGTCAGACACCATCCCTTTTATTGCATCTGCACCTTCACATTGAACTGTGGCAAGGTCAATATCGGCAACGTTGAAACCTTTTGGAAGCCGAATAAATGCAGTGAACACGCCTTTACTGTGAAGGTTTAAAGTCTCAGGTTTTATTATGACAGTAACCAAAATTTGTGTTGGCGGCGCTTTAACAACCGTGAGGGTTTGAGCCGGGCTGGTGATATTGCCAAGCTTGGCTGTGATGGGTGTTGTCCCCACAGCCAGACCTGTAGCATTTCCGGTGGCGCTTATGGTGGCGACGCTGGTATTTCCTGACATCCAGGTCACACTTGTGGAGATGTTCTGGGTGCTGCCATTGCAATAGGTTCCTGTGGCTGTGAATTGTATAGTATCGCCTACGTGTATAGTTGGAT